>JBLHPA010000001.1:0-75284 GCA_047628235.1 Moritella sp.
CCAAGCAGCGAATTACAGGGCACAGTGACATTGCGCCACTGCGCAAAGCCGATCCGGGTCCACTGTTTGATTGGACCCGTTATTTTAGCTATTTATGATTAGTATTTATAACCCATTACCTATAACCAATGACTTAACCAGTAGGATTGCTGATATGGCATTAATATCATTGCTACTTGCATTGTTGATCGAACGCATTATTCATCTTAATGCGAGATTTCAACTGGACGATGCGCTGCAGCGCTATCTGTACCCGTTGTTGCCTTCTTTTGTTACTAAGGGAATTGCTGCGACGTTTTTGGTATTGGCAATACCCACGGCATTGTTGTACAGCTTGTTAGATGCATTGAACGGGCTTTATTATGGGTTATTTACCATGCTGACCTGGCTGCTACTGTTATTGATGAGTTTTGGTGGTACTGATCACCGCCGTGATTACCGCAAATACTTGAAGGCATTGAGCCGTAATGATCTAAAAGCGAAAGACATGTATGCCAGTTGCTTAGATGTGAACAGCGCGAACTTCTGTCCCAGTTTATTGACACAGGCGGTGGGTAAACAGCTGGTGTGGATCAACTACCGCTTCTATTTTGCTGTTATCTTCTATTTTGTACTACTGGGGCCGGTAGGATTAATGTTTTATGTGGCCGCGCGCAGTTATCATCAATATATTACTCAACTTCACACTCAACACACTCAGCAAACTCAACATCTTAATCACTGCGGGATCCACCGCATCATGCGGTTTATTGACTGGTTGCCGGCACGGATAACCATGCTCGGTTATGCGCTGGTGGCAGAAGAACAGGCTGCCCTGCCGAAAAGTTTACAGAGCTGGCATAATTTCTCCACACCGGAATTTGAGCTGCTCGGTCAGGTTGTGTATGTGGCAAGTCAAACCAATGTCGCTACAGATAAATGTTATGACTATACCTGTTATTTAGTACAGCTGGCAAAGCGCAATATCATCCTGTTCATGACGGTTATTTCACTGTTGACCATTAACGGTACTATTTTTTAATTTTCCTTTAAGCCATCCTATCCATTACTGCCTGAGTTTACCACTTCAGCAATTTAATTTTTGCTGAAGTTTTTTGCTGTGCAAAATTCAGTGGTAAGACCAATTTGCCTGTGGTATTACTTTAGGGGTAGCACGTCCTTTTTTTATTCCTTTTCAATGGTCGATTTAACTACTTGTACCCCCTATTGAATAGTTTTGTGATTGTTTTGCTGACTTGTTTATTTGAGTTTATGCTGCCCTGTTTATCAGCAGTAGCATAAATGAAAACAATAATGTCTATTTTTAATGACAATCGTAAAATGGTTTGTTAGATTATTAGGACGAAACAATAAATTGGTCTGACCAATTTACCAGTGGTCACTTTGAGGTTCAGATGGTTTATCAGAAAATTCAACAGCCGAAGCTTGCTGATGCGATAGCAGAACAGTTAGAGCAGATGATTTTGGAAGGTAGCCTGGAATCTGGCCAGCGGTTACCTTCAGAGCGTGATCTGGCCCTGCAGCTTGAGGTGTCTCGGCCAACAGTGCGGGATGCAATTTTGCGGCTGGAAAGTAAAGGTTTACTGGAACGCCGCCAAGGGCGTGGCACCTGGGTAAAAAAAGTAATCGATCAAGCTCTGATCGAGCCTCTATTTCAATTGTTAGCAACGCATCAAGACGCGCAGTTAGATTTACTTGAATTTCGTCATGCATTGGAAGGCATTTCAGCTTATTACGCTGCATTGCGGGGTACTGAAACCGATTTTCAACAGTTGCGCGAGGCGCTCGATGGCATTGCGACATCGGCATGTAAAAATGATCCGAAATTGCAGTCGCAAGCGGTCAGCGCATTTAATATCGCAGTGACTGCCGCATCGCATAATATCGTGTTATTGCACCTACTGCGCGGGTTAAACCCTTTATTAGAAGATAATATTTGTAAGAATTTTAAGTTGTTGGATAAGCGGCAGAACGTGATTGAACAGATTAGCCAGCATCGTAGCGATCTGCTCAGTGCCATCCTTAACCGACAACCGGAACAGGCCAGAGAAGCATGCCATGCGCATCTGGCTTATATCGAGCAAGCATTGCTCGATATTGGGCGTGAAGATAGCCGTATTGATCGTGCGTCACGCCGTATAAAACAAGCTAAATAGAGTTAACGACGATTATTCTTATTAATAAAGCTATTGTAAGAATATTTCTTTAATGTGGTAGAGATCTAATTGTAAGGAATCTCATATGTCCGACATCTTAAAGCATGATGTAGACCCAATCGAAACGACTGAGTGGCTAGAATCAATTGAATCTGTAATTCGAGAAGAAGGTCTTGAACGTGCGCAGTATTTATTAGAAAAAGTTATTGCAAAAGCGCACATGGATGGCGTTGCTCTGGGTAAGGGCGGCATCACTACGGATTATATTAATACCATTCGCAGTGAAGATCAGCCGGCATACCCGGGTGATGTGAAACTTGAACGTCGGATCCGTTCTATTATCCGCTGGAATGCTTTAATGATCGTACTGCGTGCCTCAAAGAAAGATTTAGAGCTAGGCGGTCACATGGCGTCTTTCCAATCTTCAGCAGCGCTTTACGATGTCTGTTTCAACCACTTCTTCCGAGCACCTACTGCAAAAGACGGTGGCGATTTAGTTTATTACCAAGGTCATATTTCTCCTGGTATTTACGCGCGTTCATTTGTTGAAGGTCGTTTAACGGAAGATCAACTAAACAACTTCCGTCAAGAGGTTGATGGCAAAGGTATTCCTTCATATCCGCACCCTAAATTGATGCCGGACTACTGGCAGTTTCCTACGGTATCTATGGGTCTCGGTCCATTCTCTGCTATCTATCAAGCTCGTTTCTTGAAATATCTCGATGGCCGTGGTCTAAAGAAAACTGAAGACCAGACGGTATACGCTTTCCTCGGTGATGGCGAGATGGATGAACCTGAATCACGTGGCGCATTATCATTTGCTGCGCGTGAAGGTTTAGACAACTTAGTATTTGTTGTTAACTGTAACTTACAACGCCTAGATGGCCCGGTAATGGGTAACGGTAAGATCATTCAAGAGCTTGAAAGCCTATTTAAAGGTGCTGGTTGGAATGTGATTAAAGTTGTTTGGGGCGAAGAGTGGGATGAGCTACTAGCTAAAGACACATCGGGTAAATTATTACAGTTAATGAATGAAACTGTCGATGGTGATTATCAGACGCTGAAGGCGAAAGATGGCGCTTATGTGCGTGAACACTTCTTCAATCGTTATCCTGAAACAGCTGAATTAGTTAAAGATATGACTGATCAGCAGATTTGGGATCTAAAACGTGGTGGTCATTCAACCAGCAAATTATATGCAGCTTACGCAAAAGCGAAAGCAACGGTGGGTAAACCGACCGTGATCCTGGCTAAAACTGTCAAAGGTTATGGCATGGGTGAAGCGGCGGAAGGTAAAAACATTGCCCATGGCGTGAAAAAAATGAAATCGGATGCCCTCAAGAAATTCCGTGATCGTTTCAATGTCCCTGTTTCTGATGAGCAATTATTAGAATTACCATATGTAAAAATCGAAGAGGGTACACCTGAACACGAGTACCTACATGCGCGTCGTAAAGCATTAAATGGTTACTTACCACAACGTAAAAAAGAATTCTCAGGCAAACTTGAGATCCCTGCCGTTGAAGATTTCTCTGTGTTGCTAGGTGAGCAAAAACGTGAAATCTCTACGACTATGGCTTATGTTCGCGCCCTGAACGTGATGCTTAAGCATAAAGGCATTGGCAAAAATATCGTACCAATCGTCGCCGATGAAGCGCGTACGTTTGGTATGGAAGGTTTGTTCCGTCAGGTGGGTATTTACAACCCTAAAGGCCAGGCATACACACCGCAAGACCGCGAAATTGTTTCTTACTATAAAGAAGAAGCCAGTGGTCAGGTACTGCAGGAAGGTATCAATGAGCTAGGTGCTATGTCTTCTTGGGTTGCAGCCGGAACTTCATACAGCACCAACGACGTACCTATGATCCCGCTGTATATCTACTATTCCATGTTTGGTTTCCAGCGTATTGGTGATTCGGCTTGGATGGCGGGCGATCAAATGACGCGCGGTTTCTTGTTAGGTGCTACTGCTGGCCGTACAACGCTAAATGGTGAAGGTCTGCAACACGAAGATGGTCACAGTTTAGTACAAGCGGGTCTCATCCCTAACTGTGTGTCTTATGACCCTACATTCGCTTATGAAGTTGCTGTGGTATTACAAGACGGTTTACGTCGTATGTATGGCGAACAAGAGAATGTGTTCTATTACATCACCTTGATGAATGAAAACTATGCGCACCATGCAATGCCTGAAGGTGCTGAAGTTGGCATCCGTAAAGGTATGTATAAGCTTGAAAGCTACGCAGGCACATTTGCTGGTAAAGATGCCGGTGATAAAGCCCAAGTTCAGTTATTAAGTTCAGGTACTATCATGATGCAAGTACGGGAAGCGGCTCGTATTCTCAGTGAAGATTATGGTATTAGTTCTGACGTATTCTCGGTAACGTCATTCAATGAAATCGCTCGTGAAGGTCAAGGCATTGAGCGTTTCAACATGCTACACCCTGAAGCTGAGCAAAAAGTACCTTACATTACTACGCTTATGAGTGATGCACCCGCTATTGCTGCAACAGATTATATCAAAAACTATGCAGAGCAAGCGCGTGCATATGTACCAGGTTCTTATAAAGTACTTGGTACTGACGGTTTTGGTCGCTCAGATAGCCGTGCAAACTTACGTCGTCATTTCGAAGTTAATGCGCAATACGTCGTTGTTGCTGCATTATCTGAATTAGTTAAGAAAGGCGAGCTTGAAAATCAAGTTGTTGTTGATGCAATTGCTAAATACGACATCGACGCTGATAAATTAAACCCTCTATACGCATAAGGCATAAATAATGAGTATTGAAATTTTCGTTCCAGACATTGGTGATGATGAAGTTGAAGTAACTGAGATCGCAGTTCAAATTGGCGATACAGTTGCAGAAGAAGATACTTTGCTGACCGTTGAGGGTGACAAAGCGTCTATGGAAGTACCTGCTCCACAAGCGGGTGTTGTACAAGAAATCCGTGTAAATATTGGTGACAATGTTAAAACGGGTTCATTAGTATTCATCTTCGCTGCTGAAGCGGCTGCATCGGCACCCATTGCTGAAGTCGAAGTCGCTGTTGCAGCGGCTCCAGTTGCTGCAGAAGTACTAGACATTAACATCCCAGATATCGGCGATGATGAAGTTGAAGTCACTGAAATATCAGTTAACGTTGGCGACACTGTTGCAGAAGAAGATACGTTAATGACTGTTGAAGGTGATAAAGCTTCAATGGAAGTTCCTGCACCGTTTGCTGGTGTGGTTAAAGAAATCAAAGCAGCTGTTGGCGATAAAGTGACAACGGGTTCTTTCATCATGACGTTTGAAGTTGCTGGCGCGGTACCTGCTGTTGCTCCTGTCGCACAAGCAGCAGCTCCGGCTCCGGCTACAAAAGTTGAAGCGCCGAAAGCGGCTCCAGCTAGCTCTTCAGCCCCTTCATCAAAATCGGCACCTGAAGTAACGGGTTTTGTTGAAAACGATGCTTATCACCATGCATCACCAGTCGTGCGTCGCCTGGCACGAGAATTCGGTGTTAACTTAGATAAAGTTGGCGCAACGGGTCGTAAAGGTCGCATTGCAAAAGAAGACGTACAAACCTACGTTAAAAATGCAGTTAAACGTTTAGAATCTGGCGCTACCGGCGGTTCAGGTATGGACGTACTGGCATGGCCGAAAGTTGATTTCGCTAAATTCGGTGAAATCGAAGTCGTTAAAATGACGCGCATCCAGAAAATTTCTGGTCCGAACCTGCACCGTAACTGGGTTAAAATCCCACACGTTACACAGTTCGACGAAGCTGACATCACTGAACTAGAAGCGTTCCGTAAAGTTGAGAACAACAAACTTGTTAAGCAAGATAAAGGCTTCAAGATCTCTCCACTTATCTTCATCGTTAAAGCAGTCGCTAAAGCGTTAGCTGATTATCCGAAGTTCAACACTTCAATCAGTGACGATGGCGAAAGCATTATTCAGAAGAAATACATCAACGTGGGCGTTGCTGTTGATACACCAAACGGTCTTGTTGTGCCGGTTATTCGTAACGTTGACCAAAAAGGTATTTATGAGCTTTGTCAGGATCTTGCTTTGATTTCTAAAAAAGCACGTGCTGGTAAACTGACGTCTTCTGATATGCAAGGCGGTTGTTTTACTATTTCCAGCCTTGGCGGTATTGGTGGTACGCAATTTACGCCTATCGTGAATGCACCGGAAGTGGCTATTTTAGGCGTATCTCGCTCTGAGATTAAGCCAAAATGGGATGGCAAAGAGTTTGCTCCTCGCCTGATGTTGCCGATGGCGCTTTCATATGATCACCGTGTGATTGACGGTGCTGACGGTGCACGTTTCGTGACAGCCCTGAACGGATATCTGTCAGATCTGCGTAAACTGGTACTTTAGTACTTAATTGAGTCGGAGTTAATGCATTAATTTAATGTTTTAACTCTTTTTACTTCTCATTTATTTAACATATATGTAAAATTGTTTGGAATCGAACATCATTACTCAGAAGCTGACGATGTGCCTCTGGGTGACGTAACCGCCATTTCAGAAAATTTGATGACAACGAGGTCATAATGAGTAATGAAGTTAAAACTCAGGTAGTAGTACTAGGTGCTGGTCCTGCCGGTTATTCAGCTGCATTTCGTGCGGCAGATTTAGGTTTAGAAACGGTAATTATCGAACGTTATAATACCCTCGGTGGTGTTTGCTTGAACGTGGGTTGTATCCCGTCAAAAGCACTATTACACGTAGCGAAAGTGATTGAAGAAGCAAAATCACTGGCTGACCACGGTATTGTATTCGGCGAGCCAAAAACAGATATTGATAAGATCCGCTTATGGAAAGAAAAAGTAGTGGGTCAATTAACGGGTGGTCTTGGCGGTATGGCTAAGATGCGTAAAGTTAAAGTCGTTGAAGGCCTGGCTAAATTCACCGGTCCTAACACTATCGAAGCCTCTGATCGTGACGGTAATATCACGACGGTAACGTTTGATAACGCGATTATTGCTGCGGGTTCCCGCCCAGTTAAACTGCCTTTTATTCCACATGATGATCCACGTGTTTGGGATTCAACAGATGCACTTGCACTGAAAGAAGTGCCAGGAAAACTGTTGGTGCTAGGTGGCGGTATTATTGGCCTGGAAATGGGTACTGTGTACTCTGCACTAGGCGCTGAAATCGACGTGGTTGAATTTGCTGACCAGTTAGTTCCTGCTGCCGATAAAGATATCGTAAAAGTTTACGATAAAGCAGTGAAAAAGAAATTCAACGTCATGTTAAGCACAAAAGTAACTGCAGTTGATGCCAAAGAAGACGGGCTATACGTCACTTTTGAAGGCAAAAAAGCGCCTGCAGAACCAGTACGTTACGATGCTGTTCTTGTTGCTGTGGGTCGTGTACCAAACGGTCTGGGTCTGGGTGCTGAAAAAGCCGGTATCGCAGTAACAGAACGTGGTTTCATCGAAACAGACAAGCGCATGAGCACCAATGTACCGCATATCTATGCGATCGGCGATATCGTTGGTCAACCTATGTTGGCGCATAAAGGTGTGCATGAAGGTCACGTTGCGGCAGAAAATATTGCTGGCAAGAAACACGTCTTCGATCCTAAAGTTATTCCTTCCATTGCTTATACTGAGCCAGAAATGGCGTGGGCAGGTCTGACTGAGAAAGAAGCAAAAGAGCAAGGTGTTAATTACGAAGCGGCTGTATTCCCTTGGGCAGCCTCTGGCCGTGCAATTGCATCTGATGCTGAAAATGGTATGACTAAGTTATTGTTTGATAAAGATTCAAACCGTATTATCGGTGGAGCCATGGTGGGTACTAACGCGGGTGAATTGCTGGGTGAAGTTTGTCTGGCCATTGAAATGGGTTGTGATGCGGAAGATATTGCATTAACCATTCACGCTCACCCAACGCTACACGAATCAGTTGGCATGGCTGCAGAAATATATGAAGGGTCTATTACTGACCTTCCAAATGCGAAAACAGTGAAGAAAAAGAAATAACCACCTGTTTTTATCAATTAATTAATAGATTGATGAAGTTATAGATGAGTACCTAGATTCAAATAACAAGCGGCCTTTGAGCCGCTTTTTTTATAATATACCCAAGCCCCTGTGAAACGCTGAATCATGCATCTTGAGGTGGCTTTGGTATAAGTTTGCTAACCTCCATAGTATTGGGTGCCATTCTTTTTTAGAGGATGAATAGGGTTATGTTATATATAAAACGGATTTTATGTTATGTCTTCACGCGGATTGGCTGGCTATTACTGTCCACAGCAGCTTTTTTTCCAGTGTCCGCAAGCGCGGATATTGATGCGACCGCTACAGTTGATAGAGCTGGCAAGACCACTATCGATACTAATCTCGAGATTAATAAACGACCCAAGATCGGCCTTGCTTTAAGCGGTGGTGGGGCGAAGGGTGCAGCCCATTTGGGGGTTATCAAATACCTGGAAAAAAATCGTATTCCGATTGACTATATCAGCGGTACCAGCATGGGGTCATTCATCGGTGGTTTATATGCGATGGGTCGCTCATCGGCACAAATAGAGCAAATATTAGCCGAGTATGACTGGAATCAAGGCTACAATGATGATGTGCCACGTGAGTTACTTTCGGTGAGGGAAAAACGGCGTCAGGATTCGTTTCAGATCCAAACGAATATCGGTTTTGACGGTACCAGTGTTGAATACCCATCGGGCTTTGTGCAAGGTCAAGGCATGGCTAAATTACTGCGTTTAGCAACCAACAGTTTACCTTATGTCAGTCATTTTGACTTACTGCCGATCCCTTATCGTGCGGTTGCTACCGATGTTGAAACCATGCGTGAAGTCGTATTAGAGCGTGGTGATTTGTCTAAAGTTATACAGGCGAGTATGTCTATTCCCGGCGCCTTAACACCCGTAATAATTGAAGATCATCATCTTGTTGATGGCGGCATGGTGAATAATTTACCGGTATCGGTATTACAAGGTATGGGCGCGGATATTATTATTGCTGTGGATATTGGTTCACAGCTTTATCACCAAGAGCAGATCACGAGTGCTTTCCTTATCTTTGATCAACTCTCTAGTTCAATGACACGTACCAGTGCAAATGAGCAGATCCTAAAAATGTCAGCGCAAGATATTCTGCTTAGCCCTGAGATCGACGGTATCGGTACCGCAGATTTTGAGTTGATGTTAGATGCCGTTGACCGTGGTGAAAAGTCAGCACAAAATGCCAGTGCTAAATTAATGCCGCTGTCATTATCAGATGAAGATTATGCGCTATATCAACAACAAAAATCGTTTAAGAAAGCGCAGCTGGCTCAAATTAATGTTATTCAAGTAAACGACATTGAAATCACTACCGATACCCGTTTAAGCCCGATAGTTATCCAAAACAAATTAAGCTTAAAGCGCGGTGACAAGGTTACGGTTGCTGAATTAGAGCAGAAAGTTGATGCGCTTTATGCACTAAATTCATTTCAAAAAATTGATTACAGCATCACTGAAAAAGATGGCTTACAGGACTTACATTTCAATGTGGTCGAAAAAAGTTGGGGACCAGGCTATGTCGATTTTAAGTTCAATATTCAAGAGTCAACCTCCAGTGATGATCTTCAGCAGATAGGTTTACAGTATATTCTCAGTGATTTAAATAAGCTGGGGGCGGAGTGGCGGAGTGGAATGGTATATGGTACGAAGTCAAATATCAGTACCGAATTTTATTCACCAATTGACTACAACCAATATTATTTTTTCAAAACGGGTATACGTTTAGAAGACTATGAAAGCAAATTATACCTCGGGTCAAGCAATGACCCGTTGTTGAATCCGATTAGCTCGACCTTTGAATATTTTGCTGTCACAACTGAGCAAGTTAGCGTCTATGCCGAGTTGGGGGTTATTCCCTTTGATTGGGCTCAGATAGCGGTGGGTAGTTATTATCAAGCGGGTACGGCAGAGATTATTGGTACCAATATTAACAGCTCATTTGATAGTCAAGGTTGGTACGTACAGACTCGGCTAGACTCACTCGATAACATCTCTTTTCCTACCAAGGGTTTTAAACTCGATTCAGATGTATACGTAGATACAGGGGACTATCTGAATAACAATGAAAACAACGTATTCTTTAGTCTTGATTGGCGTAATGCCGTGTCATACAATCGCGCTACCGTTGAGTTCAAGGCATCGGTAGCGAGTTATGATGGGCCACCTATTTCACCGACATTCCAGGTTGGCTTAGGCGGTTTTCAAAATTTGTCGGGTTATGGCGTCAATGAAATCACTGGTAAGTATAAAACGTTTGCAGCACTGATTTATCGGCACAGATTGTTGGATAACAATTTAGGCGCATTTTCCTTCCCACTTTATGTTGGTGGTTCACTGGAACAGGGCAATGTCTGGCAGGACAAAGATGATATCAGCTTCGCATCAACGCTGTTCGCTGGCAGTGTTTTTATTGGCTTAGATACGGGTATCGGCCCGGTCATGTTGTCTTATGGCCAGGCTGAAGGTGGTAAATCATCCGCTTACTTATTTATAGGCAATAATTTTTAACGCAAGCAGGATGACTGCATACGCAACAATACATAGAGTGAATATGAAATCAGTTACCATAGATTTGGTGAATACTGAGTATGGACGTAAATCGTTACTGCACAGGCTGCTTTAATTTTAATTTTGAGTTAAAAATGTTATATTTGTAAACACTCTGCAAGGGGCCTTGTTTTATTTTACATAAAAATAACAATTCAAGGCTGAAAATTACATGGATGTCCACTCAAGGTGGCATAAAAAGAAGAGGAATGAGTCGTGCTAGATACTTATCGTAAACATGTCGAAGAACGTGCAGCACAAGGGGTTGTGCCAAAACCACTTGACGCTGAACAAGTTGCAGGTCTAGTTGAATTGGTAAAATCACCAATCGCTGGCGAAGAAGCGTTTATTTTAGACCTTCTGACAAACCGTGTACCACCGGGTGTGGATGAAGCTGCTTATGTTAAAGCGGGTTTCTTAACGGCCATCGTTAAAGGAGACACGACATCTCCGATCTTATCAGCAGAACACGCAACTGAATTGCTTGGCACTATGCAAGGTGGTTATAACATCGAAACACTGGTTGAATTACTGGATGTTGATGCGCTTGCTCCACTTGCTGCAAAAGCCTTATCACATACATTATTAATGTTCGATGCTTTCTATACTGTTGAAGAAAAAGCAAAAGCAGGTAATAAATTCGCACAACAAGTTATGCAATCTTGGGCTGATGCTGAATGGTTCTTAAGTAAACCTGAAGTGGCTGAAAAAATTACAGTGACTGTATTTAAAGTCCCTGGCGAAACCAATACCGATGATTTATCACCTGCACCAGATGCATGGTCTCGTCCTGACATCCCACTACATGCACTTGCAATGCTTAAAAATGAGCGTGAAGGTGTAGCTGAAAATCCACTACAGGCAATTGAAGATCTAAAAGAAAAAGGTCATCAAGTCGCTTATGTTGGCGATGTTGTTGGTACGGGTTCTTCTCGTAAATCAGCAACTAACTCTGTGTTATGGTGCATGGGTGATGATATCCCATTCGTCCCTAACAAACGTGGTGGTGGTATTTGTATCGGTTCTAAAATTGCCCCCATCTTCTTTAATACAATGGAAGATTCAGGTGCACTACCATTAGAATTTGATGTAAGTGACCTAAACACCGGTGACGTTATCGATATTTTCCCCTATGAAGGTATTGTTAAAAATAACGAAACAGCTGCAAAGATCACTGATTTTAAAATTAAAACTGACGTCATTCTTGATGAAGTGCGTGCTGGTGGCCGTATTCCACTGATTATCGGTCGAGGTTTAACGACGCGTGCACGTGCTGCCCTAGGGCTGGAAGATTCAACGGTATTCCGTCTACCTGCCGATGTTGCTGAATCAACGAAAGGTTATTCTTTAGCACAGAAAATGGTGGGTAAAGCATGCGGTGTAACGGGCGTTCGTCCTAACCAATATTGCGAACCAAAAATGACAACGGTTGGTTCTCAAGATACTACGGGTCCGATGACGCGTGATGAGCTAAAAGATTTGGCTTGTCTTGGTTTCTCTGCTGACCTAGTGATGCAGTCTTTCTGTCATACTGCAGCATATCCAAAACCAATTGATGTAGAAACGCACCATACACTACCTGACTTTATCCGCAACCGTGCGGGTGTCTCTTTACGTCCAGGTGATGGTGTCATTCACTCATGGTTAAACCGTATGTTATTACCAGATACTGTCGGTACGGGCGGTGATTCACATACACGTTTCCCATTAGGTATTTCTTTCCCTGCGGGTTCAGGTCTTGTTGCATTCGCCGCCGCAACGGGTGTTATGCCACTTGATATGCCTGAATCTATCTTGGTACGCTTTAAGGGTGAGCTACAACCAGGTATCACATTACGTGATCTGGTTAATGCAATCCCTTACTATGCTATTCAGAAAGGTCTACTGACTGTTGAGAAAACAGGTAAAATCAATGCATTCTCTGGGCGTGTACTGGAAATTGAAGGTCTACCAGAGCTAAAAGTTGAGCAAGCATTCGAATTATCAGATGCATCAGCAGAACGTTCTGCAGCAGGTTGTTCAATCAAACTTAGCAAAGCACCGATCATTGAATATCTACAGTCTAACATCGTGATGTTAAACTGGATGATTGCTGAAGGTTATGGCGATCCGAAAACGATTGCCCGCCGTGTCGCTGAAATGAAAGCTTGGATTGCGGATCCACAACTGCTTGAAGCCGATGCCGATGCCGAATACGCTGAAATCATCGAAATCGATCTGGCTGACGTGAAAGAACCTATCCTAGCCTGTCCAAATGACCCAGATGATGTGAAACTATTATCTGATGTTGCTGGTGTTAAAATTGACGAAGTATTTGTTGGTTCATGTATGACTAACATTGGTCACTTCCGTGCTGCGGGTAAACTGCTTGAGAAATTCAACGGTACACTGCCAACACGTATGTGGGTAACCCCACCAACGCGTATGGACGCTGCACAACTCAGTGATGAAGGTTACTATTCAATCTTTGGTAAAGCTGGCGCGCGTACAGAAATGCCAGGTTGTTCACTGTGTATGGGTAACCAGGCACGTGTCGGTGATAATACGACAGTTGTTTCTACTTCAACGCGTAACTTCCCGAACCGTCTCGGTACGGGTGCTAACGTTTACCTCAGTTCTGCTGAAGTTGCTGCAGTAGCGGCGATTAAAGGTAAGATCCCAACCGTGGCAGAGTACATGGAACTTGCGTCTGAGATTGATGCAACGGCGGCAGATACCTACCGTTATTTAAACTTCGATAAAATCTCGACCTACATTGAGAAAGCCAACGCAGTCATCGTGCAAGAAGCCGTTTAATCAACGGCTGAACGATACGGTAATTATAAAAGTGTGTTAGCTTAATAAAACGGCTCCTTCGGGAGCCGTTTTTTTTGTTACAATCCCAGTCTGGTCATTTAAACTTAACTGAAAGCAGGCTTAACCGTGGATTTTGAATTTCGAAAAGATACCCTCACTGATACCTATAAAGTCATCGTGTCGATGGAACAGATGGCACTGGGTAACTGGTTACAAGGAAGCTTGGGCACGGATAAGGGCTCGATTGCGTTAATTCAGGCAGAAATTGATCTGCTGAAAGCCAGAAAAAAGCAGGAGTATCAGCTGATTGGGAACGAGATGACACTAACATTAACCCAGGAAGATGCCTGTGCCTGTGCCAATTCAGAATTAATCGATTTTGGTGAAGAGTTACAGGAAGACATGAACTTCTATGATGCGGAAGCCGTTGCCACCTGTGGGCTGGAAGATTTTGAAATTTTACTGCAAGCTTGGCTACGGTTTATCTGCGAACGTTAAATTATGCTCAAAGCGTCGATTTTACAAAGCGCTGAGTTGGCCAATACTCTTATTTACCAAGCGTATAGTTACCAAGTGTATCGTTAGCTGAGCAGTTTCAAGATGCAGACTTTTTGCATCTTGAAGTCGTGGCTATACTAGTCCCACTCTTCTGATGTGTAGGAAAAAGTTGGTAAGGACCATTTCCAGTAGATGGCACAAAGTCGCAGCGTTACCCCAATGCAAAAGGCCGCTATTAGATTGATATTGTGGTCGACACCCAATGTTTCTAAGCTGAGATAAAGCATTGCGACTAATAATGAAATACCCGCATAAACCTCTTTACAGAATACCACCGGTGTTCTATTGCAAAGTAGATCCCGCAGTACGCCACCACAGATCCCCGTGATCATCCCTGCCATGATAATAACGGTGGGGTGATAGTCAAGTTGCATCGCCACGTTACAGCCAATGATAGTAAACGCGATTAAACCCAGGGCATCGAGGACTAAAAAAAATCGACGCAGATGGTTCATATACTTGGCAATAATGATGGTGAATAAACCGGCACCAATAGTCAAATAGACGTAATGGGGATGCTGAGTCCAAGAAAGGGGGTAATGTCCCAACAGTACATCTCGGACCGTACCACCGCCTAGCGCGGTAACAAAGGCAATAACAGAAACACCAAAGATATCCATGTTTCTTCGGCCAGCCATCAGTGCACCCGACATCGCTTCCGCGGTGATGGCAATAAGGTAGATATAAGTTAACATCGGCAGCTAACCCTAATTAGTTAAAGCATTTAAGTCGGCAATCCATTGAGCTGGGTTATTCTCACTTACTGCGAGCTGGGGATACTATAGTTAAAGATAATGAGGGTCAACCGAAATAGGATGGGTATAAAGGCATATTTCGGATTAACTGGATTAAATCCATGTAGCCTCTTACAAACTGGATTGATATGAGGTAGACTTCTGGATGGCTAGTGTGTTAATTAAGGATGGGAATAATGCCAATTAGAATTAAAGACGGGCTACCGGCCGCAGAAATATTAGGTAATGAAAATATTTTTGTGATGCTAGAGTCACGTGCAACCAAGCAAGAAATTAGACCGCTGCAGGTTGTTGTTCTTAACCTTATGCCGAAGAAAATTGAGACAGAAAATCAAATTTTACGGTTATTATCGAATACGCCACTGCAAGTAAATGTAGAGCTATTGCGTATTGATTATCGCGCTTCTAAGAATACCCCCCAAGAACATATTGATGAGTTTTATCATGACTTTGAACGTATTCGTCATAACAATTACGATGGTTTGATTATTACCGGTGCGCCATTAGGCTTAGTCGGTCATGATGACGTGGTGTATTGGCCACAAATCGAAGAGATCATTAACTGGTCGAAAACCCACGTGGTATCAACCCTATTCCTGTGCTGGGCAGCGCAAGCGGCATTAAAAGTGTTACATGGCGTGGATAAAAAAGTCCACGAGGCTAAATTTTCTGGGGTATACCCACAACAAACATTCCACCGCCATAATCCCTTAGTACGTGGTTTTGATGATGAATTTTCAGTGCCAATGTCACGCTATGCTAATTTTTCTGCTGAGATGTTTGCAAATACAGACATCAATATTTTAGCCGCTAATGATGAAACCGGGGTGTATTTAGCCGCCTCAAAAGACTGCCGTCAGGTCTTTGTCACTGGTCATCCAGAATACAGTGCTGATACGCTACACCAAGAATATATGCGTGATATCGCCGATGGCGTAGAGGCTGAAGTACCGGCTAATTATTATAAAGGTAATGATGCTGAAAATGCGCCTCGTGTTACTTGGCGTAGTCATGGTAATCTTCTCTATAGCAACTGGTTAAACTATTATGTTTATCAGCAAACGCCATATGACTTAAACGATCTATAAACGTAACAACTTATAAATACAGCGGTCTATAGGCGTCTTAAGTACGTAGAGATTAGTATCAAATAATAAGACTCAGGATTGGGTCTGCAGTAAATTAAACGAGGGATCTTGTGGCCACTATAAAAAATAAACCGCAGCTGGAACAGCAATTAAAAAAACGTATCATGCTTATTGATGGTGGCATGGGGACGATGATCCAGGACTATAAATTAGAAGAAGCTGATTACCGTGGTGAACGCTTTGCTAACTGGCACAGTGACGTCAAAGGTAACAATGATTTACTGGTATTAAGTAGGCCGCAGTTGATTGCTGATATTCATAAAGAATACCTCGACGCCGGCGCTGATATTCTTGAAACGAATACGTTCAATGCGACGACTATCGCGATGGCTGATTATGATATGGAATCATTATCGGCAGAAATCAACCGCGAAGCGGCGCGTATTGCCCGTCAAGCGGCCGATGCAAAAACCGCTGAAAACCCTGACCGTCCACGCTTTGTTGCCGGGGTGCTTGGACCAACAAACCGTACTTGTTCTATTTCTCCAGATGTAAATGATCCGGCTTTCCGTAATACCTCATTTGATCTTATGGTTGAAGCTTATATCGAATCAACGAAGGCCTTAATCGAAGGCGGTTCGGATATGATCCTTATCGAAACCATCTTTGATACGCTGAATGCTAAAGCCGCGGTTTTTGCGGTGAAAACGGTATACGAAGAGCTTGGTTACGAATTACCTATCATGATCTCAGGTACGATCACCGACGCATCGGGACGTACACTGACAGGTCAAACGACAGAAGCATTCTACAATTCATTACGCCATGCAGAACCGATCACTTTTGGTCTTAACTGTGCATTAGGGCCTGATGAATTACGCCAATATGTCGGCGAACTCTCGCGTATTTCAGAAAGCTATGTGACAGCTCATCCAAATGCCGGTTTACCGAATGCGTTTGGTGAGTACGACCTTAGCCCTGAAGACATGGCTGAGCATATTAAGGAATGGGCAGAAGCGGGTTTCTTAAATATGGTGGGTGGTTGTTGTGGTACGACGCCAGAACATATTAAAGCCATGGCTGATGCCGTTGAAGGTATTAAACCACGTCAATTACCTGAAATAGAAGTCGCTTGCCGTTTAAGTGGTTTAGAGCCACTAACAATTTCTAAAAAAAGCCTGTTTGTTAACGTTGGTGAACGTACTAATGTAACTGGTTCCGCTCGTTTTAAACGTCTGATCAAAGAAGAAAATTACGATGAAGCACTGCATGTAGCGCAGCAGCAAGTAGAGTCTGGCGCACAGATTATCGACATCAACATGGACGAAGGTATGTTAGATTCGTTGCATTGTATGCAGCGTTTCTTAAACTTAGTGGCTTCTGAACCGGAAATTTCGAAAGTGCCGATCATGATCGATTCTTCGAAATGGGAGATCCTCGAAGCGGGTCTGAAATGCGTTCAAGGTAAAGCGATCGTTAACTCGATTTCATTGAAAGAGGGTGAAGAAAACTTCCGTCGCCAAGCGACATTAATTCGTCGTTACGGCGCTGCAATGATCGTCATGGCCTTTGATGAAAAGGGTCAGGCGGATACCCAAGAACGTAAATTTCAGATTTGTAAGCGTTCTTACAACATTCTTGTTAATGAACTGAATTACCCACCTGAAGATATTATTTTCGATCCAAATATCTTTGCTGTCGCAACGGGTATCGACGAGCATAACAATTATGCAGTTGATTTCATTGAAGCCGTGAAAGACATTAAGCGTGAGTTACCGCATGCGATGATCTCGGGTGGTGTTTCGAACGTCTCTTTCTCGTTCCGTGGTAACAACCCATTACGTGAAGCTATTCATGCCGTGTTCTTGTACTACTGTATCCGTGAAGGTATGGATATGGGTATTGTTAATGCAGGGCAGTTAGCCATTTATGATGATCTGCCGAAAGAACTGCTGGATGCCGTTGAAGATGTGATCCTTAACCGGACACCTGAAGGTACGGAAGCTTTATTAGCGCTGGCGGATAAATACCGCGATTCCGGTGTTGAAGTGGAAGCTGAAACACAAGAGTGGCGCAGTTTTGATGTGAATAAACGTTTAGAGCATGCGCTGATTAAAGGTATTACCGAGTTTATTGAAGAAGACACTGAAGAAGCGCGTCAACAAGCAACACTGCCATTAGAAGTGATTGAAGGTCCGTTAATGGACGGCATGAACACGGTGGGTGATTTGTTTGGGGCGGGTAAAATGTTTTTACCCCAGGTGGTTAAATCTGCCCGGGTAATGAAACGTGCGGTATCTTATTTAAACCCTTATATTGAAGCGTCAAAACAAAAAGGTTCTACTAACGGAAGAGTATTATTAGCCACAGTAAAAGGCGATGTGCACGATATTGGTAAGAATATCGTGGGTGTGGTTTTACAGTGTAATAACTACGAAATCGTTGATATGGGCGTGATGGTATCTTGCGATGATATTCTTAAAACAGCGATTGCAGAAAACTGCGACATTATTGGTTTATCCGGACTGATCACGCCATCGTTAGATGAAATGGTCCATGTTGCGAAAGAATGTAAACGTAAAGGTTTGAAACTGCCGATTCTGATTGGTGGCGCGACAACATCGAAAGCCCATACCGCGGTGAAGATTGAGCAAAACTATGACGAACCGGTTATTTATGTTGCCAATGCATCACGTGCAGTAGGTGTGGTCGCGGCATTATTGTCAGAAACTAAAAAGCCTGAATTGGTTGCGCGTATGGCCAAAGAATACGACACGGCCCGTGAGCAGCATGCTCGTAAACGTCCGCGTAGTGCACCGGTTACGTTAGAAAAAGCACGTGCTAACAAAGCACCGATTGATTGGGTTAACTACACACCGCCAGTACCGAAAACACTGGGTGTACAAAAATACATTAATTACTCAATTGCAGAACTACGAAAATACATCGATTGGACACCCTTCTTCATGACATGGACGCTGGCGGGTAAATACCCTCGCATCCTTACCGATGAAGTGGTGGGTGAGCAAGCGCAAAGCTTGTTCAATGATGCCAACGATATGCTTGATCGTTTACAAGAATCGAATGAAGTCGGTGTTAATGGTGTGATTGGTTTATTCCCTGCTAATACAGTGAATAGCGATACTATTGAAGTTTATACTGATGAAACACGTACTCAGGTATTCAAGCGTCTTGAACATTTACGTCAACAAACTAAGAAGAAACCGGGGCAGTATAATAATTGCTTAGCGGACTTCGTGGCGCCGAAAGATTCTGGTAAGTTTGATTACGTTGGTGCATTTGCGGTAACTGGTGGCATCGGTGAAGACGACATGGCGAATTACTTCAAAGGTATTGAAGATGATTATAACGCTATTTTGGTGCAATCTGTGTGTGACCGTTTAGCAGAAGCAATGGCTGAACGTCTGCATGAATTAGTGCGTAAAGAAGAGTGGGGTTTCACGCCGACCGAAGATTGGAGTAACGACGATCTGGTCCGCGAAAAATACCAAGGTATTCGTCCGGCGCCGGGTTATGCCGCCTGTCCGGAACATACCGAGAAAGGTACAATTTGGGAGTTGCTTGAACCTGACAGCATCGGTATGAAGTTAACGTCTTCTTATGCGATGTGGCCAGGTGCCGCAGTATCAGGTTGGATATTCTCGCATCCAGAAGCGCGTTACTTTGCGGTGGCATCGATTCAAGAAGACCAGGTGAAAGACTATGCAGATCGTAAAGACATGACTTTGGAAGAGGCCGAGCGTTGGCTGGGGCCTAACTTGGGTTATGCACCTGAATAGCGTTTCTAAACAAATTATTATAAGTAGTTATGCCTAAACAGTATGCCCCCATGACATATCGTGATGGGGGCATTTTTTATCTCGCGTTGAGGTTAATTTAATTAGCCTGTAAAGACGGTATTTTGCTACGTGTGAATATTGGTTTTTTCCGTTGGGTTAATATGTTTCCCAGCACCACCAATACTAAACCTGCCGTGGAATAGAGTGTCCATTGATAATCTTCAAATACCGCGGAGACGGTTAGCGCAACAATCGGCGTTATTACTAATATATACGCCGCATTACTGGCACCTAAACGGTCGACTAAGATCAAGTAAAAGGTAAACCCGAGTACGGACGCTGGCACGGCAAGATACAGCAAGCTACCGATGTATTTAGCATTCATATCAAATTTAAAGGGAATACCACGCAGCATTATGATTAAAAGTAGTGCAATACAACCGTAAATCATCGCGTAGCTGGTGGCAGTGAAAGGCTGAATATTATGTTTAGTATTACGTATGCTGAGCATATTGCCGATTGAAAAAAACCAGGTGCCTAATAAGGCAAACAGTAAACCAAACAGCGTGTCTTGTGACCAGTCAGTTTTCATGAGATCGCCGGCAAACAATAAACCAATCCCACACAGCCCCAGTACTGCCCCTAACCAAAAGTTAGCATTGGTAGCTGTTTTGTAAAATAACTTGCTGTGAAAGGCATTGAACACCGGTGCAGTCGCCATGAATACCGCGACTAAACCACTGGGAATATATAAAGTGGCACTGTAAAACGCGAGAAAGTTACAGCAGAATAAACAGACTCCCTGTAATGCGATAAAAGGTTGGTCTTGGTTTTTTACCGGTTGTAATTTCTTGAATACTTTCCCAACGATTAACATGATAACTGCCGCGATGGCAAAGCGATAAAATATCGATATTTCCATGGGCACATTGCCATGCTGCCATTTAATTGAAATCCATGAAAATCCCCATATAAAAATCATGCAAAAATACAGTAACGCTGGCATGGTAACTCCCTATTTATTGACAATAGCCGTTATTGTGGCGATTTTTATGGTGAGGGAATATCACGATATTTTGGAAGTTAACACAATATTGCGGTTTAATTAGCGCAATGGTTGAGCAACGCGATGTTAACCGTTAGTATTTTGGGATGAATAATATAAATCCATTAACTGATTCCAAGCTGGGATTTACGCATACCAGCTTTGAGCAATCCGCTAGCAAGATCTGTTTACGGCAAACGTCGTTGACGGAGTCTTTGTCTTGGGCGCATTATCAAAATGAACATGACCGTTTATATTATGTGAATGATAACCAGCATACCTTGAGCCTGTATTTATCTGGAGGCTATGAAACCCATCGTACCGATATACGATCTGAATTTGGTGCTCCGGGCAAATTTTGCCTGATGCCCAAAGGCAGCGAAAGCCGCTGGCAATTAGGACCGTCCCAGCAGTTTATGCACCTGTATTTTAATGATGACTATTTAAAGCAGTTGGCATTAAAGGTATTCAATATTGATCCCCGCACTGTGCAAATTCCTGAACTCACGTTTGTAGATGATTTAGCGCTAGAAGCCTTATTTCGTCACTGCATGGCGGCAACGGATTGGTCAGGTCGTGATAGTCATCTCGCAATGGAGCAGGTCACTGACACTATTTTAGTGTCGATGTTGCAGAATATGGGGATAACGAAACTAAGCAGTCCCATTAAAGGGGGGTTATCGCCGAATGTGACTCGAATGGTTTGCGACTTTATCCATGCCAACTATTATCGCCAGATTTACCTTGCTGAATTAGCGACATTGGCCCAGTTAAGTGAATATCATTTTTGCCGTATGTTTAAAGCAAGTATGGCGCAAACGCCGCAGGAGTACCTGAGAGTGGTGCGGGTTGAGCAGGTTAAACAGCAGATGATGACAGCCCACTTAACCCTGGCTGACATTGCCTTGCAGTGCGGTTTTTCAAATCAAAGTCACATGGGACGTTATTTCAAAAAAGTTGTTGGTATTTCGCCAAGTGAATATCGCCGTCATGTTGTTATCTAAACGCTGAATTAGCGCGGTTAAGCTAATGACACAGTTTCAATGCAGGCGTACAATCAGCTTCTTAGTCAATTCGGTTGTTCTTTGGAGAGTGGCATGGAAAATGTTCGTCTTACACAATATAGTCACGGTGCTGGTTGTGGCTGTAAAATATCCCCGCAAGTTTTAGACAAGATCTTACATTCGCAGATTGCGCCTTTCCATGATCCTAATCTGCTGGTGGGTAATGAAAGCAAAGATGATGCAGCGGTATTTGATCTGCAAAATGGCACCGCTGTGGTCAGTACCACGGATTTTTTCATGCCTATTGTCGATGACCCTTATGACTTTGGTCGCATTGCTGCAACTAATGCGATCAGTGATATCTATGCCATGGGCGGCAAGCCTATTATGGCAATCGCCATTCTTGGCTGGCCAGTTAATCTGCTGCCACCGGAAGTCGCTCAAAAGGTGATTGAAGGCGGTCGGGCGGTATGTCGCGATGCCGGTATTTCGTTAGCGGGTGGTCATTCTATTGATACCCCTGAGCCTATTTTTGGGCTTGCAGTCACTGGCATAGTGCCAACAGAGCGGGTAAAACGTAACAATCAAGCTGAAAGTGGTTGCCAGTTATTCCTGACTAAACCCTTAGGTATCGGCGTGCTGACGACCGCAGAGAAGCAGTCAAAATTACGTGATGAACATAAAGGTATTGCCTGTCGCTGGATGTGTCAGTTAAATAAGTCCGGTGAATCGTTTGCCAACATCCCTGGGGTAAAAGCGATGACGGATGTCACAGGGTTTGGTTTGCTGGGTCATTTAACCGAAATCTGTGAAGGTAGTCAGCTAAAGGCGGATGTCTGGTTTGATAAAGTCCCGTATCTTCCTGCGGTTTTTGACTATATCGAACAAGGTTGTGTACCCGGCGGTACAGAGCGTAACTATGCTAGCTACGCCAATAAAATTGGTGATATCACCGAGCAGCAAAAAGCATTACTCTGTGATCCGCAAACATCAGGCGGTTTATTACTGGCGGTCAGCGTTGATGCAGTAGATGACGTTCATGCGCTCGCCCTGCAGCACAATATTGAATTGCAGGCTATTGGTGAATTAAAACCACAAGATGGCGCTGTATTGATCGAGATATGCTGATGTCCCGAAAAAATAGCAGTAATTTTCGTGAGATATTTTTAAACGATACGCCAATGATGGACATGCGTGCACCTATTGAATTTGCTCAGGGCGCGTTTCCTACATCACACAGCCATCCGCTTATGCTCGATGCAGAAAGAGCCGCCGTTGGCACGTGTTACAAGGAACAGGGCCAGGATGCAGCAATCGCATTAGGTCATAAGTTGATATGCGGAGATCGTAAAGCTGAACGCGTGGCACAATGGAAAGCATTTTTTGACGCTAACCCCCAGGGATACCTATATTGTTTTCGTGGTGGGTTACGTTCCCAGATCACGCAACAGTGGCTGAAAGAGGCTGGCATCGATTACCCCTTTATTGAAGGTGGTTATAAAGCGTTGCGGCGTTTTTTGCTGGAGACGATTGAGGGTGTGACTCATCTTCCGCTCACGATTGTTGCTGGCTGTACTGGCAGTGGTAAAACTCAGCTGATTAATGCATTAAAAAATGGCCTTGATCTGGAAGGTGCAGCCAATCACCGAGGATCTTCGTTTGGTAGTTATGTATCGGCGCAGCACAGTCAAATCACCTCTGATAATACGCTGGCGATCGATATTATTAAAAAACAGGCTCAGGGCTGTCAGTCGTTTATTTTGGAAGACGAAGGTCGTAATGTGGGGTCGGTGAATGTGCCTGTTTCGCTGTATAAAGCGATGCAGCTTGCGCCGATTGCAGTTATTGAAGATCCTGTTGACGTGCGTCTGGCGCGACTGCTTGATGATTATGTTATTCGGATGCAAGCTGATTTTGTTGCCACTTATGGCGAGGACGATGGCTGGATTAAGTTTTCTGCTTACCTTGAGAAGGGGCTGCTCAGTATTCGTAAACGGCTTGGCCAAGAGCGGTATGAGCATATTCTTACGCGTCAGCAACGGGCTGTAAACGTGCAGCGGCAGACGGGCGCTGCAGATGATCACCTTGACTGGTTAACACTGATACTGGAACAGTATTATGATCCCATGTATCAGTATCAACTCAGTAAAAAAGCAGATCGTATTGTTTATCGAGGTGCTTATGCTGACGTGCAGACATGGTTAAGCGATAACCATAAGTGACCCCTATCCCCGCTATTATCTTAAGGTAGCATGTGAATAGCGGGGTGAACAACCCGCGTTTATACGCGCTGGTACAGCTCAAAACAAACTTGGCCTGCTTGCTTTTCTTTTAACAACTGCCAGTTAGTGGGCAGGGTTAATTGGTTTAATTCTTTTTCTCGTTCTACATAAATAACGGCATCGCCACTTAGCCAGTTATTCTCTTCTAGTTTGGCACAGCACTCTTCCAATAGGTCCTGACGAAAGGGCGGATCAATAAACACTAGGTCATAACGCTGCGCTGGCATTTTGGTCAATAGCTGTAGCGTATCGCCATGTACTAGGTTAGCATTGTCGGCTTTTAATCGTTCGATGTTTTGTTGTAACTGGCTTGCCGCTCCGGCATCTTTTTCAAATAGTAATCCTGATTCAGCATAACGCGACAACGCTTCAAAGATTAATCCACCACTGCCAGCAAATAAATCGAGACAGTGGCTGTCGCGTACATAAGGAGACAACCAGTTGAAAACCGTTTCTTTTATACGATCTGTGGTTGGTCGTAGGCCTATCACATCTTTGACGGGGAGTTTCCGACCGCGCCATTGCCCACTGATAATGCGAATATGCCCAGAAGGACGTGGATTTTGTTGTTTAGTGCTCGATTTTGCCATAGTAATTCTTTGTCTGGACAGAATGGTGGTAATATACCCAAGCGACTTGGAAATGCAAGTTTCAGTACTCGGGGCGGATAATCGTTCAAAGTGTTACTTGCAGATTAGGTTAAATTATACTCATACCAGTTCAAGAGGTTAGGATCGCACATGCTGAAGTGGTTGGGTTATATATCAATATTGATTCATGGTAGCGGTTCATTGTAGCAGTTCATTACAGCTGAAAGTAAGGTTTTCCGGAAATGGCAAAGAAAGGCATGAAAAATTGGTTTGGCTTCGGTAAGAAAGAAGCAAAAGAAACACTTGAGAATGAAGCTACAGAAGCACAAGGAAATGGTTCAATAGCAGCTGAGAATGTTGCAACCGATATTCAGGTACTCAATACAGATATAGATTCAGGTACAGCTATAGATACAGATAGTGTCAATGCAGATGTAGCAAGTGCACCGAGTGACGTTGCGGAAACGACAAGCGCTATTGATTCCGAAGTGGCAGATGAGAAAGAGGCTGAATCGGAAATAATATCCGAGGCTAATACCGACAGTAACACGGAGTCGGCTGAGTCAGCGTCTGGCAATGACGCGCTAACCGAGGCGCCAAAATGGTATCAATTTGGTAAAAAGAAACAGTTAAAACAAATCACTGATCAGACTCAAGATAAAGACACTGCGGAGACTGAAAATACAGATCCTTCAGCCAACGTTGATATTGACGCTGAAACTGAAACTGAAATAGAAAGCGGCAGCGACAGTGTAGCACCAGAGGTTACAGCTGTTACGGACGAAATTGCTGATCACGATGGCAGTGAGGCTATTACAGAACAAGCTGCGACATCGACAGTATCAGAGTCGGTTAGCGAAGAGCTAGTTAACTCGAAATCAGCTATCTCAGATTCTGTTGACGCACTTGTGCAGGCGGAAGACGCTGTACTGGTTGAAGTGACTGAAGCAGGAGCTGAATCAGTTGCTGGTTCAGCTGAACCTAAGCAACAAGATAAGTTATTTACCCGGTTAAAGCGTGGTTTGTCACGTACCAAAGGTAATATTGGCAGTGGTTTCAAAAATCTATTTCGTGGTAAACACATCGATGATGAATTATTTGAAGAGCTGGAAGAGCAACTGCTCATTGCGGATCTTGGTGTTGCTACCACATCTCGGATCATTGATAACCTTACCCAGCAAGCGTCGCGTAAAGCGCTAAAAGATGCTGAAGCGCTGTACGATATTTTGAAAAAAGATATGGCTGAAATGCTGCATAAAGTGGATCAACCTTTAGTTATCGATAGTGCCAATAAACCTTACGTGATCTTGATGGTTGGTGTTAATGGTGTCGGTAAAACAACCACGATTGGTAAGATGGCGAAGAAATTCCAGGCTGAAGGTAAGTCGGTGATGCTGGCTGCGGGTGATACTTTCCGTGCGGCAGCGGTTGAGCAGTTGCAGGTTTGGGGTGAGCGTAACGATGTTCCGGTTGTAGCGCAGCATACTGGGGCAGACAGCGCATCGGTATTATTCGATGCGATGCAGTCGGCTACAGCAAAAAACATTGATGTATTAATTGCAGATACAGCGGGTCGGTTACAAAACAAAAACCACTTGATGGAAGAGCTGAAAAAAGTGCTGCGGGTAATGCGAAAGCACGATGCCAGTGCGCCACACGAGATCATGCTGACTATTGATGCCGGCACCGGGCAAAATGCGTTAAGTCAGGCAGAATTGTTTAAAGAGGCAGTGGGTCTGACCGGTATCACTTTAACAAAACTAGATGGCACCGCCAAAGGTGGGGTTATTTTTGCGGTCGCAGATAAGTTTGAAATTCCCATCCGTTTTATTGGTATTGGGGAAGGCATTGATGATCTCCGGACTTTTAATTCGGAAGAATTTATTGATGCGCTCTTTACTAGCTAAGACTAATTAAGACAGGGCGCGGTACTGTAGAACAATCACAGTACTGCGGATAAATAACAGCGTAACTTAGATTAAAATAATAAGTCGCGATTAATATTATTAATAGTCGTACTCGGGATCCATTACGGCTACCGGTATTAGCCAATTAATCCAACGCGGTAGATGGCAAGATAACGACATACAGAAGGGACGCAGTCGTCATGATCCGGTTTGAAGATGTATCTAAGGTATACCCTGGCAGCTTAAGCGCATTGCAAAAAGTGAATTTTCACCTGGAAAAGGGAGAAATGGCTTTTCTAACTGGGCATTCAGGGGCTGGTAAAAGTACGTTATTAAGATTAATTAGTATGTTGGAAAGGCCTACCACAGGTAATATTTTCCTCGATGGCCGTAATGTCAGTAGGGTGAATAAAAAAGAGATCCCCTTTTTACGCCGCAATATTGGCATTATTTTTCAGGATCACCGCCTGCTGGTGGACCGCACTGTTTTTGATAATGTAGCGCTGCCTTTGGTTATTCAAGGCCACACTGCAAAAGAGGTTAAAAATAGGGTGTTAGCGGCGTTAGATAAAGTGGGTCTGTACAATAAAGTCAAATGTTATCCTACGATGCTTTCTGGAGGAGAGCAGCAACGCGTCGGCATTGCCCGCGCTATTATTTCACGGCCTGCGCTGTTGCTGG
This sequence comes from Moritella sp., assembly GCA_047628235.1. Taxonomy (GTDB): domain Bacteria; phylum Pseudomonadota; class Gammaproteobacteria; order Enterobacterales; family Moritellaceae; genus Moritella. The sequence continues at coordinate 27,222 of JBLHPA010000001.1, forward strand.
CAGATGAACCCACGGGTAATTTGGATCCTCAACTGTCGACAGAAATCATCAAATTGTTTGAAGAATTTAATCGGGCAGGTACCTCGGTATTGATTGCGACACATGATCTGGGTTTAATTGCTAAAATGCGTTACCGCACTTTAACAATCAAGCAAGGTGAATTGTTTAATGACGAGTTGCAAGGGGTTTAACATGAATAAGAAAGTATTGAGATACAAAGCACCATTGCATAAACGTCTGCTGATCCGTTTTAAGCAACATATACATCAGGCTGTATCGAGCTTATCGGATGTGTGGCGTACCCCCATCGCTTCGCTGATGACAATGTTGGTATTAGGGGTGAGTCTCGCACTACCCAGTACCCTGTATATCGTATTAAAAAATACGCAAACGATCAGTGAGCAATGGACCAGTCCGACAGATATTAATCTGTTCTTGAAAAAAGAGATACCAGAGTCGCGTTACCAGAATTTATTGCAACGGATCCAGTCATATAAAGAAGTTGAAGCTATCCAATATATTTCTAAAGAACAGGGGATGACAGAGTTTAAACGTACTTCAGGCTTTGCCTCTGCATTAAGTTTTTTGGATAAAAACCCGCTTCCCGCTGTGGTGGTGGTAACCCCGAAACCTTATTATAGAACCTCGATTGCTTCTAAAGAATTGCTTGCCAAATTGGAACGAGAACCTGAGGTGCAACAAGGTAAACTAGATATCACCTGGCTGGCTCGGTTAGAAGGTATTATTTCGATTCTCCGCGATGCGGTGCTGGTAGTATCAGCCTTGCTGCTTAGTTCGGTATTGCTGATCACGGGTAATACGATACGCTTAAATATACTTTCCCATCGCGCTGAAATTGAGGTGTTAAAGCTGATTGGTGCAACCAATTCGTTTGTGCAACGACCCTTTTTATACACTGGTTTTTGGTATGGCATGATAGGCGGGATTCTGGCATGGGCTGCAAGCCTATTTATGGTGTACTGGATGGAAGAAACGGTACTTAATTTGGCCCAGTTGTACCAAACTGAATTTGCTATTCAAGGACTTGTTCTTAGCGAAGTCGGCATTATATTTGCCACGGCCATTGGTATGGGATTAATTTCTGCAGCAATATCGGTAAATTATTATATTGTAAAAATCGAACCTAGCTAGGCATCTAGTTAGACAAATATTTAGGCGGATAATTAGATGGGCGTCTATACAAGTAGTTGAATTAAATGAACATTATACACCAAAGATTACTCTTTACATTTTTAGCCATGCTCGCCGGGTTATTGTTACCTGACGTGTTTTCGGAACTCTCTTCTGCTCAGCAGGATATGTTAACTCAACTGCCTATCTTGCTGTTTGTCTTGGTGATAATACTCAGTCATTTTTTTAAGCAAGGGCGCTGCGGTTTTGCTGCTCTGGTTATGATCATTGCCTATTATTTTATTCAAACGCGGTTGCAGACACCGCTGTCAGTAGGAACTACCCGGTTTGAATATTACTTTCTGGTATTAGCCATACCAATCAGCTTATTAGTGTTTTCGGTGTTGCCGGAACGTTCCATTTTCTCTGTCAAGGGACTTTGGTACAATGCTTTTATACTTTGGCAAGGGGTGGCTTTTCATTGGTTTATCTCATCTGAAAACAATGAGTTAGTTAAACATATCTTACTGGCCAGTGAACCGTGGTTATTTAATACTTGGGAGGGCTCACCACTGCCGATGTTACTGATGGCAGCGCTGGTGTGCACGATTCTAGTGACTTCGATACTGCTGGTATTTAGAAATTTATCTTCTGATCAGGCTTTTCTTAGCGCTTTGCTGGCATTTTCGCTGACTATTATTCAATTTAACCAGCAATGGATATCTGCAAGTATGTTTTTTATGAGTGCGCTATTTCTATTATTCAGCGTACTCCACCGCAGCCATGAACAGGCATTTATTGATGAGCTCACCTTGATCCCTGGGCGACGGGCAATGAACAGTGATATGAACCAATTGGGTGGGAAATATACGATTGCAATGTTAGATATCGATCACTTTAAAAAATTTAATGACACCTATGGCCATGATATCGGTGACAATGTACTGAAAATGGTCGCGACACAATTGTCAAAAGTTAAAGGTCGGGGTAAGGTGTACCGCTATGGCGGTGAAGAATTCACCGTGCTGTTTAAAGGTAAGTCAGCAGAAGACTGTGTTGATTATCTGGAACAGCTAAGACTGTTGGTAGCTGATTATCCCTTTCGGATCCGTGATCATGGGGTTCGACCTGATGATGAAAGTGATGGCAGTAAGCAACGTTCACAACAAAATTTAGCAAAAGTAGTTCAGGTCACGATCAGTATTGGTGTCGCTGAACGTTCCAGCGAGGCTTCTTTACCAACCGAAGTGATCAAGGTTGCCGATGGTCTGTTGTATGAAGCGAAGAAAAAAGGTCGGAATCGAGTCTGTTTTTAACGCTTAACGATTGAAGCGAATGTAAGAGTCATCTTCTCGGCGCATGAAGGTAACTGCAGTCTGATCCATACCTGTGATGCGCAGCTGAACTAATTCACCTTGCTTTGAAATATAAAATGACATTATCTGACCAGGCGTTACCTTGGTGATGTATTGATCTTGTGACTCTAACGCGATCAAAGCGTGTAATACGGGTGCTGGAATATCATATTGGCGGAAAATACGATATACAGAATCGCCTTTTCGGATCACGTGAGCGCGCCAGTCGCCGGCAATATTCTCTGGGTCAAGATTTTTTATCTGTACTGGTTTTGGCAAATTGGATTGTTTATTGGTTAAGGCCAAATTTCCGGCGGATGAATTGGTTGCGATATTTGTTGGGGGGGTAATTGTTAATGCAATGGTTTTTCTGACACCTGTTTGACTCTTGGTTTTATCCAATGTATTTGCATTTGGTAGCAGCAACAGAATCGCGACAGAAAGCACTAGAAATGGCAGTAGTTTTCGATGTAATGAAGGAAAAGAATTCACGACAGAGTGTAGTTTTTTCAGTAGCTTAGTTAATGACGGAAAAAGTAATTTTGTTTTCTCTATAAGAGAATATAATGGTGCGCTCCGCATCGTAAACTTCCTGTCATTTAGTTTTAGTGTCGGACATTGAGATAATTAAAGTCGTATTAGATAATATCAATGTTGTCGGTTAATAGTTGAAATAACTATCTATTATACCTGATAAGCAAAAATATTTTTATTATCTAAGACCATTTTACTATTCGCTTCATCATAATATAAATATCAAGCAATAGCATATTTTGTTTTAGTATGTTTAATCGCTGATAGAAGTGATAACCCAACATAAAAATTTACTTATTAGTTTTTTAGTAAAGGAACCTGCATGACAGACGTTACTGATATGAGCTTAGAGGGTGTTGAACAACAGCCACTGAGGGAGTTTACCGAGCAAGCATATTTAAATTATTCCATGTATGTCATTATGGATCGTGCTTTGCCTCATATTGGTGATGGTTTAAAACCAGTTCAGCGTCGGATCACCTATGCGATGTCAGAGCTGGGATTACATGCAGGCGCTAAATATAAAAAATCAGCACGTACTGTGGGTGATGTACTCGGTAAATACCACCCGCATGGTGATAGTGCCTGTTATGAAGCCATGGTGTTAATGGCACAGCCATTTTCTTACCGGTATCCGCTGGTTGACGGGCAAGGTAACTGGGGGGCTCCCGATGATCCTAAATCATTTGCCGCGATGCGTTATACCGAAGCAAAATTATCAAAATTTGCAGAAGTGCTGCTGAGTGAAGTTGGTTTAGGGACTGTTGACTGGAGCCCTAATTTTGATGGCACCATGAAGGAACCGCAGTTATTGCCTGCGCGTTTACCCCATATATTACTCAATGGCGTAACGGGTATCGCGGTGGGTATGGCAACCGATATTCCGCCCCATAATGTACGCGAAATCACGCAGGCCTGTTTACACCTTATCGATCAACCAAAAGCGGATTTACCTGCGCTTATGGAATTTGTAAAAGGCCCTGATTATCCAACCGAAGCTGAAATAATTACCCCTGAACGGGACATTCGTAAGATCTATGAAACGGGTAAAGGCAGCATTAAAATGCGTGCAGTTTACCACCTTGAGCATGGTGATATTGTCATTACTTCATTACCGCATCAAGTTTCGGGAGGGAAAATATTAGAGCAGATTGCGGCGCAGATGCAGGCGAAAAAACTGCCGATGGTTGCGGACCTACGGGATGAGTCCGACCATGAGAATCCGACGCGCTTGGTGATCATGCCCCGATCCAATCGGGTGGATATAGAACAATTGATGGCACACTTGTTTGCCAGTACCGATCTGGAAAAGAATTTCCGGGTCAATCTGAACATGATTGGTTTAAATAATAAACCTCAGGTAAAGGGCTTAAAACAGATCTTGCAGGAGTGGCTGGAATTCCGGCACGGCGTAGTGCGAAGACGACTTCAATATCGCCTGGATAAAGTATTGGCTCGCCTACACATTTTAGATGGTTTACTCACCGCTTTTTTAAATATTGATGAAGTGATTGAGATTATCCGTACTTTTGATGATCCTAAAGCGGAGTTGATATCGCGCTTTGATCTGACAGCAACGCAAGCTGATTCGGTCCTTGAACTAAAACTGCGCCATTTAGCGAAATTAGAAGAGATGCGCATTCGCGGTGAGCAGGGTGCGTTAGATACTGAGCGGAATAAATTAGAGACGATATTAGGCTCAGAGCGTCGTTTATCGACCTTAGTAAAAAAAGAATTGATTGCAGATGCGGAAGAGTTTGGTGATGACCGCCGTTCGCCTATTATTGAACGTAAAGAAGCGAAAGCGTTAACGGAAAAAGAGCTGATGCCTAATGAGGCCATTACCGTGGTCTTATCACAACAGGGCTGGGCACGTTGTGCTAAAGGTCATGATGTTGATGCTAAAGGATTGAGCTACAAAGCTGGAGACGGTTATAAAGATGCAGCTGAAGGACGTAGTAACAACCTAGCGGTATTTATTGACTCCAGCGGGCGCGCATTTTCACTGGAACCCCACACCTTACCTTCTGCGCGAAGTCAGGGGGAGCCACTCACCACACGGTTTAGTCTTGCATCTGGTCAGACGTTTGTTCATGCGATAATGGCTGATGAGGCACAACAGTTCTTGTTAAGCTCTGATGCGGGTTATGGTTTTATCGGTAAATTCAGTGATATGGTGAGCCGGAATAAGAATGGTAAAGCATTATTAACCTTGCCTGTAGGAGGCGTGGTCATTGAACCTCAGCCGGTGACAGATCTCGATACCGATCATTGTCTGGTAATATCAAATGAAGGGCGCATGCTGATGTTCCAATTGTCATCACTGCCAGAGTTATCAAAAGGCAAGGGTAACAAGTTAATGAATATTCCCTCTGCACGGGTTAAAAGCCGCGAAGAGTTTATACAAATTATGCTGGTGGTTCCGGTTGATAAAGCTGTCACTATCTACGCCGGAAAGCGTAAATTGACCCTGAAACCTGCTGATCTTGAACATTACAAAGGCGAAAGAGGCCGACGTGGTTTCAAATTACCACGGGGCTTGCAGCGTGTTGATGGATTGGAGGTCGTTGACGAATAATTAGGCTAACGCTTGTACACTGAGTGGCTGCTAGGTATACTGCAGCCCTGTTAAAAGAGGGTTACTAATGTTATTTCTTATTCGTTTAGTGTTGGTCATATTATTTATGATCTACATGTTAATTATCAGTATTCTACGCTTTAGTTTGCAGCCTCGCCATCCTAAACACGTGGCGTTTGTGGCAAAAAACTTTTCCAGTTTAGCGCGTATTTTTGGAATTAAATTAATCGTTCGCAAACCTGCAGATTTAAATGCTGGCGGTCCCTATGTTTTTGTGGGTAACCATCAGAATAATTTTGATTTGATCACTGTGACGGCGGCGGTGCAGCCCGGCACTGTTTCTGTGGGTAAGAAAAGCCTTATCTGGGTGCCTATTTTTGGTTTTGTTTACTGGCTATCAGGCAATATCTTGATCGACCGAAAGAATAAAACCAAGGCCGTTGGCACCATCTCTGCTGTGGCAGATAGAATTAAACAGGGTCATTTGAGTATTTGGATGTTTGCCGAAGGTACCCGTAGCCGTGGCCGTGGTTTATTGCCGTTTAAAACAGGCGCATTTCATACTGCTGTGCAGGCTGAAGTACCTGTAGTGCCCGTGTGTTGCTCTAACACTCATGGCCAAATTAAATTGAATCGTTGGAATAACGGTAACGTCATTATTGAAATTCTTGCGCCAATCGAAACTACGGGTCTTGAACGTCGTGATGTAAGAACATTATCGCAGGATGTCCATGCTATAATGGCAACGAAAATTAATGAATTGAGTGCTGAAGCGAAAAGTATTTAAGGTAAAACTTGATACCTATTGTATTCAATCGCTGATATAAAAAAACTGCCATCACTTATCAGTGATGGCAGTTTTTTATACCGAAATATTTTATGGGGTGACCATCCCGGCAGATAGCTTCAACAGAATTAGCCTATTTCTTGGCAAAAACTCGACAAGTATATCCCGAGTTAAGGCTATTTGTTGCAGTAGTAGACACTGAACTTGTTCGATTTTATTTGTAGCTGAAAGTTGCCGAAAGCCGTTTCCAGAATCGGTGTATACTGTAAAAAACTGTTTGCCACTATGGTTAGATGGCCGCGACGTTCTAGGTAATTATTGGCATTAGCTAAGAATGTTTCAGTACTGGCATAGTGGGTTTTTAAGCCCACATGAAAAGGTGGATTAGAGATAATATAATCAAATGTGCCGTTAACATCAGAATACACATCTGATAAATAGGCTTTGCCAGCTAATTCATTTGCCGCTAAGGTCAACTGACTTGATGTTACGGCAAGTGCACTTACATCGCTCATCTCAACGTTACTTTCTGGGTAACGTTTGGCTATATAACTGCCGATAATACCAGCACCACACCCCAGATCAAGTACCCGGCCAGAGGGTTTTTTATGCAGGTTACGCAGTAACAGATCCGTGCCTATATCCAGCTTTCCGTGATTAAATACCCCAGGTAAGCTGCAAATAGTTAAATCGGTACCATTGATACAAAGCGGGAACTGAGTAATCCAATCATTAAGTACAAATTTAGTCACCGGTTTGTTTAGCTGGGTAATATAGAGTGAGCAGCGGCGTGCGCCATCTAATTTATTACAAATGTCACCGTAAGGAGCCAGGAATTTATTGGCGCTTCTGATCCCGCCATTATTTTCTCCGATTAAAAATATTTCTGCATTATCTTCGAGCTGTTCGGCAATATTTGCCAGAAGAAATGCAACTTCCGCTTTTGATTTGGAAATATAAACCAAGGCTACCTGGTGTTTTTTTACTGCGGTATATTCGGTATCACAGTAATTTTCTATGTTATCAACCGTATCGTAATGGCGTTTTACTGCGTAGTTATAGCTAAATAAAGTAACTTTATTGGCTATTTTTGCCAGTTGACATGGATAAGTATCTTCGATGCTACCAGCAATAAGCAGATCTTTATCTGCAAAATAAGCTTCATTACGTTCAAGTAATTGACTTGCCGGGATATAACTATTGCTAATCATGGAACTGGACTCTCTGCGAAATTAGATCGGCGATTATAACTTTACCCGGTGTGATTGTCTTGTTTGATTTTGCTCATGCATTATCATGCTTGACATTTTGTGGGTAATGAAGAATTATTAAACAATAGTTAACGTTAATGATAGTTAGCATTAACTGAGAATTACTGCTAAGTACGAGTAACAAATCGTAGTAAAGTTAGACAATCGTTAAAGATAGCCGATTAATAACGTCAAAGATGAGAATATCACATGCTTAAATTTAAACGAAAACCAAGTAAACAAGGCGAATTAAAGCCATCTTAGCGTGTGATCGAGAATATATTAATCCTTAAAATAAACCTCGACTGCAATATTTGTAATCGAGGTTTTTTTATAACTGAAATGGAGTTTCTATGAGTGTTAACCCTACCATCACTAACAAAGCCGCAATGAAAGAATTGCTTAAGGGCTCGATTGTTGCGTTGGTAACCCCGTTTAAAAATAATGAAATCGATGAACCAGCATTAAGAAATCTGGTTGACTGGCATGTCGCACAGGGGACTCATGGTATTGTTGCCGTAGGGACAACTGGAGAATGTCCAACCTTATCATTGGAAGAACACTGTCGTGTTCTTGATATAGTGGTAAACCAAGCAGCAGGACGCTTGCCAGTTATTGCCGGCGCGGGGTCAAATAATCCCATCGATGCAATCATGTTATCTAATCACGCAGAGGAAGCTGGCGCTATAGCTACCCTACATGTTGCCGGTTATTACAACCGTCCCTGTCAGGAAGGCTTGTACCAGCATTTTAAAGCGATTAATGATAATAACAGCTTGCCTATCATTGTTTACAATATCCCGGGTCGGGCTATTGTGGACATCCAGCCGGAAACTTTAGCGCGGATGGCAAAATTAGAGAATATCGTTGGTATTAAAGATGCGACGGGTGACTTATCCCGCCCTTGGTTGGAGCGTCAGCTGATTAAAGGTGACTTTGCATTTTTATCTGGCGATGATTGCACCTCAGTAGCCTATAATGCATCCGGTGGTACTGGACTTATTTCGGTATCCGCAAATGTAGCCCCGAAGCTGTATGCACAAGTACAAGAGCTGACGTTTGCTGGTAAGTTTGTCGAGGCGCGGGCATTGCATGATCGCTTGATCACCTTACATAATTTGATGTTTAAAGAAACCAGTCCTGCTGGTATTAAGTATGCAGTGTCGTTGTTAGGCTTGTGCGAACCCGACTGCCGTTTACCTGTGATTGAACTGGCTCAGGGGACTAAAGATGAGATCAAAGCCGCTATGGTCGAACTAGAGCTGATTTGATTACGTGCTGTGATTGATTAACTTAGAAATGAAAACGGCGAGCTTAGTTAGCTCGCCGTTTTTGATCTATCACACTGACTCGTTTAGCGATAACCGCCTTTTACTGCGCGGACCACGTAACTGGTATTTGAGCTATCATGCTGAGAAAAAGGGATTTCTGTGCCATTGGAAAAATCAATTACCCTGGAAACTAGATGATCAATAGAATAGGGTAAAGTTTGATCTGAAGAGCCCTTATAGGGAGTACTGGTATAGTAGACACTGGATATTGTATTAGGAAATAGGGTTAAATTTATTGTGGGTTCAGCACAACTTCGATCAACTAACGAACCTAATTCTTTAATATTAGGCATACGCCAGCCTGCAATACTATTCACGCTATAGGCTTCAGCTGCTACAAGCGATTCAGCCCAGGTTGGATAGCTGATAGCCCCACTACCGGAACAAGAATTTGTTGCCGAAACATAGATTTGACCAACGGTGCATTTAGCCCAAGTGAGGCTGGTGCGTAAATCGGTTACTGTCCCATTACGGTTATCGATAAAATCTGATGGGGTATAATCCTGATGCAATACAGGATCGCAGTTTATATTGACCGGATCTGCTGCTGCGAAAACATTTGCAGAAAGCAGCGTTGAACTAATAAGTAATAGTATTGATTTTTGCATCGCGATTGCTACTCCTCTTCACTTGCTTCGGTTGAGTTATCAGAACTCGGATTAAAAAATTCAGCAGGGACGTTGCTGCTGACCACTAATACTTTGTGACTCTCTCGTTTATTACATGTTTGTACATGACCACTTTGCAGATTGATACACCAGGCTAGGCCTTCTGCGCCTTTTACCGATGAGCTGGTCCAGTAAAGGGGATCTTGACCATTTTTTTCAATGACACAGTCCTTGGAGGAACAATCAAAAAAGGGACTATCAAGCGCGTGTTTATTTTCGCCTATATCAGAATAATCGACTACTTTTTGATAATTTATGATACTTCTTAATTGCTCTACTGTCGGTACAACCCAATTGGTTTTACCGCATATTTTTAAGAAATTGGTTTCATTGGCGTAACTCCCTGTCGAGCAATATAGTTCAAAATCCCTGCCGGTAAAGCCACTATTGTAGCCACAATGGCTGTTTGCGAGGAGGTTATCTTCTGAAATAAAAGCACCGTTATTATCAATGCCATTTTGCCAACCTGGCCCGACTCCGGATAAGGCTGAAGCTTTCCAGGGATAGGAAAAATTAGAGGCTTGATAGCGTTGTTTGTCTGTCATTTCATATTTAGCTGGAAGACTTGAGTCCGGTTCGACATTAGACAGCGCATTATAAGTTGATTTAACCTGCCAGGTTAAGCCGGTTACCTCATCTTTAACGCAGGAATGATTTGAGTTATTTGCCGGTAATGGCATACCGTTATCAGCTATTTTCACAAAGCGGAAGCCGGCCTTACCTTTATATTCCGGATCGTTAATATTTACATCCCGGCTGTTTTTATAAAACTGGCTGCTGGTATCCTGACTGTCACCACCATTATTGGCTGTAGCGCCTGAGTTGATGATGACATCAAGGCCATAAGCAGCATCTTGCAGGGAAAAATCTCCACCAGCCTGACTGGTTAGAGCAAAGTCAGTAGTATCGGAATAGGCCGTCATCCCTGAGTCATTGAGATAAACATTACCTGAAATTAAGAATTGTTGGGTAGCTACATTCCCATTTGGCGCTGTTATTTTGAGTGATAAAGAGCGAGCATCATACACATCATCTTTTTTAATCGTGGATATTGTTAAACTGGCGATGTTTGAACCTGCAGCAAAGATAATTGCAGATGTACTACTGATGGTGTAATCGCCACTTTCTCCTATTACAGCTGAACCTCCTATCACCAAATCATAAGTCAGTGCGGAAGTAGGGGTGCCATCTAAAGGGTAGTTTAAGGTAATTGTTTGTCCGCGTTGTATGACTCGAGGTTGTGTATTAACTGTAGCTGTATAGATTGTTTCACCGTTGCCATCAGTGCTACCACCTGTACCACTATCAGTACCATCACCTGTATTGTTATCACCAACAGCTGAGCCGCTGTCGATGGGGTCTAAATTCTCACTGCCACAGCCGGTTAAACTGAGAGATAGCAGTAAAATGCTAAAAAAACCTAACTTTTGTAAGCGCATATAAAATCCTTATAATCGCCGCTACAGTAATCCGTTACTGAATTGATACTTTACGTTATTTAATAAAGAGGTTTCGATTCGATTTCTATTAAATAAGATTGTTACCAGATTGTTATCGATATGTCGATGGACGATGATACCTATAATTTAAACTGATGAGAAGTGTCTAGAGTCACAAATGGCTATAATAATTAGTTGGTTGATGGCTTTTTGTTTTTTTTTAGCTAATGCGGCTGTGGTTCTTCGAATTTTATTGATAGTATATGTATATCATTATTCAATATTCCATTGTTTATATCATTTGAACTGAGTCGGCATGAATTTAAGAGATTTAGAATATTTAGTTGCTTTACAAGAGCTTAAGCATTTCAGGAAGGCCGCGGAAAAATGTTTTGTGAGTCAACCGACGCTCAGTGGACAGATCCGTAAGTTAGAGGATGAATTGGATATTATTCTGATTGAGCGAACTTCGCGTAAGGTTTTATTCACCCCCGCGGGTGAAAAGATTGCAGAGCAAGCACGTACTGTATTATTGGAATCTAAAGCGATTAAAGAAATCGCTAAAAGTTATGCGAACCCGACGTCTGGTGCTATTCATATTGGCTTAATTCCCACTGTTGCGCCCTATTTATTACCCCTGATTGTGCCACCTCTGAAGCAAGAATTTCCTGATTTGGATATGTTCTTACACGAAAATCAGACGCATGTATTACTTAAGCAGCTTGATGAAGGGGAACTCGACTGCTTGTTACTGGCTTATTTACCCGGCATGGAAAAATATGGCCGTATTGATTTATATGACGAACCTTTGGAACTGATCATTCCCAGTTCCCATCGTTGGGCGGGGCGTGGGAACGTTGATCTCGCTGAACTCAAGGGGGAGCATATTCTGATGCTGGAAGATGGCCATTGCTTACGTGATCAGGCGATGGATTATTGCTTTACTGCGGGTGCTGAAGAAGACCAGAGCTTTAAAGCGACCAGTTTAGAAACCTTGCGACATATGATTGCAGCTGAGGGCGGTGTTACCTTGTTACCACACCTGGCAATCCCGCGCAGTCGCTTTACTGACGGTGTGGAATATATCAAATTTACTGCACCAGAGCCGATCCGACGCATTGCGTTGTTATATCGTAAAGGATCGGTGAGGCGGCCTTGTTTTAATGATGTCGCAGCCGTTATTAATAAACGGGTCTCAGCCATTTTGTCTAAATAACATCGGCTAAATAACATTAGCGAAATAGTAGGAAAATCCAGCAGGCTGTGCGAATGTCGTGATCTAGGGTAAGTTAATATTGTTATCAAGTAGCTGTTGTCATCAATAAATAAAGAATGAATAATGGTGCTAAATTAGCGCCATTATTCATTTACATCAAGTTTAAGCGCTATATACGTTAGAATAAATCATCAATTGATTCTTCTTGATCATCAATGCTCTTATCTAAATCATCAAATGAAGATTTAGCATTTTGCATTTTTACATACTCAGTAGGCTCTGTTCCCTGAATGAAGTATTCAAACCGAGTAGTATAATCCGACTTATTTGTTAATAGACCCGACTCCCGATCAATCCTTACCTGCACAATATTTTTCGGTAATACGTTGCTACGTTCAGACGTATCCTTGAGTGCACTTGCCATAAATTCAATCCAGGCGGGTTGCGCTGTTTTTGCTCCGGCCTCACCACCACTGATCTGGTTTTTGCCAAGGTTAATATTAGGGGTTACCCGACCGAGTTGACGGTTGTGATTATCAAAACCAACCCAGGACGTTACCGATATGTCGGGATTAAAACCAGAAAACCAAGCATCTTTGGCTTCATTTGTCGTACCTGTCTTACCGCCGATATCATGGCGTTTAAGTGCGCGAGCAGCACGCCAGCCTGTGCCATTCCAGCCCGTTTTGTGACGCCAGCTGCCGCCGCCCCATATGACACTTGCCATTACCTGACGCATCAGGAAGGCATTCTGTTCGGTAATTACCCGCTCAGCAAGTTGTGTGGCATCGTATGACGCAATCTCGCACTGTGAATATTCATCAGCCGGCACATCTAGCCAGTGGGCTGGATCGTCTAGCTGTTGCTGGATCAGACGCTCACAGGTCAAACAGGCCTGTTTTGGCTTTGCCTGATAGATTAAATTACCGTAGGCATCTTCAATCCGCTCAATAAAGTAGGGTTCTACCTTAAAGCCACCATTGGCAAATGTCGCAAATGCCACTGCGACTTCCTGCGGGGTTAATGATGCAGAGCCGAGTGCGAGCGATTCATTCCGCGGTAACTTGTTCTTATCAAAACCGAATCGTGCCATGTAGTTGATTGCATTCTTTAATCCAATCTGGCGGAACAGACGTACAGACATGACATTTTTTGACTGTGCTAAGCCTAAGCGAAGTCGGGTTGGACCATTATAAGTGGGTGGTGAGTTTTTTGGTCGCCAGACCACTCCGGTACGTTTATCCCATTGGTTTATTGGTGAATCATTAATTAATGTTGCCAGGGTTAAGCCTTGGTCTAACGCTGCGGAATAGATAAAAGGTTTGATATTTGAGCCTATTTGACGCTCAGCTTGAGTTACGCGGTTAAATTTACTCTGTTGGTAGTTAAACCCGCCAACGAGGGCTTCAATGGCGCCATCATGGCTATTCACCGCGATGAGTGCTGAGCTTGCATCTGGGATCTGTCCTAACATCCACTGCTGACCTGAGTTTACGGCTGTCATTGGTCGTAACCAAACAAAATCACCCTGAGTTAAGATAGTTTCAGCAGTTTGTGGCGCTGGACCTTGTTTAGTATCGGAAATATAAGGCCGTGCCCATTTTAGACCATCCCAGCTGATCGTGGCGTGTTCCCCGCCCTGCAAGATAGCATCCGCTTCTTGTTCGCGTACCGCCGTGATCACTGCGGCATATAGCGGCGTATAATTAGGCTTGTCTGCTAACCAATCAATGACTTCAGCCGAGGTTAAGGGCGTTTCCTCAGTCCAGGCTTGACCTGCACGACCGCGGTAACCATGGCGTAGATCGTAATTAAGTAGATTATTAATGAGTGCTTTAGTGGCTGCATTCTGCAGTTTAGTGGTGACAGTGGTATAGACATTTAGCCCCTGGGTATAGGCAAGTTCTTCACCATAGCGGTCGATCATTTCGCTGCGTACCATTTCGGCTAAATAGGGTGCAGACAAATCAATTTCAGCGCCGTGGTATGACCCTGTCATCGGCGCATTATTTGCGGTTTCAAACTCAATTCTGCTAATGTAATCTTCATCTAGCATCCGAGCGAGTACGATGCTGCGGCGTGCTTTGGCACGCTCTGGTGAACGGATTGGATTTAGGGTTGAAGGCGCTTTGGGTAAACCCGCAATAACCGCCATTTGAGCTAAAGTTAATTCGTTTAAGGCTTTACCATAATAGACCTGGGCGGCGGCGCCGATACCAAAGGAGCGGTAGCCTAATGGGATCTTATTCAAGTAAAGAGTCAGAATTTCATCTTTGGATAATTTTTGTTCAATGTGCCAAGCTAAAAATATTTCCTTAATTTTCCGGATAAAGGTTTTTTCACGGGTTAAAAAGAAATTTCGCGCCACTTGTTGAGTAATGGTACTTGCACCCTGCTTGCGTTCGCCGGTCATTATCATCACTGTAGCAGCACGCACAATACCGATCGGGTCTATGCCGGGGTGGGTATAGAAGCGATTATCTTCAGTGGCAAGAAATGCTTTGATCATTAAGGGTGGCACTTCATCAATGGTGATTGGAATACGGCGTTTCTCACCAAATTGAGAAATCAGCTTATCATCTTGGCTGAAAACCTGCATTGGCGTTTGCAGCTGTACTGTTTTTAATGTACTGACGTCTGGCAAATCTGGTTTGATATAGAAATAGAGCGATGCAATACTACCAATACCGAGCAGGCCACATGCCAGAATAAAGACGGATAACCGTTTAACCCATTTCACAATAATTTCCAGATTAATTTTTCACAGATGAGCCATTATATCTCTGTTTTGTGAAATAGTACGAGTTCTTTATGATAGACCTCAGAGATTTATGTCTGTATGATTTAACAATTAAACATAACTGTAACAATTGGTAGCTTTTATTTTACATGAGTTAAAGGTCATTATGCCAAAGCTGTTTAAACGGAATCAGACAGTGGCAATGATCGGCGTTGATTTTGGATCATCTGCCGTAAAAGTCCTCGCACTGTCTAAGCGAGCAGATAATTATATTGTCGATATGGTTTCAGAAGTAGCAACGCCAAAGGGATGTGTCGTTGATCACCAATTGCAAGACATTGAAGCTTTAACAAATGTTTTTCAGCAAGTGCGTCAAGATTTTCCCGGTCGATATAAACAGGCTGCCTCTGCCGTTTCTGGCACAAATGTGATTACTAAAATTATTTATGTCGATGCTGATCTTTCTGGCCCAGAGCTGGAAATGCATATCGAACTTGAGGCGGAAAATTTAATTCCTTTCCCGCTAGATGAAATCAGCCTCGATTTTGAAATTATGGGGGTGAATGAAAATGATGCAGGTAAACATAATGTCTTGTTAAGTGCGACACGAACGGAAAGTGTCGCCGCTTTGGCTGGCTGTTTAGAGGAAAATAATTTCGTCCCTCAAATTGTTGATGTCGCTGCTCATGCACTTGCTCGCGCTCATGAGCTATATCTGCGTTTAGAAGATCTGCAGGATGACGATAAAGTCATCGCTGCAATTGATATTGGCGCGGATATGACAATTTTTTCTATGCTGCATAAAGGTGAGTCCATTTATTCGCGCGTACAAAATTTTGGTGGAGAAAATTACACCCGTGCTATAAGTGAGCATTATAGCTTAAAGCGTGATGAGGCAGAAAATTTGAAATTATCACAGCAACTGCCGTTAGATTACGATATTGATGTGTTGGCGCCTTATATTACAGCGTGTATGCAACAGGTGCGGCGTAATTTGCAGCTGTTTAGTCATTCCGGTGCATTACAAAAAGTTGATATGATCACCCTCAGTGGCGGTTCTGCGTTAATCGAAGAGCTGGCTCAGCAAATCGAAAGTGAGCTGGGCATCCCTACACGAGTTGCTAATCCATTTGCAAAATTAAGCTACGCGGATGGCGTTGAAGATAGAGATAGGTTAGTTACCAACGGTCCGCGCTACATGGTTGCGTTAGGTCTTGCAATGAGGGCGTTGTAATGTCACAGATTAACTTACTCCCTTGGCGCGAAGAAGATAAGAAGCGGCGCCAGAAACAATTTTTTACGCTTAGCGGCATTAGCCTTGCGAGCACTTTGGCTATTGTGGTGATGCTTAATTTATTTATTGGTAGCTTGGCCGATAATCAGAAGCAGCGTAATGGATTATTGACACGTGAGATGCAGGTTTTTGATGTCAAACTGGGCAAAATTAAAGAGCTCAGAGGGCGTAAAGATAAACTACAGGAACGTATTGATTTGGTGCAGAGTCTACAACGCAGCCGCAATACCCCTACAAACCTGATGAATACGCTTCCACAACTGGTACCAGCAGGCGTGAATTTAGCGACGTTAACGTTCAAAAATGATGTGATCAAAATTAATGGTACCAGTGACTCAAATACACGACTGGCGGTATTACTGCGCAACATTGAAGAGTCTGATTGGCTCTATAACGGGACGTTGGATTCTATTGTCGCATTGTCAAAAGCAGAAGGTAACCGTTTCGAAATGCGATTTCAGGTGACACCTGTGGTCACGGACGGAGGCAGTTAAGATGAATTTACGAGAGATCAATGAGCTCGATCTGGAAGATATGGGAAACTGGCCACAACCCGCTAAACTTACGCTTAATGTCGTGCTTTCAATGCTTATTGCCGCTGTATTTTACTGGTTCTTTATTTCGGCCTCACTAGAGGACCTGGCGCGTGTTGAGAAGCAAGAGGCAACATTGAGATTGCAGTTTGAATCAAAAGCGCTTCTGGCTGGAAATCTCGGTTTATATGGTGAGCAGATGAACGAGATGGAGAGTTTATTTAATAAAATGCTCAAGCAGTTACCCTCTAAAAGTGAAACTGCAGGTTTACTCGATGACCTCAGTTATATTGGTCAGCATAATGGTTTACAGTTGCGTAAGTTTAAGTGGCTGCAGGAAGTTAAGCGCGACTTCTCCTATGAGGTTCCAGTGAGTCTTGAGGTGATCGGCACTTTTCATCAATTGGGTCAGTTTACCAATGATATTGCGGCATTGCCCCGTATTGTGACCTTAGAAGACTTCACTATTACCAAGTTGCAAGGCGAGCAACTCAAAGTCAGTATGATTGCGCGTACCTACCGGTATAAGGGGGCCGAATGATCCGCTTTTACTTTATTTTTTTGTTGATGGTAGGCATGACTGGTTGTGGTGAGCAAAATGAGGATCTTGTTAGTTATATCAACGAGGTAAAATCACGCAAAAGTACATTAACTGAAAGCGTGCCGGAAATGGAAAAATTTGCTGCATTAACTTATTCAGAAAACGGTGCTAGAAATCCATTTTCTAATCCAAGGCCAGAATCGATAAAAGAGGAAACACCTTTTCCGCAGAATTGCCCGCAACCAAATTTTGCGCGTGTGAAAGGGCCATTGGAAACATATTCATTGGATAACCTAAATATGCACGGCACGTTGGGTAGTGATGAACATTTATGGGGACTGATAAGATCGAATACAGGAGAGGTATTTCGTGTGTCACCGGGTGATTATATTGGTCTTAATCACGGTGAAATACTTGATATTACAAAGAGTCATATTGAGCTATCTGAGTTGATATTAACGGGTAAAGGATGTTGGCAAGTTCGCACTACCCAAATCCCGCTCAGTATTCAAGATAATAGTTAAGCCATTTTCAGGGATGATGAAATGACTAAATCACATGTAAGATGTGCCAGGATTGTAAGATCTCTGGCTTTATGTACAACACTACTGCTGTCTGCATTCAGTTTTGCTGAGCCGCAATTAAAGCAAATTCATTTAAACCCATTGGCTGAAGGGCAGCTGGAGCTCGAACTTGAGTTCAGTGAAATTGTCGTTGAATACGCCGATAAGTTGCAATATTCACCGCACCAGCTTGTCATTCTTGTTCCTGATGCTAGTTCAACATTGGTGTTAAATCCGGTCGTGATTGGGCAAGGTAATGTGCTTAATGTTGCTGCTGAACGTGTTGATTTGGGACTTAAAATCACGATTGCGTTAAATGAACTGGTGTCTTATCAGGTGATCCAGAATAGCACGAGCTTGGTGCTGACATTTGGGGATGTTGCCACTGATGCTCAGCTGCAGGAAACGGCCGCTAGTGGTGCCTATTATGATCCTGAGGTACTTGCTGTAGCGCCAACGGTAGCGACAAAAAGTAACAGCTCCGTCTTACCCGCCGCATCGATAATGGAAAGTAACATCGATAACCCTGATGTACCCGCTGCGGTTGTTACATCGTCATTGCTGGCGACAAAAGATGGCCGTCAGGTGACCGTACAGGCACCACAAATTGAAGATGTCATGCCGATTGATGACGAGGAGGAACAGGATTTCAGTGGTTTTGTTAATCAGGTGCGAGGTATTGATTTTCGTACTGGCAATGATGGCAGTGGTAAGCTAATTCTGACCATGAAGAACAGTTCTATGGCCGTTGATATCCAACGGCGCGATAATAAATTGGTCGCTGAATTCCACAGTACGGCAATTTTAAAGAAACTACTCTATATTTTAGATGTTGCAGATTTTGGTACCCCGGTTACTGCGGTTGAAACCTTTCATACCGAAGGGATGACCTCATTTGAATTAGACGTTAGCGATGACTTTAATTATCGGTATGATCAGGCAGATAATATTTTTGTTATTGAGATAACCAAAAAAGACGCGAATGAAAACGAGAGTAAATATCAAGGTCAGGCTATCTCGCTTAACTTCCAAGACATTCCTGTTCGTACAGTTCTGCAGTTAATCGCCGATTTTAATGAATTTAACCTTGTTACAACGGATTCAGTGAATGGTAATATCACACTACGTCTAGATAGTGTACCATGGGAGCAGGCGCTTGATATTGTAATGAAAGTAAAAGGCCTTAGTAAACAACTTGATGGTAACGTATTGATGGTTGCACCAGCGGATGAACTGGCGGCGCTAGAGCGTCGTGATCTGGTGAGTAAAAAAGAAGTCGAGGAATTGGCTGAATTATATTCTGAATTTATTCAAATTAATTTTGCCAAAGCTGTAGATATTACTGAACTATTAGCACGAAAAGATTCAAGCTTGTTATCATCACGCGGCTCAGTCAGCGTTGATGAACGTACGAATACGGTATTAATAAAAGATACCAGTACTGTTATTGCCAACGTAAAACGCATTGTTGAAGTGCTTGATGTGCCTGTACGCCAGGTTGTTATTGAAGCGCGGATGGTCTCTGTGGTTGACAATATGAATGACGAATTAGGTATTCGTTGGGGTTTGAGTGGTAGCACTGATATTGGTGATGGTTTTGGATTGTCATCGGGGTCTATTGAAGGTAATGATTCGCTTTCTGGAGGCGCTACGCCGTCGATTGCCGACCGTTTGAATGTCAATCTACCAGTGGCTTCACCCGCGGGCTCTATCGCCCTGAAAATTGCTGAACTGGCGAATGGTCAGGTGCTTGATCTGGAGTTGTCTGCATTGGAAGCTGAACAAAAGGCTGAAATAATTGCAAGTCCGAGAATTACCACTACAGATCAAAAGTCAGCTTATATTGAGCAAGGTACGGAGATACCCTACGTAGAGTCAAGTTCGAGTGGGGCAACCTCAATTGCTTTTAAAAAAGCGGTGTTAGGTTTACAGGTAACACCACATATTACTCCGGATAACAAAATAATCTTAGATCTGAAGATTAATCAAGATACCCGTGGTGATGATGTTAAAACAGTGGGTGGTGAGGCTGTGTCTATTGATACCCAGGTAATTAGTACGCAAGTGCTAGTTGAAAATGGCGAAACAATAGTGTTAGGTGGTATCTTTAAACATGAAATTAAGAAAATTGTAACGAAAGTTCCAATTCTCGGTGATATTCCTTGGCTCGGCGTTTTATTCCGTAGTACTCGGAATATTAACCAAAAACGGGAGCTATTGATCTTCGTTACACCAAAAGTGGTAGTGGATACATTGTAACCTACCTTTGACAAAAGGCCGTAAAAACTATATAAATAGCGGTCTTTTTCTGCCTGAAATGTCATCACCTGGTTTTTACCGGGTGTTGCTGATTTTGGCTGTAGCCAAAATGTCTCATCATTGATTGCTGCAATCAAGAGGATATTTTATAGGTAGGTCTGGTGCCCCTAAAGAAAAAGGGTGTTATTACTTTAGATTTATTGAAGAGTTAAAATGGCTGAAAAACGTAATATATTCCTAATAGGCCCAATGGGCGCAGGTAAAAGTACAATTGGTCGTCAACTAGCTAGCCAATTGCATTTAGACTTCATTGATTCGGATCATGAAATAGAACGCCGTACTGGTGCTGATATTTCATGGGTATTCGATGTTGAAGGTGAAGCAGGCTTTAGAGTTCGCGAAGCGGACGTGATTGACGATTTAACACAAGAGCAAGGTATCGTGTTAGCGACAGGTGGTGGTTCTATTATCAGTAAAGAGAGCCGAAATTTTTTATCTGCCCGCGGCGTGGTTATTTATTTGGAAACCACTATTGATAAGCAGTTGGTAAGAACGTCACGTGATAAACGTCGTCCTTTGCTGCAAACAGATGCGCCACGCGAAGTTCTGGAAACATTAGCTGATGCCCGTAATCCTCTGTATGAAGAGATTGCTGATTTTACAGTTAAAACAGATGAACAGAGTGCTAAAATTGTGGCAAATCAAATCATAAAGTTATTGGATTTTTAATTGGAGTAACATGGAAAGGTTAACTGTCGAGTTAGGTGAACGGAGCTACCCTATTTATATTGGTGATGGTGTATTAAAGCAAGCGGATCTATTTAAGTCTGCAATCAGCACAAATAAAGTAGTCGTGGTTACAAATGATACTGTTGCACCGCTCTATTTACAGCGGGTTGAAGCATTACTCCATAGCTACGAATTCGACAGTATTATTCTTTCTGATGGCGAACAGTTTAAAACCCTGGATACCTTAAATGAAATCTTTACTGCGCTGCTAGATAAGAACTGTGGGCGTGATACGACGCTGATTGCGCTTGGTGGTGGTGTTATTGGTGACATGGCTGGCTTTGCTGCAGCCTGTTACCAGCGCGGTATTCCTTTTATTCAAATTCCGACGACCCTGTTGAGTCAAGTCGACTCTTCGGTTGGTGGAAAAACAGCAGTTAACCATCCCTTGGGTAAAAATATGATTGGTGCTTTTTATCAGCCCAATGCTGTTTTTATCGATACAGGGTGTTTATCAACCTTGCCGCGGCGAGAACTCTCTGCCGGTATGGCTGAGGTGATTAAATACGGTATTATTTATGATGCCGATTTTTTTTCCTGGCTAGAGGCTAATATGGCAGCATTGATGGCACTGGACACGCAAGTTTTAGAGCAGGCTATTTATCGCTGCTGTGAAATTAAAGCTGAAATAGTGGCCATTGATGAGAAAGAGCAGGGTCTTAGAGCACTGTTAAATCTTGGTCATACTTATGGTCATGCGATAGAAGCTGAAATGGGCTACGGAGTCTGGCTTCACGGCGAAGCTGTTGCTGCCGGTATGGTGATGGCTGCACAAACATCTGCACGCATGGGGCTGCTGACATCTGCACAAGTGGCACGTATAGCAGCGCTTATTCGCGCGACAGATTTACCTTTACTTGCACCTGCACAGATGAGTTTTGACGCATTTATGCAACACATGAAGCGTGATAAAAAAGTACTTGATGGGCAACTTCGCTTTATACTACCGACCGCGATCGGGGGCGCAGAAGTTGTGGCAAATGTTACCGAAAATACGTTACGTGATGTGGTGAATTTCCATAATCAGGCGGATCCTAGTGCACTATTCAGTTCAAACTGAAATTTATTCTCAAACGCAGCTGTGTGAGCGGCTGCGTCATCTCACTCAATTTTCTTCACATCTGTTATTGGTAAGTGGTGAGGCAGGTTCAGGCAAGTCAACCATATTGCAAACCTATCTTGACTCAGATTTTAATCAAAAAACCATTGCAATCAGGGCTCAAACACAGCACGATGCAGCAGGTGTGCGAGAGCAAATATTACAGCAGATCACCTATGATGGCCGATTTAACCCACAGTTGACATTGCTGGAAGCCTTGCCTGTATTGGCAAGTCAAATTGAGCATGAGATAACGATCTGTATTGATGATGCGCAGCTTCTGCCGGAATCAATCATTGCTGAATTCATCCAACTGGTTGAATTTAAATTACAAAATAGAATCAGTATTAACATAAATTTAATTTTATTTGCAGATATTGACTGGGTGACAAAAGTCATGACTAAATTTGCAAAATCAGCAACCAATATATTGGAGTTGGAAGTGACAGCGTTAGATCCCCAAGCCGCATTACAATTTGTAGAACAGCAGTTTTCGCAAGCAGGTTACAAACCCACGTTTGTTAATCAAGATGCGATAAATCGTCAGATTGAAGCCTGTCAAGGGAACCCCGCAGCCTTAACATTATGCGCCCAAGCAATCATGCGCGGTGAAGTCTATACGCCTGAGAAGGCAGCTGTAACCGATTCGGTTCAGGGCTCAGGCAACGCAAAACGATCATTTTACTTAGCGGCAATCATTGCTTCACTCTTACTTATTGGTGGTGGGGTTACGTTTTTATATGATGCTTACCAGAATGAGCAAGCATCATCTGAAGCAGCCAGGAATAACCCTACGGACGCTGAATTGAATGATACGATGACAGCACAGCCTGTCGCAGAGGCAAGTGAACCTAAACTGTTAGCCAGTAATTGGGATGACGAGTTACCGGACATTGAGAAAACCATTACGTTGACGAAAGGCGCAGAACCGGAAACCGAAGATAAAACCCGGGTTGTTGTTGACGATGCGGCAGTGAATAAGATCATTGCCAAGCAAAATACAAAAGTGCAAGCGCAATTGGTTGTTGCACCGCAACCGATCATTAAAAATAAGGGGTTCCTCACCGAAAAAGCACTGATAATGGTTCAACCAGCGAAAAACTACACGTTTCAAATTGCGGGCTTAAGCCGTCCTGAATTGCTTGAACGCTACCTGAATGAGCACCAATTAACAGAGCAGATTTATACTTATCAGACATTGCGAGAGAATAAACCCTGGTATGTTGTTTTGTACGGCAGTTTCTCAAGTGTTGCACAAGCAAATGCGGCGAAGAGTAAATTACCAGCCAAGGTACAAAAAGCCCAGCCTTGGATGAAAACATTCTCTCAAATCCAAAGAGAGTTATAAATAAACAGCGCAATTTAGTGGTATTAGATGTACAATCAGCCCCCTTTTTTATTTAGCGGTATGTCTCACAAATGAAGAAAACGCGAGCCTTCTTGAAATGGGCCGGAGGTAAGTATTCTCTGGTTGATCATCTACGTGAAAAATTACCGTCAGGTAAGCGTTTAGTTGAGCCGTTTGTGGGTGCGGGGTCGGTATTTTTAAATACTGACTATGATGAATACCTATTGAATGATATTAACCCTGATTTGATCAATATGTATAAGATCCTGCAGAACAAGCATGAGCAATTTATTGAAGATGCGCAGACGTACTTTACCGATGAATTTAACGATAAAGAACGTTATTATGAGATACGGGCTAAGTTTAATGTTACCCGTGACCCATACCAACGCTCCCTGATGTTTCTCTATATGAATCGACATGGTTTTAACGGTTTGTGCAGGTATAATAAATCGGGTGGTTTCAATGTACCCTTTGGTTCTTACAAAAAACCTTACTTTCCGTTAAAGGAGCTGTATTTTTTTGCTGAGAAAGCGAAAAAAGCCACTTTTATTTGTGAGTCGTATGCTGAAGTTTATCAGCGTTTACGCACGGATGATGTGGTGTATTGCGATCCTCCGTATGCGCCGCTTAGCACCACCGCCAGTTTTACTTCGTACGCGAGTAGTGGTTTCAGTTTAGATGATCAGGCATTACTCGCTAAGGTGTCTCGGGAAACCTCGCAGGAAAAACAGGTGCCAGTGTTGATATCCAATCACGATATTCCATTAACCCGGGAGCTGTATCATGGCTCAACATTCGAGGTAGTACAGGTCAAAAGAACGATCAGTCGCAATGCTGGTAAACGTAATAAAGTGGATGAGTTGCTCGCGCTTTATTGTTAAATAAGCTGAATTAGCCCCTCAATGCTTGGTTGTTATCGTTATTCTCGTTTTATTATTTTACCCTGAGGGTCAACTTAGGGTAATATTTGCACAGAGTAATGGATTCATAACAACTAAGAGCATGCCTAATGAAAGAATTTCTAATTGCCCCTTCTATTTTATCTGCTAATTTTGCCAATCTTGGTCAAGAAGTAGACAACGTTCTTGCCGCTGGTGCTGATGTTGTTCATTTTGATGTGATGGATAACCATTATGTGCCGAATTTAACCATCGGGCCGATGATTTGTAAGGCTCTACGGGATCATGGTGTGACGGCGCCTATTGACGTACATCTGATGGTTACGCCTGTGGATCATATGATTAATGAGTTTGCTAAAGCTGGCGCAACGATGATCACTTTCCATGCGGAGGCATCAGGCCATGTTGATCGTTCTTTACAGTTGATTAAACAGCATGGTTTAAAAGCGGGTTTAGTTTTTAATCCGGCTACGCCTCTGCACCATCTGGACTACGTCATGGATAAACTGGACATGATCTTATTGATGTCTGTTAATCCGGGTTTCGGCGGACAGAGCTTTATCCCGTCAACCTTACAAAAACTGCGTGATGTACGGAAATTAATTGATGCCAGTGGCCGTGACATTATTTTGGAAATTGATGGTGGCGTTAAAGTAGATAATATTCGCGAAATAGCCGAAGCGGGCGCAGATATGTTTGTAGCCGGCTCTGCCATTTATGGCCAAGCGGATTATAAAGCTGTGATTGATGAGATGCGTGCGGAGTTAGCAAAAGCCAATGTTTAAACTTATTTGTTTTGATTTAGATGGTACCTTAATTGATAGCGTGCCTGACTTAGCGGCTGGCGTGAATAGTATGTTAAGTCAATTATCTCGACCAAATTTTTCTGAAGATATTGTACGTGGCTGGGTTGGCAATGGTGTGCCAATTCTTGTTCAGCGCGCCTTATCAGGTAGTGTTGACGTTGCAGCGGAATTAACTGAAGCCGAATTAAACCAAGGTATTGAATTTTTTCTTAGGCACTACTCTGTCAATCTATTTAGTGAAAGTAAGTTATACCCAAACGTAGTTGAGACGCTAACCGCACTTAAAGCAGCAGGTTATAAATTGGCTATCATTACCAATAAACCAATCACACAGACTAAACCGGTATTAGAACTCGCCGGTATCAGTGATTTCTTCGATATCGTGTTAGGCGGCGACTCGCTAGCAGAAAAGAAACCACATCCTTTACCATTGCAGCATTGCCAACAGCAATTTAATTTAAGCTGTGATGAAGTCTTAATGGTTGGCGATTCTAAAAATGACATTATTGCTGCGAAAGCCGCGGGCTTTAGCAGCCTTGGTTTAACCTATGGTTATAACTACGGTATTCCTATTAGTGAGAGCGCACCTAACTTTGTTGCTGATGATATCGGTGATGTATTAAAAATATTGGGAAAATATTTATGACGAACCCTGTAGTATTAAGTGGTATTCAGCCTTCAGGCAGCATGACAATTGGTAACTATGTCGGTGCTATTAACCAGTGGCTGGATATGCAGCGTAATACTGATTGCTACTTTATGTTGGCAGACTTACATACAATTACTGTGCGTCAAGATCCAAAGGTTTTTAGATCACAAGTTTTGGAAGGTTTAGCCATGTACGTTGCTTGTGGATTAGACCCTGAAAAATCAGCTATTTTTCTACAATCTCAAGTGCCAGAGCATGCACAGTTAAGTTGGCTACTGAATTGCTATACCCAAATGGGTGAGCTAAATCGCATGACTCAGTTTAAAGATAAGTCATCGACTCATTCAGGTAATATTAACTCCGGCCTTTATACTTATCCTGTTTTAATGGCGGCTGATATTTTACTTTATCAAGCAGATAAAGTGCCTGTAGGTGAAGATCAAAAACAACACTTGGAGTTAGCGCGTGATATCGCAACGCGTTTTAATAATCTCTATGGTGATGTGTTTAAAGTGCCAGAGCCGATGATCCCTAAGTTAGGCGCTCGGGTAATGAGCTTGCAAGATCCGTTGAAGAAAATGTCTAAATCAGATGTGAATCCGAAAGCATTTATTAAGCTACTTGATGAGCCGAAACAAATAGCTAAGAAGCTAAAAAGTGCAGTGACAGACAGTGATGAAGCTGCGCGTATTTATTTTGATGAAAAAGAAAAACCGGGTGTTTCTAACTTGCTGACATTGCTTTCAGTTGCAACAAAACGTTCGATTGAAGATCTTGTGCCTGAATATCAAGATAAAATGTATGGCCACTTGAAAAAAGACACGGCAGATGCAGTAGTCGCCATGATAGAGCCAATCCAAGCACGTTATAAAGCACTGCGTGCTGATGAAACTGAATTAGGCCGTATCATGCGTATTGGCGCTGATAAAGCGTCTGAACGCGCAGCACTAACTCTGGCGAAAGCTTATGAAGCGGTGGGTTTTATCGCTAAACCTTAAGTTTAGTTAAACCGGCCAGTCAAATTATATAAAACCTCATTCGGCATAAGCAGAATGAGGTTTTTTCTTTTAGTTGAATAAAGAGATACATAAAGCAAAAAATAAAAATAGTGATATCACCTGCCAGAACCGTTCAGGATTACTTTCAATTAAGGTTTTTTTCCGGTTATTTTTATACTTTGGATTTGGGTGCTGTAATTCATGCAATAGCTCTGAGACATCTGCATGGCGTTTAGCAGGATCGAAACGTAGCCCTTTTTTAATGGTGCCATCGAGCCAAAATGGCACCAGAGGGTTATATTCATAAGCGGCGATATATTTAGTATTAAGGTATGATTTTTGGGTTCTGCAGGTTTCTAACTTACCATTAAAAGGCAATTCCCCGGTAAGCATCTCAAAAATAATAATCGAAATTGAAAAAATATCAGACTGTACCGTACTTTCGCCATTGAGCACTGTTTCTGGTGAAGAGTAACCGGCGGTGCCGAGGATTTTATCACGCTGCAGAGGCGTGGTTATTTCGGCAATACCTTTGATAAAACAAGAGCCAAAATCAATGATTTTAACCTGACCGTTATTGTCTATCATGATGTTGGCTGGTTTTAAATCCTGGTGCAGGGTTTCTTTGCGGTGAAAAGCACGTAACCCTTTAATGACCTGCTCGATAATATTG
This sequence comes from Moritella sp., assembly GCA_047628235.1. Lineage (GTDB taxonomy): Bacteria > Pseudomonadota > Gammaproteobacteria > Enterobacterales > Moritellaceae > Moritella. Next base: position 54,705 of record JBLHPA010000001.1, read on the forward strand.
ATTACATTTTGTATCGATGGATTGGGATTTTGCTTTATCCACTGCGCTAGCGTTATACCTTCGATGAGTTCCATCAGGTAGTAAAGATTATTTTTCTTGCGGTTGGTTTCCACTATCTTCAAGATATGTGGGTTGTTTAACCGTGTCCCGATCCAGGTTTCCATAACAAAACGTTCAATATAGGCAGGATCATCCATGTAATTGACTGATGGCGCCTTCATGCAATATTGTTTGCCGGTCTCGATATCCTGCACTAAATAGAGATGGCTGCTGTTGCTGGCGTGGATCTCATTGACCACTCTCAGCCCGTCCAAGGCGAGTCCAGGTCGTAATGCGGGAGGAAAGGGCAGGGACGCAAGCTGCACATGTACATCTGCGGCACTCTGCGTTGGCAGGCTGTCAATACGCAGCAACTGGCAGCTAATATTATCGTTACTGTGATGATCCAGCGCCTGCTGGATCAGTTGCTCACAGCAATGTTCAAAGTCGTCATGGGGCCGGTTAGTAATAATGCTGCGCATTTGCTTATTGTTAACAAAGTCATGTAAGCCATCCGTTGAGAGTAAAAAGATATCTCCGACTTCCAGTGCGACTTCTTTATAATCCACATCAAGCGTTACATCTAAACCCATAGCCCGGGCAAGGTAAGATTGCTTGCTATTGACCACCGTAGTGTGATCACGGGTTAATTGTTCGAGGTTACCATTACGCAATCGGTAGATACGTGAATCGCCGACATGAAAGATATGGGCTGAATGGGATTTGAATACGATCGCGCTTAACGTGGTTAGATAGCCTTTTTGAGCATCAACAAAGTGCCGGCCCTGGCCATATAACCAGCGGTTTAGCGCGGTTAATACCTGGCTGGTTGATTTGCTGACTGACCAGGTCTCAGGCGTTGAGTAATAATCAGATAAAAAATTATGTACACAGGTTTCACTGGCTTCTTTTCCGGCTTCAGCAGCGCTGACACCATCAGCAATGATCGCCACCGCGCCCTTGGTACTGAGTAGCAAATCCTCTGGGATCCGTATACCAATGGCATCTTCATTCTCAGCCTTAGTACCTTTTACTGAACGCTGGCCAACGGTGAAGGTTGCACCACCCTGTAAGTGCCATTGAGACATAGTCTACTCCCTGTGAACTATTGCATAATATGCCCCTAACGGTAGCAAGGCACCGCCAAACCTGAACCTAACTTAACGTATTTATGCTGCAACTTCTACCATCCCGTCGGTGACTCGCACCGCATATACGGGCACAGATAAAGTTTCATCTTCGAGACATTCGCCTGTGGTTAGGCTGAAGTGTTCTTTATACAGTGGTGATGAAACGGTTAATATATCTTTCACCGAGGAGATTAAGCCACGTGATAACACATTGGCTTTACTCGCAGGGCAGTAGTTATCGATAGCAAATAATTGATCGGTTTTACGGTCTAAAAAGATCGCCACTTGTTTGCCGTTAACTAACGCGCACACACCAGCATCTGGGGTAAGTCGTTCTTTTGCTATAATTGGAGTCCAAATTGTCATCATTAATCCTTAAGTCTGGTGTTAGCGGGCTATTCACCCGCTTATTACATCTGTCGGTTGTCGTGAAGCTAAATTAACATCGAGTACGCGACTTAACTTACTTCTAGCACAGGGATTTGTCCTGCGCGCTCTGCAGGTGTTGCTGGGCGGATCTGGTCACGAACTTCAACAAACTGAACTGCACTGTCTTTTTCTTCAGAGTTAACAAAATGCTTAAAACGCAGCAGTTTTTCAGGACTTTCGATGGTGGTTTTCCACTCACATTGGTAGTTAGCTATGTTTGCAGCCATCTCACTTTCCAGTTCAGCGGTAAGACCGAGTTTGTCGTTAATCACCACGTCTTTAAGATAACCTAAACCACCTTCAAGGTTTTCTAACCATACCGACGTACGTTGTAGGCGGCCTGCAGTGCGGATATAAAACATCAATACACGGTCAATATATTTGTACAGCGTGTCAGTATCGAGGTCAGTAGCGAATAAATCGGCATGACGAGGGCGCATACCACCGTTACCACAGACATAGAGACCCCAGCCACCTTCTGTAGCAATAATGCCGATGTCTTTGCCCTGAGCTTCAGCACATTCTCGAGTACAACCGGAAACGCCAAACTTAATTTTATGTGGAGAGCGTAAACCCTTGTAACGGTTCTCAAGATCAATTGCCAGTGACATGCTGTCTTGCACACCATAACGACACCATGTACTACCAACACATGATTTAACTGTACGTAGTGATTTACCGTAAGCATGACCTGTTTCGAAGCCTTCTTGGATCAGCCATGCCCATATTTCAGGTAATTCATGTAATTGAGCGCCAAATAAATCAATTCGTAGCCCACCTGTTATCTTGGTATATAAGCCATACTTTTTAGCCACTTCACCGAGTACAATTAATTTTTCTGGGGTTATTTCACCCGCGGGGATCCGTGGTACAACAGAGTACGTACCGTCTTTTTGCATGTTGCCCAGGTAAACATCATTGACGTCTTGCAGACCAAGGTGATCGTCTTCGAGGATGTAGTCATTCCAGAATGACGCAAGAATGTTTGCGACTGTCGGACGACAAACTTCACAACCATGACCAGCGCCAAACTCGGTGATTAATACTTCGAATGTTTTAATGCGTTTGACTCGTATTATGTCAGCCAGTTCTGCACGTGAGTAAGCAAAGTGCTCACACAGATCTGTGTTCACTTCAACACCCATGCTTTCAAGTTCTGCATTAAGTACTTGAGTGACGAGTGCGCTACAACCACCACAACCTGTACCGGCTTTAGTTATTGATTTAATGTCACCAATGCTCGTTGCACCCTCTTGTACCGCGGCACAAATTTGACCTTTGGTTACATCAAGGCATGAACAAATAACCGCGGAATCAGGCAGGGCATCAACCCCTATTGATACCACACCACCTTCAGCCGGTGGTACCAGCATGTTTTCCGGCGCGCCGGGGATATCCATATCATTGAGATAGATCTGTAACCAAGCGCCGTATTCTTCCGCCTCTCCGACCATGACAGCACCGAGCAGTTTTTTTCCGCATTCACTGATCACCAACTTTTTGTATATCTGGTCAGCTTCATTGGTGAAGATATAACTTTGTGCGCCTGGTGTATTGCCATGTGCATCGCCGATGCTGGCTACGTCAACCCCAAGTAATTTCAGTTTGGTACTCATATCTGCGCCGGTAAAGCGCTGATCACCGCTGCCGATAATATGGTCAAAGGCCACTTTTGCCATCTGGTAACCCGGTGCTACCAGGCCAAAGATACGGCCAGACCATAGTGCACATTCGCCAATCGCATAAATGTCTTTATCTGAGGTGACACACTGGTCATCAATTTGGATACCGCCCCGTTCACCAATAGCGATATCAAATGAGCGGGCTAATTCATCTTGAGGGCGAATACCGGCAGAAAAAATGATCATATCGGTTTCGATATGCGAGCCATCAGCAAAGTTCATGCGATAGCGGCAAGTTTCACCTTTGACGATCTCTTTGGTATTTTTTTCGGTATGAACATTCACCCCAAGTTCGGTAATTTTGGTGCGTAAAATATTACCACCACCGTCATCTACCTGTACTGCCATTAGGCGAGGTGCAAACTCAACGACGTGAGTTTCTAATCCTAATTGTTTAATCGCATTTGCCGCTTCTAAACCGAGCAGACCACCACCAATCACTACACCGACTTTACTGCCCTGTGCAGATGCGGTGATGTCTTCTAAATCTTCAATGGTCCGGTAAACCAGGCAATGATCCTGATCTTTGCCCGGAATGGGTGGTACGAAAGGGAATGAACCCGTTGCCAGTACCAATTTATCATAACTCTCTACCCGACCTTGCGCGGTGGTAATTGTTTTGGCGGCTTTATTGATAGCGATAATTTTGTCATCAACAAAGTATTGAACACCATTATTATCATAGTATTCTGGGGATGTCAGCATCAAGTCATTGGCTGTTTTACCGCTGAAATAAGCACTTAACTGCACACGATCATAAGCCAAGCGAGACTCTTCACTGAAAGTCGTGATCTGTACTTCACCGAGTTTCTCTTGTTGAATAAACTGGTCAATAAAATGGTGACCGACCATGCCGTTACCGACAACTATAATTCTTTTCATGACATACTCCGTTATGCGCTCAATGCTTGATGTTTTGTCGTTTGGGTCATTGCTCTCCAGCTCAGAGCATCAGCGAGTGACACTACTGCTCCGATCACGATCAGGCTAGGACTTTGTAATTGCTGTTCAATTGCTACTGTCGGTAATGTTGCTACAGTACCGACGAATTCTCTTTGCTGCGGTGTTGAGCCATTTTCAATCAAGGCCGCAGGGGTGTTTTCAGCTAAGCCATGGACAATAAGTTGTTCCGATATCTCGGTCAGTTTGCCTAAGCCCATGTAAAAAACTAAGGTATGGTTTAGGTTGGCCAATTGTGGCCAATTGAGGTCTAGCTTTCCATCCTTGAGATGACCTGTGATAAAGGTACAGCCGGTGGACACACCTCGGTGAGTTAGCGGTATACCCGCATAGGCAGTGCAACCTGAAGCTGCCGTTATCCCCGGGACAACAACAGTACGGATACCATGCGCATGCAACACCAGCTGTTCTTCACTACCGCGGCCGAATACAAAGGGATCGCCGCCTTTTAGTCGACAGATGTTAATTCCCTGTTTAGCTTTATCTACCATAAACAAATTTAACTGCGCTTGCGGAATACAGTGATCAGCCTTTTTTTTGCCAACATAGATAGCCTTAGTATGCGGTGGGAATAGTGCTCTTATATCAGCACTTACCAGGTTATCAAATAAAATAAGATCTGCGCTTTCAATCGCTTTTAGCGCTTTTATCGTGAGTAACTCTGGATCCCCCGGACCCGCTCCCACTAAGGCGACATGGCCAACAGTAACCTGGCAACTTGATCCTGCTTTTGTTATTGATTCAATTGTCATGGTTAACATCCCTGTGATATGGCTCTGCACGAGAATAAGGCAAAGACAGTGCCAGTTATTTTGTTTTGGTATATTTATCTTATTATTCAGTTGTTTAATTTGTTCGTGTGATTTTTTGTTGTTGTTAAGTGTATTTCGTTAATGTGATGTTGCACCAGTTTTCAGGTTATCGCACTCTGATGGTGCATGGCTTAGTCCGGTCATTTTTGTGCTAGAGGCTAGAAGCGGAGTAAATAGTAAATAAATCACTTCTGGAGTCAGTGCTGGTAACAATAGTGGCGCTGAATCTATTATTTTGTATCTGCTAGAGAAGGTGGCTTAGTTATTGCTGCAGTGGGTTAATCGGCATGTAGCTATACCCAAGCCCACATCCTGCACTGGCTTGGGTATATATATAAAAACAATAACAGTGATGTTGAGCAATTCAAATGGGGACTTCTCATGATTTTCGGACGCAAGGATCAAAAACCTATTCGTATTGCGGATAAGAAGGTTTAAAGAATGGAAATACACCACCTGTGGCCATTGTTCTACGGGGGGTTCGATTGAAGTCGGCGTGGATGAGCAGGGCAATGCTGCTGCAAGCCGTGGCGTCGCACTATGTGTTGGTTATCCCTGACCTGCACTAGCTGTATTGATAAAAAAGGGAAATGTACGTTTTCCCTTTTTTATCATCAATTACTGCTAGTATTACTGATTGAACCCTTAGCGTTATGGGGAAAACCATACGGAAGGATTAGGTATGGTTGATTGTTGAGTTGCGATTTGTCATGTTAATGTAATGTTCTGTAATTAAGCTAGAGCTTTTAGCAACTAAAGTTAAACTCTTAGCAACTAAAGTGAAAGTCTTGTTGTCTATAGATACCGACGCACTTGTTGATTGGTTCAGTTCAGTTTACTTATTGAACAGCACGTAAGTTCTTTAAAATTAAAAATATTCAGATAAATTTATTTTATTTGTAGGGTTTAACTGATAGCTTAATTTGTCGCCAGCTATCAGTCGTGATAAAATCCTGCTGATTATTGTGTCATAAATGGGAGAAATTGTTGATGAACAAAGAAATGCAAAGTATGGCATTAGTTCCTCAGGGTAGCATTGAAGCCTATATCCAAGGCGTGAATAATATTCCAATGTTGTCGGCTGAAGAAGAAAAGGAACTGGCCGAACGCTTGCAGAATGAAGGTGATGTTGATGCCGCGCGTCAAATGATTATGTCACACCTTCGCTTTGTTGTTCACGTTGCTCGTGGTTATGCTGGCTATGGACTACCTCAGGCTGATTTAATCCAAGAGGGAAACATTGGTTTAATGAAAGCGGTTAAGCGGTTCAATCCTGCCGTTGGTGTACGGCTTGTGTCTTTTGCTGTGCACTGGGTTAAAGCGGAGATCCATGAATTTGTGTTACGTAACTGGCGCGTGGTCAAGGTTGCTACAACCAAAGCCCAGCGTAAGCTATTTTTTAACTTACGTAAGTCTAAGAAACGCTTAGGCTGGTTTACCAGTGCCGAAGTACAAAAGGTTGCCGATGATCTCGGTGTTTCAACCAAAGATGTTGTGGAAATGGAATCTCGCATGTCCTATTCAGATCAGGCATTTGATCTGTATGCTGATGACGACAGTGATAAAGATTCAGGTACTATGAGCTTTTCACCAGCCCAATATCTGGAAGATAATTCGTCAGATGTGGCGCTTCAGGTTGAAAAAGAAAACTGGGAAAACAGCGCATCTAAAAGTTTGGCTAATGCGATTTCTGCGTTAGATGATCGCAGTCAGGATATTGTTAGTTCACGTTGGTTGTCTGAAGATAAGGCAACATTACAGGAATTGGCGAATCGTTATGGTGTGTCAGCGGAGCGGGTGCGGCAGCTAGAAAAAAATGCCATGAAAAAACTGCGAGACTTTATTTCAGAATAACCACTAAATAGAATTTATACAAAATAAGGCTTCCAACTGGAGGCCTTATTTTTTGCGCTTAGAAAACGTGACTGTGTGCTTAGTACTACCTGAGTGGTGTTTAATATCGAGTCGAATAAAAATAAATAGAGATCCATTATTTGGTTTTCAGGTTGAATCAGTTAAGGCATATTTCGAACGTAATAAGCTAGCTGAGAAGCAGACTATTATGGTTTATAACGGTTTCGCTATGACGCATAGATATAGTCTGGCGCTGAGCATGGCAAGCAAAGAAGAATTGTGGTGCGGATCATCAGTACTGGCGAAGAGGTTACGTTTTTCCACACGGGAAAAAGTGTGATTAAAAAACGGGCACTATAAGCTTTTATCTGTAGTGCCATGGGTGGTAAGCCGTTTAGGCCAGCAAACCCGTGTTCGCTTTAACTGGAAGTGGGACTACGCTTAGCTTGACGGCCAACTAAGGCTTGTTATTACGCTACCGCAATATATAGCAATGACGTAACAAGCCTCTCTTTTATCATATCTTCTGTGTAAGTGGGCTATGCAAAGTCTAACCTAACTATGCAATATGTTTAAAGCTGGTTTTAAACTCACTCATTAATTGCTGCTGCCAAGCCACTTGGTATAACTCTTCCGATTCTTGTTTCAATTGACCAATCTTGAACAATTCTATCTGTGAAATAGTACGGTTCTCCTGCTTCGCATTATGCTCAATGATTTGAATTTGCGCATAACTGTCATGTTCTGGGCCATTCTTAATGGCGTCAATTCGGTTTAGGTGGAGCTGGATCTCAACGATCATCTGGCTTTTAGGTAATCTTACCAATAAGTTTATGTCGCGATAGCCATTTTTCTTCGGGCTATTGAAGCGATTCTTTACTTGCACAATTTCTGTTTCTTTATCGAGTAATTCATAGGCGGACATTAGCTGGTAACTGTTTGCTGCAACCAGTGAACTTCTTGCTAGGTCAGTGATTTTATCGACTGCACCTGCATGTTTATTGATAATTTTTTCTTGTGCCCGTTGTGCAGTTTTGATTGCAGGTATAACGGCACTGGTGTGTGACATTAATGCGATTTGTTGAGTGAGTGTAGCAAGTTCTAGCTGCGCTTGTCCTGCCAGGCTATATAACTGCCCGAAGTGACTAAAAGGTTGAATAAGTGTGTCATTGCTAAAGTCGGATACCTGGTAGAGTCCCCCCAAATCTTTATTGTATTGGGCACGGACTCGGTTTGCTGAGCTGCCATTGTTGGATGATGGGGTCAGGCTAAGCATGGTGGCGGCTTCAAGTGGTGCCTTGCCAGCGAGCATTAGCATTAGGACTAACGATGTTCGGAGAAAATTGTACATGTGGCTCCTCATTAAAGAATGCTGGTATTACGTTATTGTATTCCTATACTTATTCATAAATGAGTGCGTAATATCGCAACTCAAGGAGGCATATTGTAAAGCTGTGTAAGAATGTATAAAACTCAAAAAATAGTGAGAGTATGATCACGCATTTGACGATATCGGGAGACAAACCACCTAAATTAAACGACATATGTTCTGGTGTACTTGGTATTTTATTTCCTATAAAGTGACGGCTAATATTGCGCTTGCAATATATCTGTCTAGAAAAATAAGGTTTTATCGATGATGAAAAAGTCAATTACGGCATTAATGATAGTCGCGGCGCTTACTGGCTGTGCAAGACAAAATGCAACAACAGGTGCAGAAGAAACCAATACGGCAACCAAGGCTGCTGTCGGTGGGGCGATTGCAGGCGCAATTCTTGGTGCGGCTAGCGGCAAGAAAAATGCGGCGATATTTGGTGCACTTGGTGGCGCTGCTATTGGCGGTGGTATCGGCCATTACTTTGACAGACAAGAAGAAGCATTACGCCAGGAGTTATTAAACTCTGGTGTGCAGGTTAAGCGCGTCGGGGAAAATGAGCTGCAGCTGATCATGGCAAAGGGTATCGGTTTTCAAACTGCGGGTTATAACTTGAGTAGTAGCATTTATCCAAGCTTAAATGGCGTAGCAAAAGTGCTTAACGAGTACTCAGAGTCGTCATTACGTATTACAGGGCATACAGACAGCGTCGGCAGTGCAGAGTCTAATCTGACGCTGTCAGAGCGTCGTGCAGAAGCGGTGAATGATTACCTTGTGAAACGAGGTCTCAAATCTGGTCGTTTATCTACCCGAGGTTATGGTGAACGCCGTCCGGTAGCGGGTAATGAAACAGCCTCAGGCCGGGCTGCTAACCGTCGTGTTGAGATTATTATTACTGCTAACTAATGTAGCAGCGCACTATCATCATGTGAGTGGTGAAAGAAGTGGCAGGATAGGAGAAAGCCAAGCGAATGCTCGGCTTTTTGTTGTGATTGTTTCTGAATGACCCTATATCTGAATAGCGACGCCGCTGAGCTTGCATATATTGGCTGACTGGCGTGATCAAATAGCAGATAAAAAAAAGACCTTGTCAAATGACAAAGTCTTTTTAAGTGGCTCCCCTTGCTAGACTTGAACTAGCGACATATGGATTAACAGTCCACCGTTCTACCAACTGAACTAAAGGGGAATTGTGTGGTGCCCGAACCCGGAATTGAACCAGGGACACGAGGATTTTCAATCCTCTGCTCTACCGACTGAGCTATTCGGGCAAATGGTGCCGACTGCCGGAGTCGAACTGGCGACCTACTGATTACAAGTCAGTTGCTCTACCTACTGAGCTAAGTCGGCACTAAATGCGTTTTAACAAGCCGTGATATCAAAATTAAATTCTCTGATTCATGTACTTGTTTAATCTCTGCATTTACACCTTCGGATAAGTGTAGCAAAGATTATTCAATGTGGTGCCCGAACCCGGAATTGAACCAGGGACACGAGGATTTTCAATCCTCTGCTCTACCGACTGAGCTATTCGGGCAAATGGTGCCGACTGCCGGAGTCGAACTGGCGACCTACTGATTACAAGTCAGTTGCTCTACCTACTGAGCTAAGTCGGCACTAAATGCGTTTTAACAAGCCGTGATATCAAAATTAAATTCTCTGATTCATGTACTTGTTTAATCTCTGCATTTACACCTTCGGATAAGTGTAGCAAAGATTATTCAATGTGGTGCCCGAACCCGGAATTGAACCAGGGACACGAGGATTTTCAATCCTCTGCTCTACCGACTGAGCTATTCGGGCAAATGGTGCCGACTGCCGGAGTCGAACTGGCGACCTACTGATTACAAGTCAGTTGCTCTACCTACTGAGCTAAGTCGGCACATCTAGTGTGCTTGACACCTTTTTTAATATGGTGCCCGAACCCGGAATTGAACCAGGGACACGAGGATTTTCAATCCTCTGCTCTACCGACTGAGCTATTCGGGCAATGGAGCGCTATTAAATAGAAAATAGTGCCATTCGTCAACTGTTTTCTAATTCATCTGGCATATAATCTTGGTTAAATATGGCGACTGGCTGATTTATCAGCAAAACGTGCGTTTTGTTGACGTTTACTCGCTGAATTTACGGTAATTACTGTTTACCTTGTACACATAGTTTTTAATTTCTGGGCGCGTCAGTTTGCTGGTTAAACTCTGATATACCTCATACGAAGAAAGGCGGTTAATCATTGCGAGTGCTTCCGTTTTGTCTTTGGAAAAGGTCTGCAGCATATTATTCGGCCCTGCAATGTAGCTTGCCAATATAGCATAATGACGTGAGTTTGGGTCCTTGATTGCCGATAAATAATGCTGGTTGAGTAAATTTAAATAACCAACGCCTAAGTCGAGATTGTTATGTGGCGAAAACATAAAACGTTGTGTCGGAGAAAAAGGGTATTTTTTTTGCTGGCGGAATACATCTTGCCCTATTGAGTTTGCCGAAATTTGCATGAGTCCAACCCGCCCTGTTGCGTTAAGTGCGTAGGGGTTAAATAAACTCTCAGTTTGGATGATTGCCTTAACAAGATTTTCATCGATCCCATGGCGTTCAGCAAATTTTTGAATTAACGGCTGGTATCGCTGCATTCTTATCTGAGTATGGTTAGGAACCAGTGAGAAGGTTACTGAGGACACTTGTTTATTCGCTGATGGTGTCTGACTCAAATTATGTTTGATCAAATAATTTGCATAATGTGCCGCCCGCCAGTGCCATTTGATGAGCTTACCATCCTGATCCCGCACTTGCTGGTAAAGAAAGGGTGTGCCTTTTACCTCAGAGCTATAAGCAGTATAAAAATTGGTGTATTCAGGTGTATCCGGTGCCAGCAGCGTATACTCAATGGCCTGCTTAAGAAATTGTTTACTATGTTGCTGCGCTAATGTGTCAACTTGCACGGAGCCTTGCTGGAAGTCAATGATTGAGCGACTGCGGTAATCGTTGGAGTATTTGACATAACGCGTACGGGATGAAAATTGGGCTGACTCACGGCCCCATTGTTCGATGACCTGATCGCTGTAATTATCTTGCAGCGTCTGCAGTGCCACAGCATCTTTTTCAGCATCTTGCTGGGTGAGAGGATGATAGTTACTCGTCTGATAGGAAAGTCGGTTCAAGGCCTGCTCAGGGTTATGGAGGCTGGTGAGTTCGACAGAATGATGATAACCGTTCATCGAGCAAGATGAAACGAAGATTAAGCTTAATGCGAGTAGTGTAGTGCGGGTCGTCGACATAGGGGTCATTCAGTCCTGTGAGATCCAATGAACAGAGCAAGTATGATAACTGAAATGAGGAGTGCTCATTTCAGTTCAGTATGAAGCGGTACTATTATTCAGTAATACTATTTTCAGTCTTACTCTTTTTCAGTAATAGTGTGTTTCGAGTAATACTATTTTTTGGGGGTGAAGCCTTCGATCACAATATCTTCACCTTCAAACAGGTATTTTACCATCTCCTGTTCTAAAAATACCCGGTCGTTTTCATCCATCATGTTTAATTTTTTTTCATTCAGCAGCATGGTCTGCTTTTGCTGCCATTCAGACCAGGCTTGCTGGGAGATGTTGTCAAAAATGCGTTTGCCTAATTCACCTGGATAAAGCTGAAAACGTAGTCCTTCAGCTTCTTTTTTTAAACGTACACAGAAAACGGTTCTAGCCATGGGATGCCTCTCTTAATTCTTGAGATGTGAGTAATTTTTTGGTCGCAGCAGCGAGTCCAACAGTTGCAGGTTGCTCTATGTTATACCAAAGAGTGCCCTGTGGTTCCATTATTTGCGTAATGGCAGTCGCATTAATCTCCACCAGTAAGGGACTAATATCGAGGTGGAAATGACTGAAAGTATGTCTAAAGGGCGTTAGCTCTCGGGTTGTGAACTCACTAATCCCGTACTGCGCGAGCTGTTCTACTAAGCTTAATTCTGGATCACGTTCAGGAAAACACCACAATCCCCCCCAGATCCCCGTCGGAGGGCGCAGCTGTAAGCACAGGCTACTACCTTGCTTTAGCAAGAGCATTTGTACTGTTTTCACTGGTATTTTTTTCTTTGGTTTTGGTGTCGGAAAGGCAGTGGGAGTGCCCATTGCGTAAGCTTTACAGTCTTGATTAACGGGGCAAATACTGCAATCTGGTTTACTGCGGGTGCAGACGGTAGCACCAAGATCCATCATCACCTGATTGTAATTCGCCACCTGGTCTGATGGTGTGAGTTGCTCAGCCAGTTGCCATAATTGGTTTTCAACCGCTTTTTTTCCGTACCAGCCTTCGATAGCAGCCCAGCGGGTTAATACCCGTTTTACATTGCCATCTAAAATAGGATGGGCTTGATCCAGAGAGAGTGATAAAATCGCGCCTGCGGTGGAACGCCCCACACCAGGTAATGCGATTACTTGCTCAAACTGGGTGGGAAATAAACCCTGATAATCATCTCTGATTAATTGGGCAGCTTTATGCAGGTTGCGGCCCCTAGCGTAGTAGCCCAGACCGGTCCAGAGATGGAGAACTTCATCGATGTGGGCATTGGCAAGATCTGTTACTGTCGGAAATTTAGCCATAAATGTTTTAAAGTAAGGGATCACAGTGACAACTTGGGTTTGTTGTAACATCACTTCACTTAACCAAGTTGCATAGGGCTGGTGGTACTGCTGCCACGGCAGATCTTTACGGCCGAACTGCTCAAACCAAGTGAGAACCCGAGGGGCAAAGGTGGTCATATTATTTTCTGATAGTGGTGTCATGGGATGTTTTAGTGACTCAATTTAGCAAAAAGCATACTGTTTAGGATAAAATTATGCCACACAAAACTTGCCAAATTCAGCTATCTTTGGATAATGCGCGCATCAAGAGAAAATTTATATGCTTATGGCGAGTAACTGTTGCGACAGTTACCGGGTGGAAAAGATGACTGAACATAAAAGAATTGTAGAACCAGAACTGACTGAAGACGGCAAACGGATCCGTAAAATTCGGAGTTTTGTACTACGTGAGGGGCGCTTAACTAAAGGCCAGGAAGCTGCCATGAAAGCGTTCTGGCCAACGATGGGCTTAGATCATGACATGGGCCGATTAGATCTTTCCGCAGTCTTTGGTAACGATAATCCAGTCACGTTAGAGATCGGTTTTGGTATGGGTGCGTCACTGGTAGAGATGGCGGCCAATGCGCCAGATCATAACTTTATCGGTATTGAAGTGCATTCACCGGGTGTGGGTGCGTGTTTAATGGCGGCAGGTGAGCGTAATATCACTAATTTGCGGGTATTTTGCCACGATGCGGTAGAAGTGTTAGCCGATTGTATTTCAGAGGATAGTTTAGCGGGCATGCAACTGTTCTTTCCTGACCCGTGGCACAAGACACGTCATCATAAACGTCGTATTGTACAAACTGAATTTGCAGAAAATATTCGCCAGAAGCTTAAAATTGGTGGTATCTTCCATATGGCGACTGACTGGGAAAATTATGCCGAGTACATGATTGAAGTGATGTCGGTTGCTGTTGGTTATGAAAATACCGCGACAGAAGGGACTTTTGTTCCCCGTCCTGACTGGCGACCTTTAACTAAATTCGAACAACGAGGGCACAAATTGGGCCACGGTGTTTGGGATATTATTTATAAACGTACTAAGTAATTTGAGGTAATAATGGCTACAAATCGTAATCGTCGTCTACGTAAGAAACTCCGTGTTGATGAATTTCAAGAATTAGGTTTTGATCTTTCTTGGGATTTCGCTGAAGGTACCACAGAAGGTGAAATTGACGCTATCCTAGATGGTTTAATTGCTGAAGTGATAGATCCAAATAAACTGGCTTTTGCTGCTGATGGTAACCTGCAGTGGGATGGCATGGTATGTACTGAAACGTTAGGTAAATGTACCGAATCGCAACGTGAACAGGTAAAAACCTGGCTAGAAGCAAAGGGTGTACTTAACCTTGTGGTTAGCCCGCTGTTTGACCTGTGGTATGGCGACGAAGAATAACCTGTCGTTGTATTGAGACGATACCCCAATTGCGTCTAGATAAGCTGTAATTTGGGAAGATAAACGAGTCATTTTCTGTTGGGTTATTTCACCCATTACACAAATGATTCGTTGTTTTTATACCTGCCAGTACTCTACAAACACCATAAATTTAGTTCAATTACCCCCCAGGCTATTTCATTTTTACAGGAAAGTCATGTTATCGAATGCATCATTAGAACAGCTACTTGCAGAAGTACGCCCATTAATGGGTCAGGGCCATGTCGCAGATTACATACCGGCATTGGCTAACGTTGACGCCAACCAATTAGGCATTGCGGTATGCATGGAAAACGGTGATTTTTTTACTGCCGGTGATACAGATATTCGCTTTTCTATTCAGAGTATTTCCAAAGTATTTGCACTGACGGCGGCATTAACCCGCTTTTCTGAAGATGAGTTGTGGAGCAGAGTCGGTCGAGAGCCTTCTGGCCAGGCTTATAATTCCCTGATCCAGCTTGAATATGAAAAAGGTAAACCGCGTAATCCATTCATTAATGCTGGTGCCCTGGTGGTGGCGGATATGCTACAGAGTCGACTATCAGCGCCAAAACAACGTATGCTTGAACTGTTACGTAAACTCGCCAATTCTACTGAGATCTACATAGACTATGAGGTGGCTGAGTCGGAGTATGAGCATATGGCACGCAATGCCGCGATTGCCTATCTGATGAAGTCACACGGTAACTTTCATAACAATGTTGATACGGTACTGCAGAGTTATTTTAGTTATTGTGCGATTAAAATGAACTGTGTGGAATTAGCCACTGCATTCTCATTTCTGGCAAAAAGAGGTCAACCCTGTCATTGCAGTAAGCGCTTAGTCAGTGAACGCAATACGCGTCGTCTTAACGCCTTGTTAGCGACCTGTGGTTTATATGATGAATCCGGTGATTTTGCCTTTCGTGTCGGTATGCCGGCAAAAAGCGGCGTCGGTGGTGGTATTGTTGCTGTGATCCCCGGTCAATTAACCGTCTGTGTCTGGTCACCTGAACTGAATGAATCGGGTAATTCGCTGGTGGGTACAGCTGCCTTGGAGCTATTTAGTGAGCGTTTTGGTCATTCGATATTTTAATACTGGCGGCAGGGCGTTAACCCAAGCCGCTAACTTCTATGTATTTAACCGTTATGTCCTTAAAATCTATATTTCTCACAGGAAGATATCAAATAAACTATTTAAGTAGCGATGGCCAAGTTTAGTCACTTGCCAATGCGTCTCGGTTTCCGTTAATAAACCTTTCATGATCGCCGTATTTATTTGTGGTGCGACGACGGCTAGCGCTAGACCAGTAAAATCAATGAAATCCTGCTTTGGGGTCGGTTCCAGTAACCGAAACCGGTTCATAATAAATTCAAAGGGCAATTCTTCCTGCGCAACCGTGTGTTCATCATCTAGAAATGGCTTATTGGCATCCATATAACCCCTAGGATGCTTTATTTTGCTACGACGGTATACTTTGCCCTCTTTAGGCTCTGTGAGCTTACCGTGCGCACCACAGCCAATTCCGATGTAATCGCCAAAGCGCCAATAGTTTAAATTATGGCGACATTGTTTGCCAGTTTTGGCATACCCGGAGATCTCATACTGCTCATAACCTGCTGCAGAGAGCAAAGCATGGCCCTGCTCAAAGATATCCCATAACACATCTTCATCAGGTAAGGTCGGCGGTTTGGAGTAATACTGCGTATTCTGCTCGATGGTGAGTTGATACCAAGATAGGTGAGGCGGCGCCAGCTCAACCGCCGCATTCAGGTCGTATAATGCATCGCTCAGATTCTGGTGAGGTAGGCCGTGCATTAAATCTAAATTAAATGAATTGAGTTGTGAGTTGGTGGCGATCTGTGCGGCGCGAATCGCTTCTTCTGGATCATGAATTCGACCTAGCAAATTTAATTTTTCTGCCTGCAGACTTTGTACCCCGATAGAGATCCGATTCACCCCGGCTGCCACATAGGCATGGAAGCGAGCTGCTTCGACGGTGCCTGGATTCGCCTCCATGGTGATCTCAATGGTGTCGCTGAACGGGATCATCTCAGCAACGCCTGTCAGTAGTGTTTTTATCCCCGCCGCGCTGATCAGACTGGGCGTGCCGCCACCAATAAAAATAGAGTGTAACTGACGCTCATGCACCCGTGATAACTCGCTACGCAGATCTTGTAATAGCGCCTGAATATACTCAACTTCCGGGATCTCACCTTTTAGCGTGTGTGAGTTAAAATCGCAGTACGGGCACTTCTGCACACACCAAGGGATGTGTATGTACAGGCTCAATGGCGGTAATTGCATTTCAGTATGAGACGCGACTGTCGTTACGTGTTCCATTACGACTAGGCCGATGTGCGTGCTTGTTGCTGGTGCATAGCAGCCAGTAACTTGGTTAATGCCTGGCCACGATGACTTAATTCACTCTTACGCTGCTTAGTCAGTTGGGCAGATGTACATCCTTCTGATTCAACATAAAAAATAGGATCGTAACCAAAGCCATCTTCACCACTTGGCTCTGCTGCTATGACACCATCCCAAGTGCCGTGGCAGACCAGTGGTGTCGGATCATCAGCATGACTCATATACACCAGCACACAATGGAAACGAGCGGTGCGTTGTGCTGCTGGTACACCTTTCAGGTTGGCTAGCAGTTTAAGCAGGTTATCTCGATCACTGGCATCTGCGCCGGCATACCTCGCAGAGTAAATGCCGGGCGCACCTTGTAAGGCATCAACGGCTAGGCCTGAGTCATCTGCAATGGCTGGCAGACCCGTTAAGGTGGCTGCATGCTTGGCTTTAATGATGGCATTTTCGATGAAGGTGGTACCGGTTTCATCCGCTTCAACAATGTTAAAATCGCTTTGCGGTAAAACGTTAAGGCCAAACTCAGCGAGTAGTGCTGACATTTCGCGAACTTTTCCTGGGTTACCAGTGGCTAGAACAACTTTGGACATGGTGTGCCTTATCTTAGCTAAATAATATGAGTGAGTTTATACAGGATCCTAGGCGGACGATAAAGTTTTAATCAACATAAAACGCGTGCTGGAATTTTAATTCTTGGCTGTTATTACCCGATTGTACCGTGATGCTGAAGCGATAGGTTTCTTCATTACGATGGGGAACTTCAGCGATATAATAGATAGCATTATCTTCACGTATTTCCCGCACTGCTAACTCACGTATGTTGCCAAGTAAATTACGCGCAGTCGCTGTAACGATCACACGCTGGGCCTGCTGACTAACATTATCGAGTACGGAAATATTGAGCAGACCAAGATACTTACTGCGCTGGAGGTCATAAGCTGAAGCGACATCTGCAGTTAAGAAGGTACTGGGGAACGCGATGTAATGCACATCCCAATCACCTAAGGTTTGCATTTGTTCGGCACTCGCACTCACTGAACAAAATAGGGTAATTGCAACGATAATTGATTTAAACAATGATGACATGATTTGCTCCTGTATATTAAATGACGTTAACTCCAGATGGCTATGACTACTGTGACTAACTATGGCTACAGTCACAAAAGTGCGCTAATCTCTGCTGGAATAACCTTGGGTGATTTAATTATAAGTTGTTTATGCCGTCCCTGTTCACCTTTTGTTATGGTCACTTGGCTTTTCGCTACTTTGCATTGTTTGGCGAGAAACTTGCTGAGGTGGGCGTTGGCTTTACCATCAATAGGCGGGGCTGTGATGGCGACTTTGAATTCTTCTCCGTGTAGGCCAATCAGTTTGTCACGGCTGGCCTTAGGTTGAATGTAGAGTTTTAAATGCAGGGCATCGCCCTGCATGGATACGGCACTCACTAGAACGGAATACCCGTTAAGTCTCCGATCAAAATTTGCAGAAACTGCAAACCAAGGATCGCGACCAGCATGGAGAGATCTAAACCGCCAATAGCAGGGATCACGCGACGGATTGGTGTCAGGAACGGTTCTGTAAGCTGTGATAATACAAACTCTACCGGGCTGCGACCCTGGCTTACCCAGCTTAAAATAGCGCGTAAGATTAAGACGTAAAAGATGATACTAAAACATTGTTTAAGTAGCTTTATTGCGGCCAGTAGTAATACGTCTGGTAGTGGCGCCAGCGTATTTGTTTGTAAGCCAAATAGCGCATAAATCATGGCGCAGGCCACAGCGTAAGCAAATACGACCGATGCGAGATCTAGCCCACCTAAGCTGGGGATAATCCGTCGCAGTGGGGCTACAACAGGTTGCGTAGCCTTGATAATAAACTGGCTGAACGGATTGTAAAAATCAGCCCGAGCGAGTTGTAACCAGACCCGTAACAGGATGATCATGATGTAGGTTTCAAATAATATATTGACCAAAAAATGCGCCGCGTTCATAACTTATCCTTTAATGTACAGTTTAATTAATTTCATTCGCTGCTTGCCACCACTCGTTGTTACCTGGCGGTCAAAGCAGTAATGCCGCGATGGCTAAAAAAGTGTTTCCATCTGTTCTGCCCGGGTTACCGCCGCTTGCATAGCACTATCGACAGTCGCTCTTAGGTTTTGTTCCTCAAAGGTGCGTATTGCTTCCGCTGTAGTGCCCCCCTTAGAGGTCACATTTTGGCGTAGGGATGCGAGATCAATATGCGGATTTTGCTGCACCATTTCAGCAGAGCCTACTGCCGCCTGTTGCACTAACTCTCTGGCTTGCTGCTTACTGAATCCCATTTTAATAATGCTTTCCTGCATCGCTTCCATAAACAGAAAGAAATAAGCAGGCGAACTGCCTGTTGCGGCTATGATGGTATTGAGGTCTGCTTCATCATCAACCCAACAGGTTTTTCCCACGGCACGCATAATTTTGTCTATCGCTGTAATATCACTATCGGAGACTTCTGGTGATGCAAATAACCCGGTCATGCCTTTTTGTACTAAAGCGGGGGTATTTGGCATTGTTCGAACGATAGGTTGGTTATCAGCCAGTAAACTTTGTAATCGGGCTACTGTTACGCCTGCGGCAATCGAGACAAATAATTTACCGCGATAATTTTTACTGCACTCTGCCAGCGCTGAGCATACGACTGCCATAAGCTGGGGTTTTACCGCAAGAATGATAATATCAGCAGCAGCGATAACAGCATTGTTATCGAGGGCGGTATTGATACCAAATTTCTGCTGCAGAGCATCGAGTTTAACGCGGGTTGGCGCCGCAGCGTAAATCAATTCAGCCGGGTAACCGTCAGCTACCATGCCGCCGATCAGACTTGTCGCCATATTTCCAGCACCGATAAATGCGATTTTTTTACTTGTCGTCATAACAGTTGCATTCCTTGTAAACAGTTCTTGTAAATAGCGCTTGTAAACCGCTATTGGCAGTTAATCTCTGGCACCGAAAATGGCGGTGCCAACACGTACCATGTTACTGCCCTGAGTAATAGCGATATCCATGTCGTTAGTCATACCCATTGATAACGTGTCTATCTGATTATATTGGTCCTGCAGCGACAAATACAATGACTCAAGCTGGCTAAATTGTGATTTTAGTCTGGTGAGATCATTGGTTTTTTCTGGAATCGCCATAATGCCCCTTAATACCAGATTAGGAAGGCTGGAGATTTGTTCTGCCAGTGCGCGAGCCTGCGCCAGATCTGTGCCAGATTTTGTTGCTTCGGCACTGATATTTACTTGGATGCAGACGTTCAGTTTGGGCATTGATGACGGACGCTGATCATTTAATCGTTGCGCTATCTTTAAACGTTCGATGCTTTGTACCCAGTCAAAGTGCTCCGCAATAGGGCGGGTTTTATTTGATTGGATCGGGCCAATAAAATGCCACTCTATATCTGGATAACACCCATCCTGCTGCAGGTGCGTTATTTTATCTATCGCTTCCTGGAGGTAATTTTCCCCAAACTTACGCTGGCCAAGTGCATAAACAGCTTTAACTTGTTCTACCGGTTTAGTCTTACTTACGGCAAGTAGGCTAATTTCACTACTTTTTTTAAAAGATGCGCTTGCAGCGTTGTCAATTTGTGTTAGAACCTGTTGTAATCGTGTTGATATAGTATTCATGATTTTACTTGTGATGAGGTTTTTAAAAGAATATGGATGTTACAGAGTTACTTACATTTAGTGTAAAGCATAATGCTTCAGATCTACACCTTTCTTCTGGTGTGTCTCCCATGATCCGTGTGGACGGGGACGTACGTAAAATAAACTTACCTGCGTTTGATGCCAAACAGGTCCATGCATTAATTTACGACATTATGGATGATAAACAGCGTAAAGACTACGAAGAACATC
>JBLHPA010000002.1:0-73953 GCA_047628235.1 Moritella sp.
TTAAGATGATAACTCTACATACAGATTTCGGTGATATTAAAATTGCTTTAAACTTTGAAAGCGCACCAAAAACAGCAGCTAACTTCCTTGAGTACGCAAAAAGCGGTTTTTATGAAGGCACAATTTTCCACCGTGTCATCGATGGTTTCATGGTTCAGGGCGGCGGCATGCTTCCTGGTATGGAAGAGAAAGACTCAAATGCAACCATCGAAAATGAAGCAGATAATGGTCTGTCGAATAAAATCGGTACATTAGCAATGGCACGTACTAGCGATCCGCATTCAGCAAGTTCACAGTTCTTCATCAACGTGAAAGATAACAGCTTCCTTGATCATACAGGCAAAACATCACAAGGCTGGGGCTACTGTGTATTCGCTGAAGTAGTCGAAGGTATGGACATCATTGAAAAAATCAAAAAAGTAGCAACCTGTAACCGTCGTGGCCACGGTGATGTACCAGTAGATGATATCATCGTTAATAAAGTAACGGTTGAAGAAGTATAATCTTCTGCTCGCTTAATGAGTGATATACCCGTGACCATTCAAAATGCTAACTCAGAGGTCACGGGTATTAATACACTGCTTCGGTAGTGTATTTTTTTATTACTTTTATTTGCCTCTATTTACTTATATGGATGAAGCATTAACATGACAACCCTGTTTATTTCTGATCTTCACCTCGATGAACGTCGCCCTCATATTACGGAATTATTTCTGCACTTTTTAAAGACAGAAGCCAGCCAGGCAGAAGCACTGTATATTCTGGGTGACTTGTTTGAATTCTGGTCTGGTGATGATATCAGCAATGAATTAAATGATTCAGTACAAGATGGTTTGCTGGCGCTCACTGGAAGCGGCGTTAATTGCTACTTCATCCAAGGTAACCGTGACTTTCTTGTTGGTAAACGTTTTACCAAACGTACGGGTGTCACGTTGCTGGATGAACACTCGGTAATAGAGCTCGATGGTCAGCGTATTCTCATCGCTCACGGTGATACTTTTTGCACCCTCGATGAAAAATATCAGGCCTTTCGTGCGGCAATCCATATCAAGTGGCGGCAAAAACTATTCTTATTGCTGCCAATCTTTGTTCGGGAAAAGATAGCCGACAAAGTACGCGGCCATAGCCAGCAGGGCAACCAACAAAAGAGTATGACATTGATGGATGTGACCGAAGCGGAAGTAATTGCACAGATGAATGAGCATCAATGCCGCATCTTGATCCACGGACATACCCACCGACCCGATATCCATAGTGTTGCACTCAATGATGGCATTACTGGCCAGCGTATTGTACTGGGTGATTGGTTTACCCAAGGCAGTGTATTACGTTGGGAAAATGGCGAATATGAATTACTGCAGCGCCAGTTTATTGATTGTTCTAAGACGAGTGAATAGCACATAAAAAAATAAAGGGAGCTTGTTTGGCTCCCTTATTACTTATTGCTACTTCTTGCGGTTTATTGATCGCGTAATTAAATGCGATCAGCTTAGGCTGTTTACCTTAGCGATTAACCTCAGTTATTCACCTTCATTATGTATCTCGAGATTGGCAATCTCTTCTTTTTGTCCCTTAATTGTTTTCGCATAATCACTGCGAATATCATTCAGATTTTGCAGATAAGCAGCATCAATATCACCAGTCACATACTCGCCATTAAATACCGATGTTTCAAACTTTTTGATTGTTGGATTGCACTGTGAAACGGCAGCGATTAAATCGTCCAGATCTTGGAAGATAAGTCCATCGGCTCCGATCATTTGCGCAATTTCATCCACATTGCGGTTATGTGCAATCAGTTCTTCAGAACTTGGCATATCAATACCATAAACGTTAGGATAGCGCACTTCCGGCGCGGCTGAAGCCAGATACACTTTTTTCGCCCCCGCTTCACGCGCCATCTCAATGATTTGCTCAGATGTGGTACCGCGCACAATAGAGTCGTCTACCAGCAGCACATTTTTACCTGCAAATTCCGATGCAATCGCATTCAGCTTGCGCCGCACCGATTTACGCCGCAAGGTTTGTCCCGGCATGATAAAGGTACGGCCGATATAGCGGTTTTTAACAAAACCCTGACGATAAGGTTTGGCTAATACTTTGGCTATTTCTAACGCACTGTCACACGATGTCTCTGGGATTGGGATCACCACATCAATGTCTACGTTGCTCCATTCTCGGGCAATTTTTTGACCCAATTTTTCACCCATAGCAAGACGTGATTCATACACAGAGACCTTATCTAGGGTTGAATCCGGACGGGCAAAATACACAAACTCAAAGATACACGGATTATGTTGCGGATTTTCAGCGCACTGAGCACTGAACAATTCACCTTGATCGGTAATATATACCGCTTCACCGGGCTCAACATCACGTACAAACTTGAAACCTACGGCATCTAACGCCACAGATTCGGAGGCGATCATATACTCATTCTGAACGTCGGTATTACGCATCCCCAATACTAAGGGGCGAATGCCATTGGGGTCGCGAAAGGCAAGTAAACCATGATTAATGATCAATGAAACCACCGCATATGCACCCTTTGCCTGTGCATGCACGGCTTTAACAGCAGTGAATATATCTGCTGCGGTTAAGTGTAAACTCGGGCATTTATCCAGTTCGTGGGCCAACACATTAAGTAATATCTCTGAGTCAGAAGTCGTATTAATATGGCGGCGGGCTTTGTGAAACTGGTCTTCTTTTAACTGGGGAGCGTTGGTTAGATTTCCGTTATGGGCAAGGGAGATACCAAACGGAGAGTTAACATAGAAAGGTTGAGCCTCAGCGGCACTCGAGCTTCCTGCTGTTGGATATCGGACATGACCAATACCAATATTACCTTTCAAGCGCTGCATATGTTTAGCTTCGAATACATCACTCACTAAACCATTTGCTTTTCGCTGCCTAAAGTTTCCATCACTTAAGGTTACAATCCCCGCTGCATCCTGTCCTCGGTGCTGCAATACTGTCAATGCATCATAAATATGCTGATTAACAGGGGTTGTAGAAACAATGCCAACAATTCCACACATAACCATATTCCTCGTTTACTGTGCTATCAATTAAATTCTATTTTCACGCTTCATTTTCATAAGCCCGACATGTTTTCCCATGCCGATGCTTGATGTTCAAAAAACCATTTAATCAGTGGTTTAAGCTCTGCGATTAAGGGAGAATTTTGCCACCACGTTGCTTCCGGAAAGCGGGTAAATAACTGCAAAAATAACAGTAGAACACAAACCACTAAAACACCACGGGCAAGACCAAAGCATACGCCAAGCAATCTATCTGTACCAGAAAGTCCCGTTTTACTCACCAATTGGGCAAGAATATAATTAAGTAACGCGCCCAGTATTAGGGTGCAAATAAATAATATCGCTATCGCGACACCATTTTTAACCAACTGGTCGCTGAATGCAGCACTAAAAGTATCGAAATTTTCGAGGTATGCGGCAATGTCCTGATAGTAGAATCTGGCGACAAAAAAAGCAAAAAACCAGGTGCAAAGTGAGAAAGCTTCTTTAACAAACCCCCGAATTAAACTAATAACCGATGATAAAGCAACAATCCCTAAAATAAGATAATCAATCCACGCCATAACTCGTTCCGCTCATTTGAAATTCGCAGTATTGTAACAAGTTAACTAAAAGATTGATAATAAAAAAGCCGACGTAAATGTCGGCTTTTTAACTACTTGTCTCTCGGATCAAATTGTTGAATCACACCTTTCAATCCCGTCATTTTTTCTAATCTCGGCAGTACTACCTCGAGCGTAGCACGATTAACATTCGGTCCCACATACAATATATTAAGTTGTCCTGGCTGTTTATACCTTGGTAACCGATAAGCATCAAACCCGGCTTTTCTTATTTTTATCACCAGATCATCGACTGCGGCGGAGTTTTTAAACGTACCTAAGCGAATTTCCCAAGAGGTACTTACCGTTGGCACTTTCGCGGGCGTTGGTTGTTTGGCGAACGTTATCGGTTCCGCGAGCGGTGCCAATTTAGGTTTCTTACTGCTCGTGGCTGGCGTTGTCACCTTATCTTTAAGCTTGTTTTTAGGTTTAGCAGCTTGAGTCAGCTCAGCAGTGGGTGCTGGCTCAACTAATAATTCAACGTCTTCGACCGCACGCTCCAGAGAGTCAAAGTCAACGGGCTCAGTAAGTTCCGCAAGCTCGGGGCGTAACGGAATACTAGCGGTATCTTCGCGATAAGTGATCTTTTGACCGTCTAGCAGGCCAGGTAAAAAGATGATGCCAATAGCAACTAAAATGATAGAGCCGACCAAACGATGTTGAAATGCTGATGCCACGTTTATTTAACCACTTATATGTTGGGTAATTTCCGCTACAGTAAAAAACGAGCCGAAACCAATAATAATATCATTAAAATCAGCATGTTGATTAGCTGACTGCCAAGCCAGTGCTATTGTATCATGAGTTGAGGGGTTCAAGCTAAGGCTATCACGGGATTTCCCACTCTGCTGTAGCGCCAGCGCTAACCCTTGCTCGAGCTGCGCACTGGTCGCAGCCCTGCCACACTGCAATGGCGCTATATGCCATTCGTCGACAATCGCTGCAAGTGCCATTAAACTCGCTCCGATATCCTTATCTTTGAGCATACTAACCACAGCTATAACCCGTGACGGTTCATTTGATTTCAGCTTAAGTTGAGCTAACTGAGTCGCAAGGTATCTAGCCGATTCCGGATTATGTGCAACATCCAAGTACTGGCGTGGTGACAATGCCAAACATTGCATCCGCCCAGGTAAAGTTGCATTAGCAATACCACTGCGGATAGCGGATTCTGGTATGAAGATATCGAGAATTTGCAGTGCTGCAATCGCCGTTGCTGCATTCTGTAACGGCAGTTGTGGTAATTCCAAGTCGGCCAAACAGATCGCCTTTAGTGTGTGACCCGCTTGGCTTTGCCAAGTCCAATGCGTTCTATCCTGCTGGTAACTGTAATCTTTATTCACCGCAACTAAATCTGCACCCACTTTATTCGCGTATTCGGCAATTGTTGCTGGCGGATTAATCACCCCACAAATGGCTTTTTTACCAGTACGGAAAATACCTGCCTTTTCTGTGGCAATCACCGCAGTATCGGTACCAAGCCAATCGGCATGGTCTATATCAATAGTCGTTATAACCGCAACATCTGCCGACACAATATTGGCGGCATCCAGACGACCACCTAAACCCACCTCCAAGATGACGACATCAAGCGCGGCATCTTGGAATAGTTTAAGTGCAGATAAAGTCGTAAATTCAAAATACGTTAACGTGGTATCTCCACGTCCGGTCTCGATAAACGCAAAAGAATCGACGTGAGCCTGCGCGCTAAGCATTTGACCATTAATACGCACCCGCTCACGGTAATCCTGAATGTGAGGAGAACTGGTTACCCCGACGTTGTAGCCAGCATCGAGCAATATCTGTTCCAGCAATGCGCAGGTCGACCCCTTACCGTTGGTGCCAGCCACAGTGATAACGTTAGCATTGAACTGAGTGAGCGCTAATTCGGCTGCAACCTGGCCTACCCTGCCCAACCCCATTTCAATATTGACGGGATGTATATTTTCTAAATAGCAAAGCCAGTCTGCAAGAGACTGGCTTTTATTAACGTTGTTCAACATACTGAAACATTACTCTTTAGTGTCTTTTTCTGTACTCAGCGTAGTGCTTTCATCCAAGTCTGAAGGCGCTTCTGGTACAGATTCGCTATTTGTAAGCAGGGGCTGCGTCTCTTCAGAAACGTCTAGGTTCATCATTTTCGCTAATAAGCCAGCTAATCTATCGCGCATCTGACGGCGATCAACAATCATATCAATTGCGCCCTTCTCCATTAAGAATTCACTGCGCTGGAAACCTTCTGGTAACTTTTCCCGCACTGTTTGTTCGATAACCCGCGGGCCTGCAAAACCAATTAGCGCTTTTGGCTCAGCAACATTCACGTCACCGAGCATAGCCAAACTTGCAGATACGCCGCCCATAGTCGGATCGGTTAATACCGAAATGTAAGGTAGTCCCTCAGCAGACAGTTTACCCAGTGCCGCACTTGTTTTCGCCATTTGCATCAGTGAAAACAAGGCTTCTTGCATGCGAGCGCCACCACTGGCAGAGAAACAGACCAACCCTCGGTTTTCAGCAATACACACATTAATGGCCGCAACAAAACGAGCGCCCACCACAGTCGCCATCGAACCACCCATAAATGAGAATTCAAAAGCACATACCACGACGGGTATACCTTTTACAGTACCCTTTTCGACAACTAATGCGTCTTTTTCATTTGTCGCTTTCTGCGCGCTAGCTAAACGATCTTTATATTTTTTAGTATCTCGAAATTTAAGTTTATCGCTGGGTTCAAATTCAGCACCGATCTCAACACGATCGTTTTCATCGAGGAACTTATTTAACCGCTCACGTGCATTCACTCGCATGTGGTGATCACACTTGGGGCATACGCCTAAATTACGCTCAAGTTCCGCATGATATAAAACCTGTTCACAAGAAGTACATTTTGTCCACACGCCTTCAGGTATATTACGACGTGCTGTTGCGTTCTTGCTTTTTGGTAGTATTTTTTCAATCCAGCTCATGAAGCCCTACTTATAATTTTTCTAATTAATTGAAGTATATAATGTTAAATGCGTTGCTAATACAATTTAGCGAGGGTTACCTCACGACAAACTAACAAAAATAAATGCGTTTAAGTTGTTATATGACAAACTTAACAATACTCCACATTATCGTGTTACTTAATTAAATCACAGATTTTCCAATAAGGTTATATAAAACTGGTCTTACCCTTGTGATCTATAATCAAAAAATTAATAAAAACAAATGCACAAACACAAATTAGCTCAAGCCATTAGCGTGAAATTTACAGCTGGTCCGGTAAAAATAATGGGCCAACAGGCATTTTAGGTAGATTGAATTGTGCCGGATAGTCCACTTCAACCATATACAAACCCGCTGATGGACCTGTTGCCGCTGCAACTGAACGATCTTTTAACAGCAATAGGTCTTCTATCCAACTGACGGGTTTACGGCCTCGACCCACTTCCATTAATGAACCGGCAATGTTTCGCACCATGTGGTGAACAAACGCATTGGCTTTAATATCGATGATAATAAACGCATTATGCCGTGTTACATTAATATGAATCATTCTTCTAAATGGACTTTTCGATTGGCAATGCTTCGCCCTAAATGAAGTGAAATCATGCTCACCCAATAAGCTTTGCGCCGCCTCGTGCATTAATTTTTCATCTAAGGGAACATGGCAATGACTGACACCATTACGCAAGATACCAGGTCGTAACCTATTGTTAAATATTATATATCTATAGCGTCGTGCCGTAGCGCTAAAGCGAGCGTGGAACGCTTCATCGACCGGTTGTGCCCAGCGTACAGCAATATCATCTGGCAGGTTAGCGTTTACACCCAACATCCAGGCAACATTGTTGCGCTTAGCATCTGTATCAAAATGAACAACTTGCCCAGTACCATGAACCCCTGTATCTGTTCGCCCTGCACAATGGACTCGTACCGGATGATTCGCTACGCTAGCCAAAGCGTTTTCTAGTTGCTCTTGCACACTGGTAACATCGAGTTGTCGTTGCCAGCCATAATATTTACTACCATCATATTCTATACCAAGTGCAATTCGCATTTTTGTTCCAACTTGAGGGGATTGATTATTAAATAAATCAAATAAAAAAGCGGTAACTTCCGTTACCGCTTATTAAGTGGCGAATTATACCCAAACCACTTAGAACTTTAAAGCATCTGCTTATAGATAACTGACCACTATTCTCTCAGCAACACAAACTAAGCGTCTATAATCGGCTCAACAATTTGCTCACTTCCGCTTGCTGTGCTGCATTACCTGTACCCGCCAATGGGTCAAGGATTGATTTCGCACCTTCTTTATCTTCTATTTCAAGATAAGCGCGCGCGAGATCAAGCTGTGCACCAATACTATTGCTGTCATCATCAATATCGACATCATTGTGATCAAGCAGAGTATGGCTGTATTCATCGAGCCCTACATCGAGCTTAACTTGATCATAAGGTTCTTCTTCGGTGCTAGTCAATGCCTGGGCTGATTCATTTAGCAGCTTGTCTATATCAATAAACTCTTCCTGCTTCGCTGCAGCTTGATCTATCGGAGCTTGTTCACTGGCATCATTGCTAAATGCATTTGGACTGAATTCTGCCAGCATGGCTTCTATATCATCCAGCTGATTGTCTTTACTGGCTGGCTGTGGCTTAGCGTCCGGTTCCTGGGTGTTTTCAGCATTGGCCTGAGCAGCGCCATTATCTGGCGTCACTGGTACACTATTTGCTTCCTTAACGGTACTATTTGCTTCCTCAAGGGTACTATCTACATCGACAGAAACGCTATTGCTATCAAACTCAACATTATCTAACTCAACTTTGTCTAGTTCAGAATTGTCTAACTCTGCGAGCATTTCATCAACGGTTTGCCCGTATGACTGGGGAAGTTCAGCGTCATCTCCCAAGTCCTCCGTTTCGGTGCTAGCAGCTGTTTTCGCAGTTAGTTCCGCCTCAGCGATAAGACTATCGATCTCGTCCGTATCTGTGACCTGGTTTGCAATAGTATCGTTCTCAGTCTGCGACTGTTGCTCACGCTCTGTAATAGTCTCACTGCCGGTATCAAACGCCTCCGTCTCAATGCTCTGGTCATTGGGTCTGTACTGCGCCAACATATCATCAATTTCGGCCAGATCCGCATCTAAAGGGTTATCCATGTCAGACGCATCATCATCTGCTGCTGTTTGCGCTGGAATCAAACCAGCTACATCAGCTAGCGTTGTCTCATCGCTATCGAGTTCGTCCCGCCAGCTAAGATCCGGTGTAATAGTGTCATTTTCAAAACTGGTATGTGCATCATCAAGCGTTAAGTCAATATCACTAAAATTATTATCGTCAATGGTTGTCGCTGAGAACTCAGGCATCTGCTCGATGATATCTGGTATGACAGGATCTGAAGTGGTGATATCAACATCTATAGGCTCCGAAACAGCGATGCCATCGGCAAAGGCTTCAGTTCCATCTGTCATTTCAAATTCATCAGGGAGTTGTCTGTTGAAATCCGCTTCACCTTCAGACGATAGCATATCCAGCGTATTGACAGGCTCAGCACTCTCTGCAGCGAGTTGATCTGCATCATTGAGCTGCTGCTCACTGGCAGTATAATTCTCAGCCGTGAGGTAGTCACTTAATTCATCAACCGCATTATCAGCATCGAAAATTGCCGCATCTTCAGCGTGCATTTTTTGGTCGTGTCTATTTTTTAACCACAATCCCAGCCAAACCAAGGACAGTAAAATAAACACGCCTGCTACACCGATAATTAACCAGGATTTTGAGTTATTTGTCTCGTCAATTTCCGCTTGATTTGTGACTTCATCAATCTGTGCCTGCTGTAAATCAAGTTGGTCCTTCTGCTGTTTTATGAGTGCGCTTAGCTCCGCCCTTAACTGGTTATCAAGCTCCATCTGCTGCTTAAGTGCCGCTAATTCAACACGGATACTCTCTAATTGTAATTTTAAACGGCGATTGGTTTCACTCGATACCAGAAGATGTTCGTTACTTTCAGCTAATTCGCCCTGTAACTGAGTTAATTTATTATTCTTTCCACCTGCGACCGCTCTCACGATAGGGGCTGGGTTGCTGGTATTAGTTACCGTTTTAGTAGATATCATTGACTTGGCGGGCTGGGTCTTCACAGGCTGATTAAGCGCCTGCTGTAATTGCGCGCCATCAGTAGCCCGAATTTGAGCCGCACTGGGTATTTTAAGGATACTGCCATCGATTATTCTATTGATGTCGCCATCTAAAAATGCGTAGGGATTAAGCGCGACTATTGCCGCCATAGTTTGGTAAAGGTTTAATCTGGCATTGGGCCGTGTTGCCTTAGCTATTGACCATAAAGTGTCTGACTTAGCCACTGGGCCATAGCTTGTCGGTGACGATGGTGTTTGAACTTGGGGCCCTTTTAACTGTAACACAAACCCATCTGTATTTGCTGCCATACCTGTTATCGGTAGCAACAGCAATAACACCAACCACTTAAATTTTGAAAAATTCAACAGCATTGCCAATCCTTACTCTAAAACTCAGCATCATTAATATTGCAATAAAATAGATTATCACTAGTCGTAGTCTCCAATATAAACTAGCACTCAACTTCTCACTAGCGATTATCGGCCATTAGAGATAAAAATTTTTAAATTGAGAGGGATAACGGAGATATATTATACAGAATACAAAAATAGCACCCTAAATTAGGTGCTATTACACGGTAAACAACTATCTGCTATAACTATACTATCTACGATAAATTAATAGCACAGTAAGTAAAACAAGAAGTGTTATAGATAACGTTCTATTAACAGTTCAGCTATTTGAACACTGTTTGTCGCAGCCCCTTTACGGATGTTATCACCCACGACCCACATGTTAATGCCACTGATATGGGAAATGTCTTCACGAATACGGCCAACAAATACGCCGTCATGACCCGCTGAATCAGATACCGGTGTCGGGTAATCTTCTTCATCTTCAATCAATTTAACACCGGGAGCGTGGCGCATTAATGAACGCACTTCTTCTGCACTAATGGGTGAACGTGTTTCCAGATGGATCGCTTCAGAGTGGCCATAAAAAACCGGCACACGAACCGCTGTTGGATTGACTAATACGGTTTCATCGGCAAAAATCTTCTGCGTTTCCCACACCATTTTCATCTCTTCTTTGGTGTAGCCATTCTCGGTAAACACGTCAATTTGCGGGATCACATTAAATGCAATTTGCTTCGGATAAACCTTATTTTCAACCGGCCTTGCATTTAGTAGGCTTGCAGTCTGACCAGCAAGTTCATCAATGCCACTCTTGCCTGAACCTGATACAGCTTGATACGTTGCTACGTTAATACGTGCAATACCCACTTCATCATAGATGGGTTTAAGCGCAACTAACATCTGAATGGTGGAACAATTCGGGTTAGCAATAATATTACGATTTTTATAAGCCGCAATTGCATCAGGATTAACCTCTGGTACAACTAACGGTATATCATCGTCATAACGGAACTGGGAGGTATTATCTATCACAACAACACCCGCATCAGCAGCGATTGGTGCCCACTGTTCTGAAACAGAACCGCCAGCAGAAAACAAGCCAATTTGCACTTGCGTCCAATCGAAGGTTTCCACGTCTATCACTTCAACTTGTTTATTATTAAAGGTAATAGTACCACCAGCACTGCGACTGCTTGCTAATGGATAAATATTCCCTACTGGAAATTTACGTTCCTGTAAAATTTCCAGCATCATTTGCCCTACGGCCCCTGTTGCGCCTAGCACTGCAACATTATATAGTTGACTCATCAACAACTCCTACATTATTATTTGGCAAATCCAAGTTGATACAAAGACTCTACCGCATAATGTGACTCATTTACTAGCCTCAAAGAATAAAATTCTCTTCTTTCTCTGTAATTTTTACGCATTTCATCAAAACTACCCGTGCTAGCTATGTTTTTCCTAAAAATAGCATCATCGCGGCGCACATCATAGACCAGATGAACCAGGCTTTTAGCCAGCGCTTGATCTGCATTCTGGTTAACATTAATTTGGCTCACCGCTGGAACCGGCAGCATTTCGCTCAGGCTTCGTTCCACATTTCGCTGAAGAAATTGGCAATAGGCCTTATAAATCATTTCTGTACCACGTGCCTTACCTTCCAGGCTATAACCGGCTATGTGCGGTGTCGCTATCGCAGTATGCGGGATTAATGCAAGTAACGGGGTTGGTTCGTTCTCCCATACATCTAATACCAGGGTCATGCCATGACCTGCGTTTTTCAACGCTAACAGAGCCTGATTATCGATCACGTCCCCGCGCCCACAGTTAACCAGTATGGCGTGAGGGGCAATAGTAGAAAGTAATTCAGCGTTAAGTAAATGCTGAGTCTGGTACTGACCATCTTTAACTAGGGGCACGTGCAAACAGATAATGTCAGCTTGTAGGGCCTGTTCTAAACTGATAAAGCCATCAGCGCCTTCCTGCTCTGCCCGTGGCGGATCGCACAACAGGACTTCGGCACCTAACGCGGTTAGCCGGCTCACTGTTTGGGAACCGGTATTACCGACCCCTATCACTGCCACCTTTTTGTCCTGCAATGTGAATCCCTGCTGTTCAGCGACGACCAACAAGGCACTGCAAACATAATCGCCGACAGAGACGGCATTACACCCCGGCGCATTGGTATAGTGAATTCCACGGTATTGCAATAGAGAGTGATCTAGGTGATCCATCCCAATTGTTGCAGTGCCAACAAATGCCAATTTATTCGCCTGTGCCAGAAGCGCTTCATTCACCTGAGTGACAGAACGCACTATTAATGCGTCAATATCATGCAAGTCAATTGCTTGTATGGTGCGCCCAGATAAAGGGATAACGTCGCCAAACTGAGAGAATAACTCAACAGCATAAGGCATATTTTCATCAACCACGATCTTCATTTCGATATTCTCTTGAGATTAAATGGGGACTATTTTGCGCGTAGCGAAGGGGAAAAAAAAGCCTATTTACCAAAAAACAGATAAATAGGCTTAAATAGACTTAAGATATAACCCGTTATTGGTTACGGCTTAAGTCCTATAGAGTCGAGACGTTTATTTATCAAACTGCTTTTTATTTATCAAACTGCTCTTTATTTATCAAACTTACTAAAGACCAGCGTCGCGTTAGTGCCGCCGAAGCCAAAGCTGTTTGACATGATATTAGTGAGCTTGGCATCAATAGCTTTACCAGAAACGATATCTAAACCTTGGGCTTTTTCATCCAGGTTTTGGATGTTAGCACTGGCTGCAATGAAATTATTTTCCATCATGATCAATGAATAGATAGCCTCATGTACACCTGCAGCACCCAAAGCGTGACCAGTCAGTGATTTTGTCGCACTGATCTTCGGTGATTTATGACCAAACACAGCTTGAATAGCTTCTAATTCTTTGGTATCGCCTACTGGCGTTGAGGTACCATGTGTATTCAGGTAATCAATCTCACCATCAACGGTAGCTAGCGCCTGTTGCATACAACGTACAGCGCCTTCACCTGATGGGGCAACCATATCGTAACCATCAGAAGTGGCACCATAACCAGTAATTTCAGCATAAATTTTAGCACCACGAGCAAGGGCATGTTCCAGTTCTTCAACAACAACCATACCACCACCACCAGAGATAACAAAACCATCACGGTTGGCATCATAGGTACGCGATGCCTGCTCTGGTGTTTCGTTATATTTGGTAGATAATGCACCCATAGCATCAAATTCCAGCGCCAACGTCCAATCAATCTCTTCACCGCCACCGGCAAATACGACATCTTGCTTGCCAAGCTGGATCTGCTCTACCGCATGACCGATACAGTGCGCACTTGTGGCGCATGCAGAAGTAATGGAATAACTTGGACCTTTAATTTTAAAGGGCGTTGCCAGGCAAGCAGAAATGGTGCTCGACATTGTACGAGTAACCATATACGGTCCCACACGCTTAACGCTTTTACTACGAGCTATGTCTACAGAATCAACAACATTTTTTGAAGACGCACCACCGGAGCCAGCAATCAACCCGGTTCGCACATTAGAGACTTGCTGTTCTGTTAAACCAGCGTCGTCAATCGCTTCTTGCATCGCAATATAGCTAAAAGCGGCTGCATCGCCCATGAAACGCATAACTTTACGATCAATGATTTCTTTAGGATCAAGATTAACAGTACCGCAGACATGGCTACGTAACTTCTGTTCAGCAAACTCTGGCGCAAACTCTATACCACTGTTGCCTGATTTAAGTGACTCACATACTTCTGCTTTATTGTTACCGATACTCGATACAATACCGATACCTGTTATAACCGCTCTTTTCATGTTATTCCCTAATATATAATTATTACGTTATTCTTACTTATTTTTTAACTGTATCTGGTCTGCTTTCCCTATAATCAGGTAGAATTATGACCGTTTTATTAATTTGCTGCATAAGGATATAATTTTGTCTCACGATAACATTACTAACGCTGACGTCATCTGGGATCAACAGGGCATACCAGTGTCGTCTTATTTTGATGACCGTTATTTTTCAGCCGAAAGTGGTTTAGCTGAAAGCCGTTATGTTTTTCTGCAACAAAACAATCTTTTCCAACGCTGGTTAAAGCATGACCAGCCCTTCTACGTTATCGCCGAAACAGGGTTTGGTACTGGGCGCAATTTCTTAGCTGCCTGGCACTTATTTAGTCAGTTTAGGCGGGCACACCCTGAAGCAACATGCCAACGCTTACACATGATCAGTTTTGAAAAATTCCCACTGTCTCAACAAGACCTAACCAAAGCGCTCGCTGCTTGGCCTCATATCTCTAATTATAGCAAAGCATTAGCAGACCAGTATCCCATTGCGACACCGGATTGTCACCGTCTAAAATTTGCCGACGATCAAATAGTACTCGATTTATGGTTTGGGGATATCAAAGAGACATTACCAAAACTGTATATTCCCAATACAGGTCTGGTAGACAGTTGGTTTTTAGATGGTTTTGCTCCCAGCAAGAATCCGCAGATGTGGACCGATGTATTATTTCGCGGCATGTACAAGCTAGCCCGTAATAACGCGACTTTTTCCACATTTACCGCCTCTGGTTTTGTTCGTCGCGGTTTAATTTCCGCCGGATGGACGGTAATAAAGCGCAAAGGTTTTGGCCGGAAAAAGGAAATGCTGCTTGGTCACATTGATTCAAAACCCGAGCATATCAGTATTACCCCCTGGTTTAACCGAACGCCTGGAGTGGGCAATAAAGTCGCAATTATTGGTGGCGGAATAGCCTCCGCATTTAGTGCTTTAAGTCTAACTTCTCGCGGTTATCAGGTTGAATTATATTGTAAAGATGCACAGTTTGCCGACGGTGCGTCGGGTAATAAACAAGGTGCGGTGTATCCCTTATTGAACGGATTGGATGAAGCGCAACAGCAATTCTACTTGAGCGCATTTCTTTATATGCGCCGTTTTACGGAAAAATTTGCACAACAGGCTGAGTTTGATTATGGTTTTTCCGGCGTGCTTCAACTTGCCTACAATGCAGAAAAATATAAAAAGTTACAAAAAATCTATGATTATAAATTTCCAGCTGAGATTGTGTCCTGGCACGATGCCCGCTCATTGAGTGAGTTAGCCAAGGTCGACATTCCCCACCCAGGATTGCACTTTCCACTGGGTTTCTGGGCCTGTCCAGCACAAATAACCAAAGAACTGCTACGTTTGGCTGGTCTTAGCGGCAGATTAACGACGCACCTCAATAGCGAAGTCTCTGCATTAAACCAGACCGAAACAGGCTGGCAA
This sequence comes from Moritella sp., assembly GCA_047628235.1. Lineage (GTDB taxonomy): Bacteria > Pseudomonadota > Gammaproteobacteria > Enterobacterales > Moritellaceae > Moritella. The sequence continues at coordinate 15,441 of JBLHPA010000002.1, forward strand.
CTCTCAATGGCAGATAGCGCTGCTGGCTCTAATGCCTCTGCCGACATAGTGATCATGGCTGCGGGTCATCACACCCTTAAATTCAAGCAATTTTCCGACTTGCCCCTATCGCCAGTTCGCGGTCAGGTGACCAACATTACCACCCATAAATCTTACGTTAAACTTGCTAAAGTCCTCTGTTATAACGGTTACATGGCGCCGCTTAACGGAGCTAAAACCCATCACTGTATCGGTGCCAGTTATATTCGAGAAAATACCACTACCCATTTCAGTGCCCAGGAACAAAACCAAAATAAAGAAAACCTAGTGCATTGTCTTGCCCCTGAAAAATGGCCTGAGCATGTGCCCTTGGAAGATGCCAGCGACCTCAGCCGCATTCGCTGTGCCTATCGCGATCACCTGCCCTTTGTAGGCAATGCCGCCGATCTGCGCCAGTCAAAACAAATTTATACTCAATTTCAGCTCTCAGACAATCAACATCCCGCGCCGGTATTTACTAATTTATATCTTAATAGTGCGTTGGGGGCTCGTGGGGTCTGCTCTGCCGCCTTGACCAGCGAGATCTTGGCCAGTCAAATAGCGGGAGAGCCACTCCCCGTACCATCCTCTGTTCTGCAGGCTATAAATCCGAATAGGGTATGGATCAATACCATCTTTAAAGGACGTCCGTTTAAAGCATAGCCATCAACTCAGCAGTATCAGCGGAGAAGGAAAAGGAAAACGGAAGTAAGTAAGGAATCAGCCACCAGCTGTACCGGTGTTGAACGGCTCAGCTGGCCTATATTAGATTATTATCAGCTAGCTAAACTGACGGTTAAAGCCTTGCACGCTTTTCACTGTGTCTTGCCATAATGACGTCATTTGCAATTCATCTAACGAAAAGTGGCTGTTATGGTTTAAACCAAGATTATTTATCTGCAGATTATGGTCTATTCCGTCTAAGAGCGTGATAACACCCGACCTGTCGTTACAAGCAAGCAGCAGATCACAACCAGCCCAGATAGCGTGTTCCGCTCGCGCTAAGTAGTCGCCTGCGACACTGGCACCCTGCATCGACAAGTCATCAGAAAAAATCGCCCCGGTAAAACCCAACTGCTGTCTTAATACTGTTTGCAACCAGTGCCGGGAAAAACCGGCCGCTTTTTCATCAACCTGTTGATAAATAACATGCGCAGGCATGATAGCATCGAGATGCCCTTGCGCAATTAATGTTTTAAAGGGCAATAAGTCTGCATGCTCAATCTGCGCAAAGCTACGTTTATCAATAGGCAATGCGATATGTGAATCAGCAAGTACACTGCCATGTCCCGGAAAGTGCTTACCTGTCGTTTTCATGCCCGCTTTATGCATTCCCATACAAAGCTGAGCAGAAAGATCGGTTACCCAGGTCGGGTCTGCATGAAATGAACGGTCACCAATCACCTGACTGCCACGTTCGAGATCAAGCACCGGCGCAAAGCTCAGATCAATGTCAAAGGCTAATAATTCCGCCGCTAACAGCCAACCACATTGCTGCGTGAACTGCTTTGCTCGCGCTCGATCATCACCGTAAAGTTCGACTATCTTACCCATCGCGGGGATGCGGCTAAACTGTTCTCGAAAACGTTGAACCCGTCCACCTTCATGATCAACAGCAATGACTATCGGTGCCAATGCAGCTCTGCGGATAGACGTGATTAATGCCTTTAACTGCGCATGATCGCCGTAATTACGACTGAATAAAATCAAACCACCCGTCAGCGGATGAGCCAAGATCTCTTTATCTTCGGCTGTTAATTCATAACCGGCAACATCTACAACTATAGGTCCCACTGAGATTCCTTATTTAATTTTTTTATTTTTTGGGCCAAGGCAAGCTCTGACTGCTGCCACAATGTATGGTAGCTCTCTGCCTGGTTTTGCTGATACATGAGGATACACCACAACAATGTCATCATTTCTACCACTACCGCCATCTTATCAAGCTGTGAAGCATCGACCTGAGCGCCCGGATAATATTGATTATACAGAAGCAAGAAGGCCGCTTGCTCCGATTGCTGCCAGGCAAACGTTTGAAACAGAGTGACGATATCAAAATCACAATGCCCTGCAGCAGCGAACTCCCAGTCGAGCAAGTGTAATTTACCCTGCTGATCAAGCAGGAAATTAAGAGGATTCATGTCATGGTGACAGAAACCATACCGAGTTTCGACCAGGCCATGGTTGATTAGTCGCAGCGTGAGCTTCAGTTGTGCCGAGAGCTGCGTAGTTTGATAATCCGGCTGCAGTTGGCCATAGTAATGCTGTAACCGAGATGCCATATCGAGCTGATGTTTGGGCACAGGGAGCTGATGTAAATCAGCAACCAACTTTGCTAATTTCGCTATGTTAGCAGGATCACCTTGCGCGGCATTATCCCAATGTTCACCTTCTACCCACTCACTGATAATGCCCTGCTCACAGTTGTATACGATGTGTGGAGCCAATCCCATTAGTGCCGCTTGGTTCTGAGCTGCAACCTCATGACGAGGATTATTATCAAACTGCGAATAAACTGAGCCAAATTGTCGCACGAAATAAACACACCGCTGCCCTGTTTGGGTGAAAGTCAGCTGATAATTTAGATTACTCAAACCGCCTGAAAGCGGAGCTAAGCGAAACGGTTCAGGACAAAAATCTTGGACAAATGCTGGCGGAGTTATCGCTGATTTAGGGGTTATCATAGCAAGGGTTATCGCAGCCTAGTTTAATTCAAGATGTTAATGCAAACGTGTCAATCGCTTGAATTTCGACCGTATTGAATTTGTTATTAATTAACTGAAAGGTTAACTTAAAGTGGTCAGAAGATCCAACGTCCGAGGGAACCAAAGTGATCGCCAGCAGATAACCGGGCCGACCAACTAGAGAGATTTGATTCGTCTGTTTCGGATCTAATACCTGGATGTCAAACCAGCCAGTGCGAGCAAATACCTTTGCACTGGTTGTCTGTAGATCATCGCCAAGCACCGGAATGTCGATATCGACGTGAGGAAATAAGATGCGTAATGGCTGTGAATGCTTAAAACTACCTTGCGAAAAATACGGACTTTGCAATAACTGCAAGCTTAATTGCTTAACCTTAACAGTAAGCAGATGCTCTAACTCTGCTTCTTTCGGATGGGAAACTAGCATATATTCATCTGTTTTAGCTGAACAGGCACTTAGTAATATAGCGCCAACAAAATAAATCAAAACTCGCTTTAAGTTCATTCAACGCCTATTTGTTAATTATCCTGCAGGGATATAAACTGAGCCATATTATCCACTTGATTACGGCTCCATTTAAATAAATACCCATGACTATTCGAAATACAGAAATCAGCGAGTATTTTGAAGGGGCTTGGGTATATAACGTCGAATTATAACGTCACCATGGTACCCAACTGTTGTCCGCCAACCAGATGCATGTGTAAGTGAGGCACTTCCTGACGACCGTGCTGATTACAATTCACAATTAATCGATAACCGTTTTCAGCAATGCCTTCTTGCTGCGCAATTTTTTTGGCGACGGTAAATAATCGACCCAAAGCTAATTCGTCAGCTTCACATACGTCATTGCTTGTTGGGATCAGCTTATTCGGGATAATCAACACATGGGTTGGTGTTTTCGGGTTTATGTCACGAAAAGCAGTAACCAACTCATCTTGATATAAAATATCCGCTGGGATCTCTTTATCAATAATTTTACGAAAAATAGTTTCTTCAGCCATTATTTTACTTCCATTTCAAAATTAAGTTCTTCAATAATAGGTGAAAACTAGCCGAAATACAGCTCTAATCATAAATTGATCATAACAAGTGCACTAAGATTGATTAGTCCATTATTTTTGTTCAAGAGAGATGTTTCGCTAAGTATGGTCATTATTTCTCACCTGCGAATGCTCGTTTTTATTATTTTGAGTCAAACAACAAAAAGCTCACGACAAATGATTTTGCCGCGGGCTTTTATTACAATTAAGTGATAATGGCTACAAGTCTTTAAACCTAGGCAGAAGCAATTGCGCCCTTACCCACACCTTCGTAAGCAAATACGGTTAATTCTTCACTGCAATCTTGTGCCAATGTATCGGCGATGTATTGTGCAATATTTTCAACCGTGGTTTCTGCAGGCAACATTTCTACAACAGTCTTGCTAATTGCCAGCTGGAACTCACCTTGTGGCGCCTGGTATTTAAAGCAATAGTGCCGCGGTGTTAATGCATTCATTCCCGCTTGAGAAAGTGACAGTTCGGCTGCCGACACCCTATCGCAACGCTCTGCCAGGTAGATATCGTTCCAACGCGTTGCCCACTTAACTTCTAGCTCTGTGTCACGTACATTATCACGTAGGATCTCAATCATGGAGCGGTGCCCATGGGCAATGCGCTGGCAATTGCCTAAATGCTTGCGTAAACCGTGGCTATAGCAATATTGCGCCCCTTCGATTTGCTCTTCGCGTAACTTAACATCAAGCTGCTTGATGTTATTTGGCAATCTTAACATCAACTGCTCAGTCAAATACGCTTCCAAACTGGCCGGTGTGATCTTATCGGTAGGCAGCAATGCAAAAGCCTGATCGGGACAAGCCAAATGAATAGACTCATCTTGTGTACGCCAAGCATCAACAAAGGTTAAGGCGCCATCACTCATTACATCACAAAATTCAGCGTGAGCGGGCACGATAAGTTTATGGTCAACCAGCTCATCAACCGTTGATTTGATCAGCTTTTTGACAATGCCAAAATCAAGCACCATGTTTTGTTCATTCAGATCGCCATGAAGGACAATATCCACTAACCAGCTTTGGCCTATTATGCCGCGTGTATAATCCAATACTGAAGAGTCGATGACAGTAAGATCTCTGACGAAAAGTTTCATCTAATTTATATCCTTATATGCTTAACACCATGAGTATAGTTTTAAGTCGATTTATAGCCGCTATTTTTGAGCGTCGTATTCATCTTTAAAAGCAGCATTTAGCTCTGCACTGTCAACCACCACAACTTCTTGGCCTATTTTGGGAAATACCGAGATAACCACACCATCAGCAGCCAGACCAGGCAGCCAATTATTACGCCAGGCAGACATTTCAATTCTAAGCGGTTGGCACTGTGCCCAGTCATCTTTAATCCACTCACTGGCGAACTCGGCATGTGGCCAAACAGGAATACTTCTTTCGTCCTCGACTTGGCTTACCACAAATCCGTTTTCATCCGCTAAAGTCCATAACTCTTCCGATTTTACCGCGCGAAAGACAAAATAGTTAAACCTTGCTTCAGGTGACTTTTCTACTGCGTCAGCAGTTTGTTTATCATGAATTTTAAATGTCATCATCGTCTCTCAAAAAACCGTTTTTTACGGTTTTGAATAATGTTTATCTAGAAAAAAATCGTGTCTAGCTAGAAATAGACTCGTGTTTATCTAGAAATAAAAGTTGCTGCGGATTGTACGCTGCACACTAATAAATACCAAGTAAAACGACTCAATGTCGTTTTACTTCTGCGCCAACGCCGCTTTTCGCAAATAACGAGGCAGCATGGTTTCATTACCTTGTAGACCGCCTTGGTGGATATATAAAATGGGGCGCGGATCTGTGTCTTGTGCATTGAACTGCGCTTGCAAACATAACCAAGCCTGCGGGTCATAGAGTAATTCAAATTCAATGTCAGTTGTCGCTTTAAGCTGTAACCAAATTTGATAAAACTCGGGGTAAAGTTTACCAAAATGATATTTTTTCGGCGTGGTTAAGATTGTGGGATGTAAAGATTCATCCGCACACAACTGGGTGAATTGCTGCTTTAAATAGTTATCACCACCGACACAGGCACAGGTTTGCACTTCAAAAGGTAAATTTTTTTGCAAGAATAAGGCAGTAGTGCCCGTACCGGAGGGAAGCACAACGCGAATATCCGATAAGCACTGCACTTTTGCCCAAGCCACAATCTCTTCCGCCAATATCTTGATCCCCGATTCTGCGTACAGACAGCGCCCACCTTCAGGAATAAACAGTGCAGCCTGTTCATTAGGGATCACCTGTTGCTGGATATAATCACTCACAGAGTCAGTCGCAGGAGGCACGACAATAATATTAGCCCCGTTCGCCAGCGCGGCGCGGTAATTACCTTGCGGGTTGGCGGCCAAATAACCCGGTAAATGATCAATATAATAATCTAATTGACACTGCTTTAATTGCGCCAGTACAGACAGGGAATAGAGTGAATTCGCCTGCGCCGAACCATGGCCGATAAGCTTATTAACCTGGGTAAGATCCTGCTGCAAGAAATGATAAAACTTCCTGGCTTTATTGCCGCTAAAAGCAACATCCAATAGATCATCACGTTTAACATAAACACAGTGTTGGTTAAACAGGATCTCATTAACCGGGGTATTTTTTAATTTCACAAATGATAGCCTATCAACTCAGGATCCGAGTGTCGCGGACACAATAAACTGGTGACCACGCACTTGCATTAATTCAGTTTCAACATCATAAACGTGCTTGATCCTCGCCGCTGTCAAGATCTGCTCGGCAGAGCCCTGTCCCTCGACTCGACCCGCTTTTAACAGCAATACTTCGGAGGCGTGGTTAAGCGCTAAATTAAGGTCATGCACAGAAGCGATAACAGTAACGCCCTGCTGAGCAAACTCTTCCAATATCTTCAACAGTTCAATCTGATGTTTCAAATCCAGACCAGTCAGCGGTTCATCAAGCAGGCATAACGTCGCTTGTTTGTTTAAAACAGGGGTAACTTGCAGTAGGGTGCGCGCGATTAAAACACGCTGCCACTCACCACCTGAAAGCTGGTCACAGTTACGTTGCGCCAACCTAGTAATATCTAACCGTGACAATAACTGATTGATCACACTGCGTGCCTGCGTGTCTTCCAGACTAAGTCCTAAAGGATGCAAACCAAGCGAAATATACTGATACACAGGAATAGCAAATGGCGGTGGTGAAGCTTGTGGTAACCAGGCTCGCTGACGTGCCAGTTCGCTAATACTGTAATCGCTAATAGCCCGCCCCAAAAACAAGTATTCACCCTTGGTAAATTGATAGTGGCCGGCCAAAATAGCCAATAATGTGCTTTTCCCGCAACCATTCGGCCCGAGTAAAAACAAGCAACTGCCCGCACTCACCGTTATATCAATATCGAGTAAGCGCTGCTTGTAACTTAGCTGAGTTAATTTAAGCAGCATCTATTACCTCCATACATTGCCTTCACAAGGCGATTCCCTTCATGATGCTGTTGCCTTCACAAGGATAGCAGCTCATTCATTTACGCAAGTTGGTTTACGTAATAAAAGATAAATAAAGAAAGGTGAACCTAAACTCGCCGTGATCGCACCAACGGGCAATTCAGCTGTCGCAAACATATTGCGGGCAATTAAATCCGCAAGCAACAGAAAACTCGCCCCCAATAAAGCCGAGGCGGGTACAAGAAAACGTAACTGACTCGTCACTAAAATACGCAAAATATGTGGTATCACCAAACCGATAAAACTGATCACACCAGCCATAGAGACTGAAATGCCAGTAAGCATCGCGACGCAAACAATCAACTGAATACGCAATTGAGAGACATCAATACCTGCCTGAAACGCGCTCTGCTCACCAAACTGTAATAAATTCAGCGCATCAATACGGCGCATTATCCAGACAAAACTCAATCCTAAGGGCGGAATAGCAATATAGATGAGATCCGAACCATAGGCTAGGTTGCCCATCATCCAGTAGAGCATTTGACGCATATTGCTGTCATCGGAAAAATACAACAACCAGGTCATGATAGCGCCAGAAAAGATGCCGATAGCGACACCCAATAATAGTATTTTAGTCGTCGCCAGATTATTTTTTGTTACCCGATACAATAAAAAGGTAACCAGGCAAGCACCAGTAAAAGCAGACAAAGGCAGCACATAGGGTTGCAACCAGCCAAAACCGGGTAAGGCTTGATCCAACAGCACAATAGATAACACGGCAAACAAACTGGCAAAGGACGAGATCCCAATAATGCCTGGCTCTGCGAGGGAATTGGCAAGCAACACTTGTAAAATACAGCCTGCCACAGCTAACGCTGACCCGACCAAAATGGCGGTCATAATACGGGGAAAGCGTAAATCAAATAATATCTGCTGTTGCAGTGGAGACAGGCCTTCACGGATATCACTAAAACTGATGCTAAAGTTGCCTGAGGCCAAGGATGTTAAGATGATTATAACTAAAATCAGCGTCAAAATAATCAATGTTATCCGACTTTTTTTAGTGCTGATGCGCTGTAACTGAAGCAAGTCTATCATGACATAATTACGACTAATGGAGGACAAATTGGCAAGGCATCTACTTCTACATAATTACTTAAGCCTACATAATTGCTTAAGTTGACTTAATATTGCTTAAGTAAGACGTTTGCTAAACGCCAGATACCTTGTCATGTTTAAACGGGAGGCGACTAAATTGACTGACTGACAGCATCAATCATAGCATGTGGATAATCCATCTCTGCCATCAATTGGGTGACAATATTGCGTTTACGCCCCGTGTTTGTATTCGTGATGACCCAATAAGGCGTATGCTCTATTTTTCGCGGTTTGGTTGTACTACCTGAGCTTAACAGCTCATCTTCTGATTTAGCAAAATAGATCCGCTTACGCCCTTTAATAGCCGTAGCGCCATCGAATCCAGCTGGATTTTCTGCATAAAGTACAGATAAGATCTGAATGAACTTAGTAACAGAGACTGTTATCTCAGCAAACTGCTTACTTTTAATTAGTTTTTTGATATTGCTAGGCAATGTGGTGCGACTGACAACCGTTGGTACAGCGGCAGGCTGAGGCTTAGCGACAGTCGGTTCAATAGGGCTGTTCGTGTCAGTAATATCACACTGAGGCACTGCGACTTCAGGTGCATTGGCGCTACGTTCTACTGGTACATTAAGTAAACGGCGTAAAATATCTGATGCGCTTTCGCCAATATCTTTTGTTTCACTAGCAATGTAACGATACAGATCGTCTTCAAGTTCAATCGTCTTCATATCTAACGAGTAAATCCTTGCTTATAAATTTAATTTGATTATACATTGTGAATTCATTTCTCTCTATGCTTATCAGGCAAATATTCTACTCATGATGCATTTATCAACAATTCATCCACGACAATCAGGTTACTGTTGCTGTAGAATCACCGTCAATAACGGAGAGAAAAATGTTACTTAATCACAAAATATACGGCCAGGGTGATCCTGTTATCGTTATCCATGGCTTATTCGGTAGTGCTACCAACTTAGGTATGCTAAGCAAACAATTAAAAACTGATCATCAAGTGATTGCTGTTGATGTCCGAAACCATGGATTGTCTGAGCGCCATCATAGTATGCATTATGATGATATGGCAAATGATATTATTCAGTTAATGGATCATTTAGCCATAAACCAAGCTCACCTGGTTGGTCATTCTATGGGGGGGAAAATCGCCATGCGCTGCGCCCTTAACTTCCCCCAACGAGTTGCAAGTCTGGTCGTTGCTGATATAGCCCCCGTGAGCTACCCTGCTCGACATGATAATGTCTTCCGTGGTTTAAAAAATATTCCACTGGCAAACATTAATAGCCGTAGCGAGGCACAAGAAAAATTAGCTGAATATGTGGAAGCAGCAGGCGTGCAGCAATTTCTACTCAAAGGCTTGCATAAAAATGACCAGGGGCAATATGATTTTTATTATGCGCTCGGCACCATTATAAATGAATATGATAATATTTCAGATTGGCCCGATATTGAAAAAAAATATGATAAACCAGTGCTTTTCATCAAAGGTATGAACTCAGATTATATTACCAATACACACAAATCAGCTATAGGGCACTATTTCCCCAACGCAACAGCCAAGTTAATTCAGGGAGCTGGACACTGGTTACATGCTGAAAAACCAGCGGCGTTTAACAAAATAATCGTGGACTTTTTATTTAGTCATCAGCAGTGATGTGATATATTTGCACTGTTATACATTAGGTAGTGGTTATTATGTTATATGAATACATTGACTTAATTGAATCTGTAGGCATCAAACTTTTCTTTATTACGCTATTTTTTTTGATTGGCATGGCAATTCAGGATGTGCTTAGAAAAGGTAATGTACCTAAATTTGGGCGTATGGCTGTATGGTTTGTGCTCTGTTTTGGTATGGCAGGTTTTGTTTTTAAAGAAATTCTTATCACCGTCTGGGAAACCCAGATTTAATGACCAACAATGTTATGGCGAAATAGAGTGGCAAAGGAAAGTTCTGACAGAACTACGATTGACCTTTTTGCTGAAGAGAAGCGCCCCGGCAGGCCGAAAAGCAATCCTCTCTCACGCAAAGAGCAGTTGAAGCTTAATAAACAAAACCAGCTTCTTCGCGATAAGAAAAACGGATTAAAGCGTATTGAATTAAAAGTCGAACAAGACTTATTTGATGCGTTAAATATGAAAGCAAAAAGTGCTGATATGACTCGCAGTGATTATTTACAACTTTTACTGCAAACATATGTAGCAAAATAAGTTTTATAACTATTAGGATAATTTAAGAATGGCTAGCGTAGGCTTATTTTTTGGTAGTGACACTGGTAATACTGAAGTAGTTGCTAAAATGATCCAGAAACAACTGGGTAAACAACTTGTCGATGTTAAAGATATTGCAAAATCAACAACTGCAGATATTAACGAATTCAGTCTGTTAATTTTAGGTATTCCGACTTGGTATTATGGTGAATCTCAATGTGATTGGGATGATTTCATGCCATCGATGGAAGAAATTGATTTTTCAGATAAATTAGTCGCTATTTTTGGCTGTGGCGACCAAGAAGATTACGCGGAGTACTTCCTTGATGCGATGGGTACATTACGTGATGTTATTGAAGCTAAAGGCGGTACATTAATCGGTGAATGGCCATCTGAAAGTTATGAATTTGAAGCATCAAAAGCGATGACTGATGACTCTCATTTTGTCGGATTAGGTATTGATGAAGATCGTCAACCTGAGTTAACGGCAGAACGCGTCAAAACGTGGGTAGAGCAAATCTACAATGAAATGTGTTTGGCTGAGCTAGAAGGTTAGTTTCACAGACCCTATCGAACTAAGGTAAAAGAACCCTATAATGGTTCTTTTACCTCTTCATTTCTATGGCCTTTCAAAATACAAAAATTAACAACTCGCCGTCTCGACAAAACACGTCACAAAATGTCGCCAAATATTTAGACCTGATTAAATTACGCTTGAAAATTCAAATAACGACAGTATAACCGTCCCAGGTCCCACTAGATAAAAAAAATTCACGGTAACATTATATTTTCTAAATTTAAATGCCCCTTTAACAAATATGAGGTTTATTGTTTTTGCGTCTCGTCATATAATGGTGCAGAATATAAATAAAATATACTCTTCTCTATTTTTAAAATGAGTAAGTTATGACTGATAGAAAAACCGCTTTAAAAAAAGCAGGGCTAAAAATTACTCTGCCGAGAATTAAAATTTTAGAATTATTACAACTCCCTAGCAGTCAGCATGTCAGTGCCGAAGATCTTTATAAAAAATTACTCAAAAAGGGTGAAGAAATAGGGCTTGCCACTGTATACCGTGTTCTTAATCAGTTTGATGATGCTGGTATTGTAACTCGCCATTATTTTGAGGGGGGAAAATCTGTCTTCGAATTAGCGACTCAAAATCATCATGACCACCTTGTCTGCCTAGACTGCGGCCATGTGATAGAGTTTCACGATGAAGTGATTGAAAGCCGCCAAAAAGAGATTGCTGCAGAGAATGACATGTCATTACAAGCACATAGTCTCTATTTATACGGCCGTTCACTCGATGGTAAGTGTAAACATAAGTAATCATAGACTCATTAATCGGACAACAAAAAAGGAGCCACAGGCTCCTTTTTTATTATCCGATAGCTATAACAAGCCACAAACCTGCGCTAACCACCCCAAGAATCACGCAAAGAAACGGTACGGTTAAATACCAGTTTATCCGCAGTAGAATCTTTATTATCAGCACAGAAATAACCTTCTCGCTCGAACTGATAAACACTCTCAGGCTTAGCTGAGATTAAACCAGGTTCAACTTTAGCGTTATTGATCACCACGAGTGAATCGGGATTTAACGCTTCTTCGAGTGTATCAACTGCCGCTGAATCTGCCACTTTAAACAAACGATCATAAATACGCACTTCAGCATCAACGGCATGTTCGACAGATACCCAGTGAATAACACCTTTCACTTTACGACCGTCAGCTGGATTTTTACCCAACGTCTCATTATCGTAACGACAGTGGATCTCGGTGATATTACCTTCACTATCTTTAACTACTGACTCAGCTTTAACAACATACGCATTACGTAACCGAACCTCTTTGTCCAAGACTAGGCGCTTAAATTTCTTATTCGCTTCTTCACGGAAATCGGCACGATCAATATACAGCTCACGCCCAAATGGCAAGGTACGGGTACCCATATCAAGTTTTGGATGAGCCGGCGCAATCAACTGTTCAGTTTCACCTTCAGGGTAGTTTGTGATGACCAGCTTAATAGGGTCAAGTACAGCCATCGCACGCGGCGCTGCATTGTCTAAATCTTCTCGGATACAAGCTTCTAACATGCCCATTTCAATGGTATTGATCTGCTTAGTAACACCAATACGCTTACAAAATTCGCGCACTGAGGTAGCCGTATAACCGCGACGACGCAAGCCTGCAATAGTCGGCATACGAGGATCATCCCAACCATTGACATGCTGTTCAGTCACTAACGCATTTAATTTACGCTTAGACATCATGGTGTATTCGAGATTTAAACGCGAAAATTCATACTGGCGTGGACGACAATCAATTGAAATATTGTCTAATACCCAGTCATAAACCCGGCGATTATCCTGAAATTCAAGGGTGCATAGCGAATGTGTAATACCTTCGATCGCATCTGAAATACAATGGGTAAAATCATACATAGGATAAATGCACCACTTATCACCTGTTTGGTGATGATGGGCACGCTTAATCCGATAAAGCACGGGATCACGCATACACATGAAAGAAGATGCCATATCAATCTTGGCTCTCAAACAGCATTCACCATCAGCAAAACCACCATCACGCATTTTCTTAAAGAGCGCAAGATTGTCTGCCACTGAACTATCACGGTAAGGGCTATTTTTACCCGGCTTCTGTAGCGTACCCCGGTATTCACGGGTTTCGTCTGCATTTAAGAAACACACGAAAGCCTTACCCGCTTGAATTAACTCAACCGCATATTCAAACAGCTGATCAAAATAGTTTGATGAATACCGTACTTCACCATCCCACTTAAAACCTAACCACTTAACATCCTCTTGGATCGAGTTAACGTAGTCAATGTCTTCTTTTTCCGGGTTAGTATCGTCAAAACGTAAATTGCACTGTCCCTGGTAATCGTCTGCAATACCAAAGTTCAAACAAATAGATTTGGCATGACCAATATGCAAGAAGCCATTCGGCTCCGGTGGAAAACGAGTATGCACATTAGTGTGTTTGCCGGAATTTAAATCTTCATCAATAATTTGACGAATAAAGTTAGTTGGGCGTGCTTCAGCCTGACTCATTCCCTTACCTCAAAACAATAAAATTTAATAAAAAAATAGCAGGCTATGATCTACCATAATGCCCCAAGACACAACCAATAATTGAAAATCTGCACGAGTAAATTTAAAACTAGCGCTCAATGATCCAATTTAGGGCTAGTTAGTAACGAACCACTCTATTTTCATCCTATTTATAGTAACAACTACCGTCTTTTTCTAGTAATAACAGCCTGCTTTAGCCACACACGCCAGCCAATTTTTATTTCGTTGTCATCACATCACAGATCAAAATACCAACAAATAATTAAGCGTTCTCTACACTCAATAAGAGCCTATCAACCTGAGTATAAATAACTGGCTCAGCACGGAGAAAAACGAAGCATGGAGCAAAAATGAAAAAAATACGCGATTTAGGAGGGCATTCTTTATTTCGAAGGTACTCTTTATTACAAACAAATAGCCTACGCGGGTTTACTCTCATCGAGATATTAATAACGTTGGCTATTATCGCCATACTTGCGGGTGTCGCAATTCCAAATTATCAGTATTTCACGTTAACGACACACCGCCATCAGGCAAAAATAAAACTGACTGAGTTGAGTTTATTACAGATTGATAACTTTAGCCGTACACGTCAGTATATAGCTCAAGCCAGTTTAGCTGCTGATACCACAAGCAGTGAATACCAGTACACCATCAATCTTATTGGTAATAGTGGTTATCAACTAAGCGCGACAACAATAGGCAGGCAACGCGCCGACAGCGAGTGCCAAGTGCTGACCCTCGATAATAAATTAACAAAACAGCCAGCCAGCTGTTGGTAGGTATGGGTCGGCTATTTTATTTAAGTAACAATGATAGATTATTTGCTCGCAAATTCATCATTCCCTATGCTCAATTTGGTTGCATTGTTGAGCAAATTAATCAACAACATCGAGCGTTCTAGGCCGTCGGTACAATCATAAATAGCCTCTATACCTTTAAATGCACCTTGCTGAATAACAACCGTTTCGCCCTTATTAAATAGGGGATCATCAACACCTGAGTTATCACGCATTGACTGTTTTAGCTGTAACTGATCCACGAGGCACGCTGGTACTTTAGTATAGATATTACCAAATTTAACAAAGTCGATCACACCACGCGTAGAGCGGATGCTGTTAAAGTTTGCATGCTGTTCGTCAATTGCAACAAATAAGTAATTCGGGAATAACGCAGTATCAACATGCACGCGTTTCTTGCGAATTATTTTTTCCACCTGCATCGTAGGGAAAAAACTCTCAACACCTTGATTTTTTAGATTATCAAATGCGCGGCGTTCTTCTTTTGCTTTGCAGTACAGTAAGTACCAACTTTTATTATCAAATGTCATCTGTTTATCCGAACAAACTAATCGATTGTTATTGTTATAATTATAATTTATACCTAAATAATAGGCTTTACGCCTCATGTTGCCCGCGTCTCGACTCGTTCAGTTCCGCACGTCTGCGTTATTTGGGTATACAGCTGATTTAATATTACCCCATATAAACTTAAATTAAAGCCCAAATCACAATCAAGTCAGAACGTCTGCATTGTAAACAATACACCGAATAATAGTCACCAAATCACAACATATCCAATACATAACAAACACATAATTAGTGCATGCACCCATATTTAGGTGATTACGATCCTACAAATGATATTTACACTTGAGTGATACTAAAAAAAACTATATAACTGGATATATTCACTGGCATGAACGTAAATACCAGGATAAAAATACAAACACAGATTTCAACACAGGCAAAAATATGAATCATAGTAATTCAGATACATTTATGGGCCATCCTAAAGGCTTATTTCTCCTATTTAGTACAGAAATGATGGAACGCTTCAGCTACTACGGTATGCGTGCAATCTTAGTCCTGTTCCTTGTTTCAGTAACACAGGATCAACAGGCTGCTGCATTACTTGCAGATCCTGACTACCAATTTGGCATTCCAGGACTTGGCTGGAGCCGCGCCGATGCACTCGAACTTTACGGTACCTATACCGGCCTTGTTTATATTACTCCGCTTATCGGTGGCTGGTTAGCCGATAACTTCCTTGGCCAACGTAAGAGTGTATTAATTGGTGGAGTGCTAATGGCATTAGGCCAATTTGCCCTTTTCGCCCCAGAGAGCATTTTACCGTTAAGCAGTACTGCTAGCCTATACCTTGGTCTTGCTTTGTCTATTGCCGGTAATGGTATGTTTAAACCTAACATTTCCACCATGGTCGGTGACTTGTATGACGACGGTGATAATCGTCGTGATGGCGCATTCACTATCTTCTATATGGGTATCAATGCGGGTGCATTCTTATCTGGTATCATTGTTGGTGCTGTTGTTGTTTATACTGGTGATTACAAATACGGTTTCTTAATGTCTGGTATTGCAATGGTTCTGAGTGTTGTACTGCAAAAACTATTTGCTAACAAATACCTCGGCAATATCGGTATTGAAGCTGCTGCGAAAAAAGACCTTGCTGCTAATAAGGGTAAAAAACAAACACTTACCAGTATTGAAGTTGACCGCTTAAAAGTTATCTTAATTCTTGGCTTATTCGTTATCGTATTCTGGGCTGGTTTTGAACAAGCCGGTGGTTTGATGAATCTTTACGCAAACGATTATACTGACCGTATGATTGGTGGCTTTGAAGTACCTGTTGCTTGGTTCCAATCTCTGAATCCTTTCTTCATCATCGTTTTCGCACCATTAGTGAGCATGATCTGGATTAAAATGGGTCCTAAAGAACCAACATCACCGGTTAAATTTGCAATGGCATTACTCATGCTTGCTATCGGTTTTGTCTTCATGATCATGGCTACCCTAGAGCAAGGTGGTGACTTGACAGTTAAAACCAGCATGTATTGGTTAGTGGGTGCATATTTCTTCCATACTATGGGTGAATTATGTCTGTCTCCTATCGGTCTATCAATGATCACTAAACTAGCACCACTTCGTCTTGCTTCATTAATGATGGGTACATGGTTTGGCTTTAACGCGATTGCGAATAAAGTGGCGGGCATGATTGGAGCACAAATTGGTGAAGCCGGCCCTATGGCTATCTTCGGTGGTATTACGGTTGCTGCTACTATTTCAGCGCTGATTCTGTTTGCTGTATCTAACAAACTAATCTACTGGATGCACGGTGCAGAAGGTAAAGCAGTTGACGTCATTGATGAACAAGATGCAACGGTAGTAACAGCTTAATAGCGCCAACGCTTCTGAAAAATGTTAATTTAAAGAAATGTAAAAACAGCCCCACTTGCGGGGCTGTTTTTTTATATCTGCGTTTTTCATGTTAAACTTGTAGTTATAGCTACTAATGAGTCTAAAACTTTATGAAACAATTTAATGAATTTATTCCCCTTATCGTCTTTTTTGCGATTTATAAAATGTACGATATCTACTACGCTACTGCGGCATTAATTGCTGTAACAGCTTGTACTGTAGCGATTAGTTTATTTAAATATCGTAAAGTTGACAAAATGCAATTAATCACATTTGCAATGGTGACTGTCTTTGGTGGTATAACACTATTCACTCAGGACTCCAGTTTTATTAAGTGGAAAGTAACCATTATTTACCTGATCTTCGCGATGACCTTGTTAATTAGTCAGTACATATTTAAGCAGAATCTGCTGAAAAAAATGCTTGGCAAAGAAATGGTACTCCCCGAGTATGTCTGGTCGCGCGTGAACACGGCTTGGTCGCTTTTTTTTATCTCACTTGCAGGGTTGAATCATTACATCGCCTTTAACCTGTCAGAAGAGTTATGGGTAGATTTCAAGGTGTTTGGTGTATTAGGGATAATGTTAGTGTTTACGTTGATAACGGTGGCTTATCTTTACCGCTTCATACCAAAAGAAAACAGTGATAACGAATAAATGATTTGTTAAGTACTGCTTTCTTTCCGGAAGCAGTACTTCTGCTTTAAGGTACTATCCCCTAAGAATCAGACTTCAGCCAAAAACCTGCCGACTAAATTGTGATTAGGTTTGCAACCTCCAAAGCTTTAACAAAACTATTATGCCGTCCGTTACTTTTTTTAATAATCCCGACTACGCTTTGTAATACTAATTACACTTAGTCAGTGAGGTAAATATCACAGCCTTACTGCAATTGAGGACAATGACTAATAGTGGCTAATAATAACTAATAAGTTGCCAGTAATGAGTTATAGTTACAATAAATTAAATCATCATAAATAAGGAATGTTAATGTTGAAAAAATCTACCCGCTTTGCACTTTCTCTTGCGATTGCCGCGCCTATGTTTCTACTCCCCCAAGCATATGCTGACCAAGAGCATCTCACGATGGCAGTACCAACTGAAATGGCAACAATGGCCAACGACACAAAATCATTGACTGCATTAACGCCTAGCGTAATGCCTATTAACATAAATACGGCAAGCCAGACTGAGCTCACTGTTCTATCAGGGATAGGAAAGAATAAAGCCCTGCGCATCGTACAATGGCGTGAACTTAATGGTGAATTTGAGTCTACTGCGCAGCTGGCTCAGGTGAATGGCATTGGCAATGCAACAGTGGCTAAATTATCAGGATTAATTACCGTAACCAATTAATATCGGATATATTAAAATAGCCATAAAAAAAGCCTGATGGCATTGCCTCAGGCTTCATAAATTAAAATCTGTAATCAATTATTTACTGCACTAATTTAACTCGATTCATTCAGCCAAACTAGTTGTTCACCGTAAAATTAAGCATACGCTCAAGTGGTATAAGCGCTTTAATACGGATCTCTTCATCGACAAAGACTTCATGCCCTTCATGGTTAACAAGTGACTCTTCAATCGCTTTAAGGCCGTTCATAGCCATCCAAGGACACATGGCACAACTGCGGCAAGTTGCTCCATTACCGCCGGTTGGTGCTTCGATAATCTCTTTATCAGGACAAGCCTGCTGCATCTTAAAGAAGATACCTTTATCCGTAGCCACAATTAATTTTTGTTGCGGTAACTCTTGGGCTGCTTTGATCAGCTGGCTGGTAGAGCCGACGGCATCAGCCAGATCAATTACATCAGCTGGTGATTCTGGATGAACTAAAATTGCTGCATCTGGATTTTCAGCTTTCAAGCGTTTTAACGCGCTGGCTTTAAATTCATCATGCACTATGCAGGCACCCTGCCAGCGCAACATTTTAGCACCCGTTTGTTTTTCTATCCAAGCGCCCAGATGACGATCTGGCGCCCAGATTAATTTCTTGCCTTCGCTGTCTAAATGATCAACCACATCCAATGCGATACTTGAGGTGACGATCCAATCGGCACGCGCCTTTACAGCAGCGGATGTATTGGCATACACAACAACCGTATGGTCTGGATGTTGATCACAGAACTGTGAGAACGCTTCAACCGGACAGCCCAGGTCAAGTGAACAAGTTGCCTCCAGAGAGGGCATCACAATACGCTTAGTCGGCGCCAAGATTTTAGCTGTTTCACCCATAAAACGAACCCCTGCGATGATCAGGGTTTTAGCTGAGTGATTGTTCCCAAAGCGGGCCATTTCCAAAGAGTCGGCAACACAGCCACCGGTTTCTTCAGCCAGCGCCTGAATTTCAGGATCCGTGTAATAATGAGCAATAAGGACAGCATCTTTCTCTTTCAGCAGTTGCTTAATGCGCGTTTTATATTCTGCTTTTTCTTGTTCTAATAATGGCGTTGGTTTCTTCGGAAAAGGATATTCCAGTTCTACTACATTGGGAGTCATAGCTAATTACTCAGTGTTACTAATATTAATACCTTTGGCCATTATATACCCAAGCCACTTCAAGATACAAGATTCAGAGTTTTTTTTGGGAATAGAGTTCGAACGAAATAGATGCAGGAATGGTATACCATTTCAAGTGTATTTTGTGAGGAAATATGTTTCCAAAACGCTCCCGAAGGGCGAGTTTTATTAGTTTTTATACTGCGTTAGCCAAACTCCAAATAGAATAACTATTTATTCATTTAGCTGCCTTGCCTAAAAGCCAATGAATTCTCGCTGAACCCTGCATCTTAAAGTTGTTTGGGTATACACATCCTTGTCAAAAAAATGTAAATTAGCTTAATGTTTTTGATCAGATACAAAAAAACTCGCTAGTTGCGAGGCTTTTAATTTCATATAATAGAATATTTTCTTTATTATTGAAGGTGGTGGGCTGTGAAGGATTTGAACCTTCGACCAATTGATTAAAAGTCAACTGCTCTACCAACTGAGCTAACAGCCCTTAATTGTCTTACCGGTGAGGTAAGTTATAACTGGTTGCGGGAGCTGGATTTGAACCAACGACCTTCGGGTTATGAGCCCGACGAGCTACCAAACTGCTCCATCCCGCGTCTATTCTTGGTGGGCTGTGAAGGATTTGAACCTTCGACCAATTGATTAAAAGTCAACTGCTCTACCAACTGAGCTAACAGCCCTTAATTGTCTTACCGGTGAGGTAAGTCATAACTGGTTGCGGGAGCTGGATTTGAACCAACGACCTTCGGGTTATGAGCCCGACGAGCTACCAAACTGCTCCATCCCGCGACAATACTGTATTTCACTGTCAACAACAGTGATAAAAAATTGGTGGGCTGTGAAGGATTTGAACCTTCGACCAATTGATTAAAAGTCAACTGCTCTACCAACTGAGCTAACAGCCCGAATTTTTTACTCATTATGCCTTATGACATAACCACCACAAAAGTGGTGGGTCGTACTGGGCTTGAACCAGTGACCCTCGCCTTGTAAGGGCGATGCTCTCCCAACTGAGCTAACGACCCATAGTCAACTGAGAACTTCTCATCTCGACGGCGGCAATAATACTTTTTTAATAAAACTGTGCAAGCAATATTTAACCAACTTCACAATTCAATTATAAAAAGCAATTATTTTGCTTAGTTTAACGCCAATAAGATGATAAATAATGCAAAACCAAATACTAATTTAGTTTTATTCACTATTATTTTTTTAACTTGCTATTTAAGCTGTGATAACTCTTTTTTAGCTAAATTTGCCACTGCATCATTCGGATAATCTTTAACCACCAGTTCAAAATAGCGCTTAGCTTCAGTATTCGCGCCCGCAACTTTGGCTATCTGCCCGAGTTTTTGTAACGAGTCTGCGCGTTTATTAGAGTCTGGGTATTTAGTGACAATTTTTTCAAATTCAACTTTAGCGGCTTCATTTTGGTTATCTTTTCGCAATAGCAAGCCTAACCAATAGTGTGCATTGGCAGCAAGTTCCGACTCCGGATAAGTTGTAATAAAGCTTTGCAATGCGGGAATGGCTTCATCATATTTACGCTCGTTCTTAATCAGTTTTATCGCGTAATTATACGAGTCGATACCCGTTAAGTTGACAGGCTGGTTAGTCACATTAATGATTGCCGAGTCCGTAACCACTGATTTAGCTGGCTGTGCCAAACGGGTTGTTCTGATCCGCTCAATATCGTCAATAATATCACGCTGACGCTGGGTTATCTTAACCTGTTCCAGGTTGTTTTCTTCGATTTCACCCTGTAAGCCCATCAGTTCAATTGATAATTGATCCAACTTTTGCTGGGTATCCAACTGCATTTGCGTCCGAGCTTGTAAAATGTTCTCTATGCGAGTGATACGTTGTTCTAACGTACGTTTGGGTTTATTTGTGACAACATGCTCTGTACTCGCATTGGCATCAAGCACAGTTGCAGGTGCGGCATACCCTAGCCCGCTATAAAGAACGGCCATAATAATGGCCGTTTTCTTATTCATAATCATCTAGGTTACTAATCCTTAGTAAACGAGTACTGCACGACGATTTTTCGTTAATGCCGCATCAGTATGAGAGGTATCAACAGGCTTCTCTTCACCATAACTAACTGTTGACATTTGGCTTGAAGAAACGCCTAAATTATTCAAATATTTAGCGATTGCATTTGCACGACGTTCACCCAGAGCGATATTATAACCTGGTGTGCCGCGTTCATCGGCATGACCTTCAATTAGTACGCTAACCGCTGGATTATCAATTAAAAAGTTTGCATGGTCTTGCAATAGCTCACCGTACTGTGCTGTCACGGCTTGCTGGTCAAAACCAAAATATACCACGTGACGTTTACGCAGCTCGTCAATAACCTGTTTTTTAACTTCTTCAGCAGTTAAATTTTCAACAGGATCAATGCTTACGTCAGCATCGCTACCAACAACAACATTGGAACCTGGCGTGGTTACCGTTTCATTAACGCCTTGTTCAACAGAACTTTCAACAGCAGAATTTTTTGTAGTATCAGTCGTTGAGCTACATGCAGCCAATGTCAGCATTGGTAACGCTATAACTAAACTTTTTAAAATTTTATTTAGTTGCATTTTTTTTCCCTATCAATTATTAATTCTTTTTAGATGTCAAGAAAGGTGACCAAGCTGGCGCTTTAACTTCTCCATCACTTGCCGGTAAAACCGCCTTAAAGCGTCCATCCATTGAGACTAGCGACAAAACCTGTTTACCTTTTACGACCGTACTATAAATAATCATACTGCTATTTGGTGCAATACTAGGCGATTTATCTAGTCGGCCGTTAGTCAGTTTCTGAACGTATCCATCCGACAAATCCTGCTTGGTTACACTATACTTACCTTTTTGCAAACTAACCATCACTAAATACTCTCCGTTAGGGGTGATTGATGAGTTTAAGTTTGCTCTACCTTCGTAAGTAAGCCGTTTAATTTTCTTGTTTTCTAGGTTAATTTGATAAATTTGTGGCCGCCCGCCTCGCTCAGAGGTAAATACGATGGACTTGCCATCAGGCGCCCAGCCTGGCTCTGTATCAATGCCACGGTTTTTAGTCAGACGTTCTATTTTTTTTGTTTTTAAATCATAAACGTAGACATCCGGCTGGCCTGATTTGGATAAAACCATAGCCAGTTTTTTACCGTCAGGTGAAAACACTGGTAAAATATTACTGCCTTTATAGGCTTTGATCTGCTCACGTTTACGTGACACCAGATCGTAAATCCAAATTTCGTGTCTCTTATCTTCCATGCTCATATAGGCAAGTTTGGTTCCCGTCGGATCCCATGAAGGTGACATTACAGGTTCCGTTGAGCGGAATAATACGTGCTGATTCATGCCATCATAATCAGAAATAAGTAACTTATATGGGTACTCATCATCATAATTAATGGCAACGTAGGCGATACGCGTTAAAAAGGCACCTCGGGTTCCCGTTAACTCCTTAAAGATATAGTCACTTAATCTATGAGAAATGTGACGAGGTCGGCGGGTTGAAAAGTTACCTTTTAAATTCAGCTTAATATGATCAGTATTTTTGGCCTGTTGCTCATCAATCTGCTGCGGCGATTGATTTTTATAGCCAGATAGCACGTTAACCAACTGGAAATGGATCTGGAATCGACCATCTTCAAGGGGTTTGACACTCCCGATAACAACAGCTTCAACTCCGGTGTCTTTCCACGCCGCATAATCGACATCCGTTTCAACAGATGGCGTCTGTGGCATTAAAGCGCGATCCAGAGGAGAAAACTGACCACTGTTACGTAAGTCATCCGCAATGACCTTGGCAAAATCAGTCAATTCTTTCGGTTGCGGTTGATTGCCCAACCATTTAAACGGCACGACAGCAACAGGTCGAGCACTGTTAGTACCTTCTGTGATCACAATTTCCAGTGCCGCCTGCGCCAATTGGATCTGCATTAGGCACAAGATAAAGAAGGATAAAATCTTTTTAGTCATTCTCATATTAAATCTCTGGTTCATAGCTTAATTTGATGAGCTTAAGTTGTGCAGCAACATCAGGATCTTTTGACATAGGGAAACTACCAGCTTTATTCACTGCATTAATTGCAGCGGCACAAACAAGTCTATCACCTTTACCACTGGTAACACTTCTTACAAAACCTGAGTCAGATAAACGTATTTCCAGTGAGCAGGATTTACCTCTCATGGCATCATTGGTCAGGATATGTTTCTTAATAGTGCCTTTAATACGTAATCTGTATTTATCCACCTCACCCATAACTTCCTGCTGCCTGACTGCATTCAACTGCTGAATCTCACTGTCGAGCTCAGAAGCAAATTCCGCTTCAATCTCAGCTTGCATTAAACGCTCTTGCTCAATGGCTGCCAAACGCATAATTTCGTCTTCAGCTTTACGTTTCGCTTCCTCAGCTTTTTTCTGCTTGATTACAGCTTGGCGATCTCTTTCCTTTTTCTCAGCCACTTTACGTTTCTGATCGGCGACTTGCGCAGCTTTTTCTGCTTTTTCCGCTTTAGCTTTAGCTGTTACAGCTGCCAGTTCCGATTTTTTACGTTCATCTTCTTTCAGAAGACGTTTCTTTTCAGCTTGCTCGGCTGCCTGCTCTGCTTGGCGCTGTTGCTTTTTCGCATTGGTAATGGCTAATTCTTTTTGCCGACGTTCTTCGTTAAGCTTTTTGATACGATCTTCAGCTTGTTTTTGCCGTTGACGTTCTTTGGCTCGTTTATCTTGCTCTGCACGTTTGATCCGCTCTGCATGCCGCTTAACAGCCTTCTCACTAACCACCACTGCTTTAATAACTTGATGTGTTGGTTTCATTTGTTTTTTAGCCGGGGTGAAATTGATATTACTGCCAATTACAACCAGCAAGGCTACGTGAAACACAACTGAAATAATGATAGCAACTGAATAACTGGACTGATTATCCTTCATGTATATTCCTGTTAAATTACTCTACTGGATCTGTCATTAACCCAACAGAAGGCGCACCTGCTTGTTGTAGTATCACCATCAAACGGATCACCTGTTCATACGCCACCGACCCATCACCTTTAACGACCACAGGTGTATCAGGCTGCAATTGTAAGTGAGCGGCAACTAATGTTGCTAATTCATCCGGCGATATGGGCGATTTGTCCCCATCACCGACATCAAGATAATACAAGCCATCTTTATCGACAGAAGCAACCACAGGTGGTTTACTGTCTTCGGAAAGGGCTTCGGCCTGGGCTTGCGGTAGATCTACCAATACCCCTTGAGTAACCAACGGAGCTGTCACCATGAAAATGATCAGTAATACCAGCATCACATCAATATAGGGAACAACATTAATCTCAGAAACAGGGAGTCTACGCTTACGTTGATAGGGCTGCATAGTTAGTCCTGAGTTCGTTTGGCTAATGTTTGGCGATGTAAGATACTCGAAAATTCTTCCATAAAGTTGGCATAGCTGTTTTCAATTCTCATCACCTGATTAGAAAATCGATTATAGGCAATAACAGCTGGAATGGCAGCAAATAAGCCCATCGCAGTGGCAATAAGCGCTTCAGCAATACCAGGGGCAACCATCGCCAGCGTGGCCTGCTGCACTGCACCAAGGGCAATAAATGAACTCATAATCCCCCAAACAGTACCAAATAAACCAATATATGGGCTAATAGAACCGATAGTTGCGAGGTTATTCAAATTAACCTCTAACTCATCGACTTCTCTAGACAGGGAAACACGCATAGCACGGTAGCTGCCATCCATAATAGCGTCGGTGTTCTGATTATCAGCATTGTGAATACGCACATATTCCTTAAAGCCAGAATGAAAAATTAATTCCATACCTTGGATATTTTTTTTACGTGCTTCACTTTCTTTGTACAATTTCGACAGGTCAATGCCTGACCAAAATCGATCTTCAAAGCGCTTCGCGGCAGTAGTCGCTTGTTTCAATGCACTCGAGCGATGAAAGATCATAGCCCAAGACGCCAAAGACATAGACAACAGCAGTAACATGACCGCTTTTACGAGTACGCTCGCTTCCCAAAATAGATCAAAAAATGAAATATCAGCAGCTTCCACTGGTTAGTTTCCTTATAATTTCTGTTGGTATTGCACATGGCTTCATGCGTGATAATTTGACACAAGCCACTTTGACCGTTAATTCAGACAGTAACTTACCATTTTCATGGTAGATACATTGAGAAAAGACCAGAGATGCGCGTTTTAGTTCCTTTATTTTAGATTTAATAACTAAAAGATCATCCAATAATGCCGGATAACAATAATCAATATCAATATGACGAACAACAAAAGCCAGATCACTTTCTATCAGCTCAGCTTGAGAAAAACCCAGAGTTCGTAACATCTCCGTTCGAGCTCGCTCGGCATAGTTTAAATAATTACTATGATAAACAACCCCACCCGCATCTGTATCTTCAAAATAAACCCGTACTTCTAATCTGTCTTGCATCCGTAAATTCATTTCCAAACAACTGAGATTAACCAGGCTACCTAACTTTAGCGTCAGATAGCTGGAAAGAGTAGCTAATATACCTGACTGAGATCAGATATGAAATTGATTTATCCGACCAGATAAAAAATAGGTAATTAGTGTGAATTTTGGCTTATTTTTCAAGGTTTTTTATCAGGTTCATCAAAACCTAAATGCAGGTATGCACGGCTAGTTGCGATACGCCCACGCGGTGTCCGTTGCAAAAATCCTTGCTGTATGAGATAAGGCTCAAGCACATCTTCAATAGTTTCTCGTTCTTCACCGATTGCAGCGGCCACATTATCTAAACCAACAGGACCGCCAGAAAAGGTATCCACAATCGCAGTTAAAAGCTTCCTGTCCATGTAGTCAAACCCACAGGTATCAACATCAAGCATAGCTAATGCCGCCGCCGCCACCTCAGCATTAATGTCACCGTCATGTTTCACTTCAGCAAAATCACGAACGCGACGTAACAGGCGATTAGCAATACGCGGAGTGCCACGGGATCGTCGGGCGATCTCTAATGCGCCGGCGTTATCCATATTCAAATTAAGGCAACCAGCCGAGCGTAAAACAATGTCTTTCAAATCATCAACTTTATAGAACTCCAACCGTTGCACAATACCGAATCGGTCGCGCAAGGGCGACGTTAACGAGCCTGCACGAGTCGTTGCGCCAATTAAGGTAAACGGGGGAAGGTCTAATTTAATTGAGCGAGCAGCGGGTCCCTCGCCAATCATAAGATCAAGTTGATAATCCTCCATCGCAGGATAAAGGATCTCTTCGATTGACGGACTCAGGCGATGGATTTCGTCAATAAACAAAACATCATTCTCTTCCAGATTAGTCAATAGCGCCGCGAGATCGCCGGCTTTTTCTAATATCGGCCCTGAAGTGGTTTTAATATTTACTCCCATCTCATTTGCAACGATATTAGCAAGCGTTGTTTTACCTAAACCCGGAGGGCCAAAAATGAGCAGGTGATCGAGTGCATCATTGCGTCTTTGACTGGCTTCAATAAAAATCTCCATCTGATCGCGAACATGATCCTGGCCTTTATAATCGGCCAGCATTTTAGGCCTGATGGCGCGGTCAATGACTTCTTCTTCCCGAATAATAGCACCGGAAATTAATCTATCTGCTTCAATCACTACACTAATTTCCTCAATTAATTTTGCAGGGTGGCACGTAATGATAATCGAATGATATCTTCACAACTCATACTTGGCTGAGCAACCTGTTTGATCATCTTGGCCACCTGTGCCGGCTTATAACCCAAACCGATCAAGGCCTCCTCAGCTTCTTCAATCGAGTTTGACGAAGTATTGCCATAACCTTGTAATTGGGCCCTATCCGCTTCCGGAGTAAACAGATCTTGCGTTACCCAGTTTTTCAATCGGTCACGCATTTCGATTAATAAGCGTTCCGCCGTTTTTTTGCCGACGCCCGGTAATTTGATCAAACTGTTAATGTCATCATGCTCAACGCAGTGAGCAAACTGATTCGCAGTCATCCCCGACAAAATAGCCAATGCTAATTTAGGGCCGACACCATTGACTTTAATCAGCTCACGGAACATTAAACGCTCCATTTTATTGTTAAAACCGTAAAGTAGTTGAGCATCCTCTCTCACCACAAAGTGAGTATAAACAACTACTTCACCGCCGGTATCACCCAATTCATAGAAACAGCTCATGGGCAATTGAACCTCATAACCAACCCCATTTACCTCTAACAAAATTTCCGGTGGTTGCTTTTCTAATAGCGTGCCGCGTAAACGTCCAATCACAATTACTTTCCAACATTATTGAGACTAATATAGTGTCAGTTAGGATAATAAAATACTGGTTAAATATCCAGACTAATTTAACTCACCCTGTCTTTAACATCATTAATTCGGTGTTAATTATAGCGACCTCGTGCCGTCCCCTTCACTTTGCCAGCCATATTTATCAAGGTTCTGATACTCTGCGCATGGCACAATGCGACAGCTAATGCGTCTGCAGCATCAGCCTGGGGTATTCCCGGTAATTTTAGAAGATTTTTGACCATCTGCTGAACTTGTTCCTTTTCTGCACCGCCGTTCCCTACCACCGCCTGCTTGATTTGACGTGCCGTATATTCCCCCACTTCAATATCCTGCGAAACAGCCGCGACAATAGCAGCACCACGCGCCTGCCCTAATTTCAACGCCGACGCGGCATTTTTGCCCATAAAGACATTTTCAATCGCAAATTTATCGGGCTGAAACTGAATGATGATTTCGCTAACACCCGCGTGAATTTGCTTTAATTTTTCGGGTAGGTTTTCACCTGTGGTGCGAATGCAACCACTACCTAAATAATGAAACTTGCCCTGCACGTGCTGAATAACGCCATAACCGGTGATGCGAGAGCCGGGATCAATGCCGAGAATAATACTCATATTTTAATTTCTTCAAACAACAAAATTTATCCGTCTAGTATACCCTTGGTAAGGGCTTATACCCAAATCATGTCAAGATACAAGATTCAGCGCTTTCTTTGGGTATAAAGTTCGAGCTAAATAGAGGTAGGAATGGTGTACCATTTCAAGATGCATTGTGAATAAATAATAGCTTGCTATAATGGCGCGTTTTTATAGTTAATTCAGTGGGACTCAAATGAAGCGGATCGTATTATATACTCAAAAAAAATGCCCGCATTGTGATACGGCTAAACGTTATTTGGATGAACACAAAATTCCATATCGCCTGTGCAGTGTCAACGAACCACGCGGTAGTAAAGAACTGGCCGCTATTGGCGGCCGAGGTGTTCCGACATTAAAAATTGCCGATCAGATATTACGCGGTTTTTCAGTCGCTGCATTTGAAAAAATGTACCGCAGTTAATCTAATAGCCTTACCGAGTCACCTAGGCGGCTTTTATCGTTGCATAAACATTGTGCAATCACATAAAAATGTCTTGTGGTCACACGTTATATAATTAAGCCTAATTTCATGGATGTAGAAAATGAAAAATCGTTTTGCTCGAATAAGCTTCATCATCAGTTTGCTCTTTTCAACCGTCGCCCTAAGTAATGAGATGGACGGTATCGATCTTAAAGTGACCATGAAACATATGCGGTTTGAGTATACCCAAGCGCTAGAAACCGTTTCGACTAGTGAGTTCAGCGGTCACATCAATAAGATGAGTGAGCTATTAGCGAAAGCTCAAGGTTATCAATTTTCACCGGAACGCGCCAAAATTTCGCTGGAAGGTTTAGACAAAGTCGCCGTGGTGCTCAATACAATCCAGCAAACAGATATAACAGTGGGAAATCTGGCCACAGTGCAGGCTCAGCTAGAACAGGTAGATAGTCTGAGAAAGGTATACCATAAGAAAAGTAAACCCAGCATTTGGCAGCTCATTTTTGGTTAATTAACCATACTCGCACCGTTTTTATAAATCCGTACTTTAAAAATTGTGTGCTGTAGAAATAGTGCACATTAGAAATAGGAAGACATTATGTCAAACACCCTCGACGCAAACTTGATCGCGACCATCCAAGGTTATGATTCTGCGAAACGTCTTAGTTACTTACTCAAAGAAGTAACCAGTCAACGCCAGCTCTGGATCCTGACCGATGAACATGGTTGTGTCATGCTCAATTCCGAAGACGAGGATTGTGTGCCAGTGTGGCCGAATGCTGAATTTGCGCAATCTTGGGCGACCGGTGAATGGGAACACTGTAAAACAGAGCCTATTTCATTGGCTAAATGGCAGAGCCGCTGGACCCCTGGTCTAGCAGATGATAACTTAGCGATCGTCGTTTTTCCAAATCAAAATGAAGAAGGTTTAGTGCTGTATCCTGATGAATTTGATATGGAATTACGCAAACAAGCTAAGAAGACTGGCTAGTTTACTCGATGCGCGGTAGAACACGAATACCGCGCAACGCTTACCTAACGCTTATCCGATGATCCCCTTGCCTTATGATGAACAGATCGCGTGTTTCCTCTCAATGACTTAACAATACTTAATTTTATTTAATTTATAATAAATCTAAGGTATTGTATTGTTTCGTTATCTTCATACTGGTGCTAATAATATGATTAGAAACAAACTCAAGCTTTTTAGCGTGTTTTTTTGTGTCTTTCTACTAACTGGCTGCGAGCTAGTTAGATGGAAGATCGATAATGATGAAGGCAGTTTAAAAGATGCGGGATTTGCACAACACGGTTTGTCTCTCAACGAAGGCGGAACGATTAACTACTGGCGTGGCGGGCAGGGTGAACCTTTACTACTTATCCACGGCTTCGGTGGCAGCGCCATATCTACTTGGAAAGCAGAAATGCTGGCATTGAGCAAAGATTACCAGATAATTGCTCCTGATTTAGCTTGGTTTGGCGACTCCTTCAGTGCCGGTGAAGCTAATCTCACCACGGAAACAGACGCTATCTGGCAACTGCTTGATCATCTTCAGATCAGTCGCACCAATGTTGCAGGTATCTCCTATGGTGGTTTCATCACTTTTAATATGATGAACAAACCAGAACGGATAAATAAAGCGGTAATTATTGCCAGCCCAGGTCCCTATTTTTCCGATCAAGATTTAGCCGAATTGAACCAGCGTTTTGCTGTTGACGCCGCCGAAGACTTTTTTGTTCCGAAGAATCAGCAAGAGTTACGTCGACTGTTTGACGGTATTTTCGTAGAGCCAAAGATGATGCCCGATTTTATCGCGGATCAAATTTACCAAACCTATTTTGCCACGTGGCATAAACAGAAAATAGCCATGATCCAGTCATTACCTGCGGATCGAGATATTCTGCTGCAGCAATCAACTAAAGACTTGCCACCCACCATGCTAATTTGGGGCGAACAGGATCGTATTTTCCCACTCGCCAATGGCATTGAATTAAGTAAAAAAATGAGTGCGCCAATCGTAGTGTTACCGAATACAGCCCACGGTGTAACCAATGAAAAACCTGAAGCCGTGGTTAATTTGATTAAAACCTTTATTAACTAATATTTATTTGATGATTTTGTCCAAGCCATTTATCATCTAGCTATGAATTATAACGAGTAATAAAAATAAAATTATGAGCAAAAAACACTACGTGGTATGGAAAGGGATTAAAACAGGGGTCTTTGATAACTGGCCTGAAGCCAAGTCCCAGATTGATGGTCGTGCTGATGCACAATTTATGGGTTTTCCATCCAAGGAGGAGGCTGAGCAAGCTTTTGCTTCTACCTATACCCGTGCGCTGATGAAACGCTCATTAGCCAAAGATGGCCAAGCCAATGCTGGTGTTGCTCCTAAAACAGCGACAAAAGCTAAATCGGCTAACAAGTCAATCCTGCCAAAAACCACCCAGGTTGCTGATCTGAATATTTATTGTGATGGCGCTTGCTCACCTAACCCGGGTAAATCTGGCACAGGTATGGCTGTTTATGAAAAACAGACTCTCACGCAGCTCTGGTACGGTTTATACGAGGTGAACGGTACCAATAACTCCGCAGAATTAAACGGGTTACTGGAAGCGTTTCGGTTCGCGGCACCTTATATCCAGCAAGGTAAAACCGTACAGGTACTGTCTGATTCAAGATACTCAATTGATTGTATAACCAAGTGGGCTAAAGGCTGGAAAAATAAGGGCTGGACTCGTGGTAAAAATGAAGAAATTAAAAACCTTGCCATCATTCAGCAGTGTTTCGTTCTTTATGAGCAATTGAAGAACAATCTGATTATTTCCCACGTCAAAGGGCATGCCAACATCGAAGGTAATGAGTTGTCAGACCGGATGGCGGTGCGGGCTCGCAGCACACACGAAAGCCAGTTTGTTCGTTACACTGCAACTATTGATATTAGTGCAATTCTGGCAATGCCTTCAGGTTAATGCTGAGGACTTACAATGCAAGAGATTGTTTTAATTTACAAAGACTGTTTTTAAATTAGAAGGGCTGCTTTAAGCGAGAGGAAAAATAATGAAACTGCTAAAAATATTAACGGTTACCTTCATACTGCTTTGCACTAATTTTATTACTGCGCAAGCAGCTCAACTGCAATCTCGCGAACAAATCGCTTGGGACAAGATAGGCCAAGGCGCCCTGATTGTGGATAACAGAACACCACAAGAATTTGCTCAGGGCCACCTTAAAAATGCAATTAATATTCCTTTCGATATTGCTGTCACGCAGTTTAAGCAATTAAACATTAGCCGGGATCAGGAAATTGTACTCTACTGCCGCAGTGGTAACCGCTCCAATAAAGCCTTCCAAAGCCTCATGCAGGCTGGCTATACCAAGCTGTACAACGGTGGTGGCTATCAGGCATTAATGTACAATAAAACAAAATAGCCGCATTCTATACTCATGATTAATTAAGCAGGCTGCTTAATTAATCATCTGACAGCCTTGCAATAACAAGGCTGTGTTAACACTCGACTTGGCTTGATTATAATACGCATCTGAACCCGTGCTAATACTTTGTGACATAGACCCTACATCAGCTGAAATTAGCGGTGCTAATACCATTAATCCGGAAGCTGATTGTCGATCAGCTTCATAAGCGGAAAATGCTTTGCTTATTTCAACGCAAGAAAACGCTGCAGTACCTTGCTGCGACATATTATAAGCCTGAGATGAAGTTTCACAACCAGAAAGAGACACCAGAGAAGCGGCAAAAAGGCTCATAGCAATAGTCTTGTTCATCAACATATCCTTATTTTGTATAGAAAAAATATTAATTTCTTCAGTATCGTTGATCAAGAGTATAGTAGATGAACATAAAAACGATGAGGATCCCAATTAATCATCGTGTAAAGTTTTATACGGCCAATAAAAATGCCCAGCTCGGATCATAATAGTGGCCAGCGCTAAGATAAATGCGGCCAGCGACAGCCAAACAACATCGAGACTCGCCAACTCTTTCATACCCAGGGTGATATAACGAGCAATTGCCATGATGGCAATATAAATGGGATAACGAACAGGGATTTTACCGTTCATCACAAACTGTTGGATCATCGCCAACACTTCCAAGTAAATGAACATCAATAGAATATCAGTCAATTTTACATGCGCTTCAATATACACATGGAAAAATTCATTAATCATGGCATAGACAGTGGCTAAGGTTATTGCGACCAGCAAGATAGCCTCAAGAACACTAAATATTTTTAGAAAAATTTTACTGAATGCTTTCGGTAAGTGTGATGACATAGCTGCTCCAAAATCCATTAATACAAGGGTTACTCATCCACT
This sequence comes from Moritella sp., assembly GCA_047628235.1. Lineage (GTDB taxonomy): Bacteria > Pseudomonadota > Gammaproteobacteria > Enterobacterales > Moritellaceae > Moritella. Next base: position 48,512 of record JBLHPA010000002.1, read on the forward strand.
GAAACAACCCATTATTGATGAGTAATATACAAGGTATTGCCGAAAAATCATATTTTCCTATCGTCTCATTTACCAAAGGCGTAAGTGCGATCTGTTATTGCTGACGATACGCGGCAAACAAAGGCAATATCCAATCGATAAAAGCTTGTACCTTGGCCGGCAGAGGATTGCCTTTTGAGGTTAACAGGTAATAACGATAGGGACTTGTGAAGTTAGCTTCAAACGGGATCACCAAGCTACCCTCTTCCAATTGCTGCGCAACAAAGAAGCGTGGGATCAGGGCTACCCCCATACTACTTACTGCCGCCTGACTGAGCATATAAAAATGCTCCATGCCAAATTTTTTATCTGTTGTAAGACTGATCCCCTGTGCACTAGCCCATCGATGCCATAATTCGGGTCGTGAGGTATGCTCTAGCAAAGTCATACTATTAATATCACCTAATGCCATCATCTTTTTGGCAAGCTGTGGCGAACAAACATAGCACAATTCCTCATCCATCAGTTTAATGAAATGGGCTCCCTCTGGTTCACAAGTCGCGCTACGAATAGCAATATCACACTGCTGGAGAGTAAAATCCACTTCAAAATCGCCAATTGACAGATCCACATACAGATTAGGGTGGCATGACTTAAAATCCTCCAGGTAAGGGATCAGCCAACTTATAGTCAGGCTGGGCAAGACGTTAACAGCCAAACTTTGTGTGCGTACAGGCTGCATCATCACCTCATGGGTTGCACTATTGATGGTTAGCAACGCAGTCTGAACATGCGCTAAATAATGTCTCGCTTCATCAGTGAGTACCAACTTACGGTGCTGCCTAATGAATAATGTGACACCTAGATATTGTTCCAACAATTTAACTTGTTTACTGATCGCGCCATGAGTTACAAATAGCTCCTTCGCAGCTAGTGTAAAGCTCACATTGCGAGCCGCCGACTCAAACACACGCAATGCGTTTAATGGCGGTAAGTTAGGATACATAGTCTTCCTCGTGATTCGACAGCAATTTACGTGAGAATATCTCACACAAGAAGGAAGATAACTCCTTTGCACTCTGCATGCAAATAAGATTAAATTGCGCCATCAAATTATCTATGAGATTAAAAAATAATGGCATTAGATTTATCTTTTCAGTTATCGCTAGAGATCGTTGGCGTACTTTTTTTAGTCGCCGTGCTTGCTGGTTTTATCGATTCTATTGCCGGTGGCGGTGGCCTACTTACCATCCCGGCGCTGCTTTGGGTTGGTATTCCTCCAACAGTGGCCTTAGCAACCAATAAGCTACAGGCCTGTGGTGGTAGCTTTTTTGCCAGCTATTATTTTGTGCGTAAAGGCATGGTAACCCTAAGTCAGATTAAACTTGCCATCACCTGCGCATTTATTGGCGCAGCATTGGGGACTATTGCGGTGCAGTTAATTGATACCAGCATTCTCGAATTAGTGCTGCCATTTTTAATTCTCGCTATTGGGGGATATTTTTTATTTTCTAAGCAGATCAGTGACGAAGATAAACAGCAGCTCTTAGCGCCCACCGCTTTTGCTTTCACAGCTGCGTTAGGGGTGGGATTATATGATGGGTTCTTTGGCCCAGGTACAGGTAGCTTCTTCGCCCTTGCCTTTGTATCTCTGGCTGGATTTGGTCTGGCCAAGGCTACGGCCCATGCCAAGGTACTAAATTTTGCCACCAATATCGCCTCACTGTTATTTTTCGCCCTCGGCGGTAAAGTACTTTGGGCGCTCGGCGGCATCATGTTACTAGGGCAGGCCATTGGCGCAACGCTGGGCTCTCGCTTGGTATTAACCCAAGGGGTAAAGATAATCAAACCGTTAATGGTGACCATGTCGATAGCAATGAGTCTAAAGCTACTGCTTAGTTAAGCTAGCCGTAACGGTTTTAACGCAGGGTGTTATACCGTGATCTGCCAGGCATTAGTTTGGGCTATTTGTTGCAGGTTACGGTCAAAACTTAGCAGCAGTGACTCAGCACAGCTGGATAGCTCAATGTAGGATTTAGCTTCTTCCGGAAAAGTGTGCACTGCAGCATGACTTTCCGCCAACAACCATAAGCAGGTATAACCCTGTGGCCGAAACTGATGCTCAACAAAGTTCAGCACAGTAAAACCACTTAATACCAAGTTATCCTGCAGGGATGTTTTAAGTAAAGCGCTGTCACAACAACTGATCCACCAGCGCTTATTATAAATTTTTGCTTCCATAATCGATTCTTATAACTCTATTTTTAGGATCCGAGCAACTTAGATAACACTGGCTTAAGGTGAGTCAGTTAAAGTAAGGCTGCTGTTGCTGCAGCCCCAAGCCCCCATGGACGGGTTTACGGCGTGCAAGCCGTCTTTAACAGACACAGCTAAATGTAACCAGATGCATCACAGATTTATCCCGTCCCATTCCTATAACTTTAATTTTTATAAAGCTCGGATTCAGTTTTCCAGGCGAGACGATTATAATCATACAAAACCCCAGAACCTATCCGATTAACCTCAATATCCTTAATCTGGTCAAAGAAGTTAGCGGGAAATACAAATGAAGCCAGCAGGTATTCACGGCTGATCCAATCCGATGCCACCGGCAGTATTGCACTTTCTGCAATACGCGTACTCGCAGGTTTACCAGCTATTGTCGCAATAGTCCAACCCCACTGGCCAAACGAAGGGATATTACGCTGATACTGTTCCACATGTAAAAAGCCCGCTTGTTTGACTGTCTTGCCAATACTTAAGAATGCTTTTTGGGCGTGATATGGCGACGTAGACTGAATAGCGAGCGCGCCATCAGCAGCCAATAACTGGCGCACCTGATTGTAAAAATAATCACTGTATAATTTATTCAGATCGGGATGATTAGGATCAGGTAAATCAATAATGATGGTATCAAATTTAGCCCCTTTATCGAGCAACTGCTCAACCTGCAAAAATGCATCCGCTGGGTAGAGGGTCAATCGTGGATCTTGTAATGAATGATTATTTAATCGCAGCATACGCTGCCTGATCTGTTCAGGTGCGGCACGCCCCACAGAATCTGAGGTATCAGCACCAAACAGTGCCAGTAATTCGGCATCCAGGTCGACCAGCGTTACCGCTTTAACCGGCCAGCGTAAGATATTGCGTAATGCCAGGCCGTCACCGCCACCAATCACCAACACCTTGTCATGTCGGTTAGACGCCAACATCGCAGGATAAACCAATAACCCGTGATAGAGCTGCTCATCAACACTGGAAAACTGTAAATGGCCGTTAATAAACAGATCGGTCACTGGCTCCGGTTGGTTTTTTAAATACCGCTCAGTCATCACCACATGCTGATACTTTGTCGATTGCGAGTAAATGACTTTATCTTTGTACAATACGCTGCTCAGTTGGGTTAACCAACCCGTGCCTAACGATAAAATCACGGCGAACAACAGCACTAACAACAGATGACAGAAAAATAATAATTTGGACCAGCGGATTTTTCGATGATAGCAACACAGAAATGCCAACCCCGCCAGAACATTAAATAATGCAGTCCAGGCAGCCGCTTCCATTATCGGCAGTGACAGCATCACCAATACCCATACTGCGGCACCAATACCAGCACCAATATAGTCGGCACCGTAAATAGTACCGGCATTATTCTCTAAAAAATGGCCATATACTTGCTGCCGAACACGTGCGATCAACGGGATCTCCATGCCAATCAAGATCCCAAGAATAAGACCAAATACATAAGGCATAAATTTCGCTATTTTTTCGATCTTCTGCAGTACTTGACCATCGAGCACCACATTTTCGGGTAAATTAAAAGTGGCGGACAATAACTGCGGTAAACTATAACTAACCGCAATCATGCCGGAAATAAGCAAGATACAACTCATGCCCAGCAAAGCAATCAATGATTCTAGCCAGGCAAATGCCGTGAACGCATCTTTAAACCAACGCGCTAAAAATGCACCTATGCCCATTGCCACAATCATGGTACCGATCATGGCATAAATAGCACTCTCCACCGAACCGAGAACACGCCCTGCATAATGGGAGAGTAAGTATTCGTAGATCAGACCACAGCCTGCCAACACGATCATTACAGCAATTAACAATGTATCCTGAAACCACAAAGTACGTTTGTGATGACTCGTTCGGTTATCCCTATCACTCGGATCATTACTTTTGATAGGATCATTAGCGTCTATATGACTAACAGCACCACTATTTACAACTGGGTGTTCCACAATATACCTTTTCTATTTATTTATTATTGGCTATTCATTATTAACTAATCAACTACTCAACTACTCAACTACTCAACTACTCAACTACTCAACTACTCAACTACTCAACTACCAAGCAGTGTGGCCATGGTTAAGCCAATAGCAAACGAGGTTGTTGCTGAAATAACCGCGACCCCAATATTTTTTTGTCGGATAACTTCATCCGCAATATCAACACCTGACAGAATAACTTTAATGGTGATAAGGTGCAGTACTGCAAAAACTATCACGCTGACAACGGCAAAGAGTGCCCAGTAAACCAGACTCAAGCTGATGTTATTCGCTGCATAAGGTGCCAGTCCAGTCGCAGCTGTAATAGCGAGACCAGAGCCAATTAAGAAACCGGCATAGCGGATCCCAACAGCAAGATTATTGTCTAAAATAAGTTGTGGTAAAGAATCTCCGGTTTTCTTGAACAACTGCACAAGATATTTACTCACTAACAGCATAATAATATTGGCAATGACAAAGGCAGCTATAACTACTGGTAAACCATGCCAGCCTTCCGTTAATACCCAAAGCAGCGCTGAACGCACCACAATAGCCACTGCCACGATATGACCAAACTCAACAAATGATGCCGTAATATTTCCTTTGACAATCTCATCATGCAAACTCACTTGGCGTAAAGTCACCTTGTCCTGAAAAAAGTGCCCCGCTTTGATCAATGCAATTCCAACCAGGCCATAACCGGCCATTTGCATCGCCTCTTGCCATAATGAATTAGCAAAATCACCGCTGGTAATGCCGGTTAATACAATTGCGAGTCCCGCTAATCCCGCCGCAAAACTGATGCCAAAGGCAAAGTTATCCCGTTTTGCAATTTCATCGTTGGCGTGTAAATTAGACACCCAACCCTTGATCATTTTTAAGCTGACAAAAAGGGCAATAATAATGATAAAATCAATGATCAATGCTTGCGTTGTCCACAAGGTCAAACCGTTAAATTCGTACATGCTAAATTCTCCATAACTGTTATATATTCCAGCGACTGTGTATCGTGACTACAATTTGCCTCAACGACTACTTGCCTCGACTAACGCCACGTGATGTACGACTACCACTATTCCTAAATGAGCCGGTTTTACTGCTTGTCGCAGAACGGCTTGATTTAGCATAACTACTGGCTGTTTTTGTTGGCGTATAACTGGAGCGACTCAGGCCTGACGAGCCAGTGCGCTTTTTCGCATACGGGGAACTAAATGACTGCCCCTTACGTTTAAACTCTTTTCTGGTTTTAGTTTCGACTGCTGTTTGCTGTCTGCCTTGTTTCGGGCTGGTGTAGCGCGAACGGCCATAATCACTGTAATAACTGTAACGTCGGTTATTACTCCAATTACCATAACTAACTCGACCGGTCAGGTCGCCAAACATGCGGTACATGCCATACCACTGCCAAAAGCTGGTGCCATTAGGCTGGGTTTGCCAGCCACCGTAGTTCGGATTACCGACCAACTGGCTGCCCGCACCATAATCACTGCCACCACCCGAACTGGCCTCTGCCTGTTTACTGATAGCGCCAATACGGGCCAATTGCCCATCGGACATATCGGCTAACACATTAATAGGATCGGTTAACGCATCACTATACAACCTAAGCTGTGCAGCTTCCTGCAGCCGAGTTAAATTATCGAGCACTAACCCCGCGCTATCCAAAGTGACCGTTTCAGCCTTAATATCATTTAAGCGACTGGTAAGCCCTTGATATAACGGTCCCTGAGTCGTCGCATCTTCCGCAACAAGTTCAGTGATACGCGTTAGTTCTGGTTTCTGAGCCTTTAAGATTCGAGCGTACTCGGTCAGTAACTTAGCGTTACGTACCTGCCCCTGCTCAAGCGCGTTACCCAGCTTATCAATGCCCTGTTGTGCAACAGTGATCTGCTGGCTAATTGTCGCCTGCGTTTGTTCTAGTTTGGATTCACAGCCAGCCAATAGCTGCAGCATAAGCAGCAGGCTTATCAGCTTCCATGGTTTCATCATTGACATTAATGCCACCTACATTTCCTTAAATGGAGAAAATATCCTGACAATTAATCAGGATAACGACAATCTATTGTTCGTAATGAGCGAAGAAATAGCCCCAAACCTCCAATCGCGAGTACTAAAATAACGATAAGATCAAATGCACTCATAGTGCGAAAACTAAACCGAATAGACGAAATAACCCCGAAGATAAGTGCAGTAATACTACCAAAGGTTAACAGCCAGCCAAGTAAATTTCTGCCGCTGTAAAATACAAGTCCAACACCAAACATAAAAGGGATCATGATCATACCACCGGTAACATGATAACCCCCTAATGCAGAAACCCGGTATAAACTCGAGCTCATACCGAAATTAGTCGATACTGAGATGGCGTTTAGCAGCAGATAAAAACCGCCGCACATCATGATTGTTCCTATGAAAAACTGGCCAATACCACCAGATGTTCCACCTGCACCTTGCATACTTGTTACCCTATAGTGTCATTTTATGTCGTCTTATCTGCAATACTGTACGTTCAAAACTACCAAGGTTCAATACCTTACTACAGTTAACTGCCTATCTATTTCTAAACGGTTATAATCGAGTAACCTGACACGTATTGCTTGTTGCTGTGTGTTCAACTGCGGGATAGTGCTTGCGCTGTTCGCATCTCAGCCAAACTACATTTGACGATGCACTATTCATCAATCTTTGCAGCGCTTATTTGTTGCTCTTAGCGCAATTTACAGGCAGCCTATTCTTCCAGATTAATTTGGCTGGTACTACCCAGAATACTCTCCATTTAATCCGTGTTTTGTTTCATATCTAGGATGTAGCGCGGCATTTCCAGATTTTCACTCCACTGGTAGCAAATGCATTGATATCTTCATCTTCAGGTGGGGGTTGGGTATACACGATACATATTACATAAGCGTATGTTACAATATCGTTATTATAAGTGCTTAAAAAGGGATCGTTATGCATCTAGATCTGGATATACGCAATTACTACGAACAGCTGGTTATTAGCTACCTAACCGAGAGTAAGCTGGAGCAGCGGCATGATGGGGATTTTATCTCCGATTTATGTTGCCTGGCGCTCAATAATCTACCTGCTCGATACATCCGTCATGATGTCGACATGGCGTTTTATCTCAGCATCGAGCAACGTAAAAAAATGTATTCTGATGTTGTTACAGCCGTTACAGAGGCGCTGGCATATCTTACCACAAGGAACGAGCAGCAAAACTAAGCTTGGTTAACACTTAAAACAGCGGGAACATGATACTAATTGTATGCACAGGGAAAAGTAACGATAGGGTGACGTCCTCATTACCCTATTATTTTTATTTCCCCTGAGCATAAATGTCGCGATTATTAACAACGACTCAACAAATTATGCACCGAATTTCTCGGTGTTTTAGCCAGTTTTTGAATGAGATTAAATGAAATGTCACTTAAGTTATAACGCTCTTTTATCTCTTGCAGCATAGCGAGCCACAATTTTGTCGTCATTTCAGAATCAAACAACGCCCGGTGAAAAGCCCCTTCGGCAGGAATGTTCGCATACTTAATCAACTCACCTAATTTATGACTCGGTGCATCTTGGTATACACGCCTTGCTACTAATAACGAACAGCTGAACTGACCATTATAATGACGAGAAATACGTGCCAATTCCGCATCCAGAAAGCGCTTATCAAACGGTGCATTATGCGCAATAAGATTATAATCCTGGATGAAATCGGCAAATCGGTGCATCACCTCTTCACAAGACGGTGCCGTTGCTAGCATATCATTACTGATCCCGGTATAGTCGGCAATAAAGCCACTCACTTGTCGACCAGGATTCATCAACTCCTGAAAGCGACCAGTGATCTGACCATTCTCAATTTTGACCGCACCAATTTCAATCGCCCTATCGCCCATATCGGGTGATAATCCTGTCGTTTCAAAATCCAGAATAATGAGCGTATCTGCCTTAGACATTCCCCTCTCTCCTTGTTAATTTAAAAGCCAAAAACTGACTTGATATTTCTAATATGTTTAGATTAAATATGTTTATAAATGAACGTTGTGCACAAGCACCAATGAAAATGCTAAAACTGTATGCTAACACAACAGATTTGTGTCTACACTAGTGATATAGCTGTTTTATAAGAGGGTACTGTATGTCCGTAAAACCTTTAAGCAGTGGTGACTTATACCGACCAGCAACATTAACCGAGCTTGCCGCTGAATGCAAATCGACGAAACACTTGCAACCTTTAGATGAAATTGTCGGTCAGGAGCGCGCACAACGCGCGGTCGAATTTGCCATGTCGATCAAAGAGAAAGGCTACAACATTTATGCGCTCGGGCATAACGGTCTGGGTAAACGCACCATGGTACTGCGCTATCTAAGTCGGCATGAGCCCAGCGGCAATGCCAACGCTTTATTTGATTGGTGTTATGTCGTCAACTTTGAAGAGGCACGTAATCCCAAAGTGCTGAAGCTGCCGCCTGGCACGGGCAACAATTTCAAAAAAGATATCGACAAACTGATGCGCCGCCTGGTTAAATCCCTACCGCTGGCATTTGATAATGAACTTTATTTTGCTCGTTCTGAAAAATTAAAAAATCAGTTAGATAATAAACAAGAGGCGATCTTACAGAACCTAACTAAAAATGCTAAACAGCACCATATTAGCCTCACGCTCACCTCTCAAGGTGATTATCAACTGGTGGCACTAAACAATGACGAACCACATACTGAAGAAAGTTTTAACCTCTTATCTGACCAAGAGAAAAAGCATTTTGAAACAAAAATAGCCGAACTCGAGGCCAAGTTGCGCGGCATAATACGTCAACTCACTATCTGGGAAGAAACATTTTCAGATAAAATACAAAAATTAGATGAGCAAATTGCCCAAGAAGTATTGGTACATTGCACCAAACCGTTAAAAGAAAAATATAATCACTTACCTGAAGTAAAATCCCATCTGGCCGCAATGCATAAAGATATTTTGGAAAACCTCGCTATATTTTCAGAAGGCAGTGATGACGATATCACGCTCGCCTATGCGGCATTAGATAAAAAGATGCCGCGCCGCTATAGAGTGAATGTACTGGTGTGTCAGAACACAGCGGGGTTCCCTATCATCTTAGAAGATAGTCCCAGCTACCACACCATCTTTGGCTACATCGAAAATGCCACCTTTAAGGGGACGGTATTCACAGATTTCTCACTGATCCGTGCTGGCAGCCTACATCGCGCTAATGGCGGCGTATTGATGATAGACGCAATCAAAGTATTGGAGCGGCCCTATGTCTGGGATGGTTTAAAACGGGCACTGCGTTCTACTAAACTTAATTTAAGCTCACTCGAACGTGAAATAAGTCTATCTGGCACTATTTCACTCGATCCGGAGCCCATCCCATTAGCCGTTAAAATTATTTTATTTGGTGATTACCAGACCTACCAACTACTGCAACAGTATGATCCTGAATTCCGAGAATTATTTCGTGTAACAGCCGATTTCGAAGATGTCATGCCCAGAACTGACACCTCAGAAGCCCATTATGCTCAGTTCATTTCCAGTATCGTGCATGATAACAACATGCTGCACTGTGACCGCCGGGCCATCAGCCGCATTATCGAGTACAGTTCACGCCAGGCAGAAGATCAGAATATGCTGTCATTGCACTCGATTGATATTGCCAACCTGTTACGAGAAACCAATTACTGCGCCCACCTTTCACACGCCACACTGATCCGCTCTCACCATGTTGAGCAAGCATTAGCCAACAAACAGCAACGTGCTAGCCGTCTACAAGATTATATGCAGCGAAGTTACATTAATGGCACGACCTTAATTGATACACAAGGAACCGCCATAGGCCAGATAAATGCCCTGTCTGTTATTACTACCTCAGATCATCAGTTTGGCATTCCAGAACGCGTCACGGCTACAACTGCGTTTGGTGAAGGTAAAGTATTCGATATTGAAAGAAAAGTTAAATTAGGCGGTAGCATCCACTCCAAGGGGGTATTAATATTATCCGCTTATCTGGCTTCAGTTTTTGGCCAAACAGCTAAGATCCCCCTGACCACACAATTAACATTCGAACAATCCTATGGTGGCATAGACGGAGATAGCGCCTCAATGGCTGAATTCTGCGCCGTAATATCCGCATTTTCACAATTAGCATTACGTCAAGATATAGCCATAACAGGATCAATGAATCAGTTCGGTCAGGCGCAGCCCATTGGTGGTGTGAATGAAAAAATTGAGGGGTTTTTCGATATATGTGCCATCAAGGGAGCGCTGCCAAGTCAGGGGGTAATTATACCGCACACCAATGTGCATAATCTGATGTTACGTAAAGATGTTGTCACTGCAGTGAGCAATGGTGAATTTAACATTTGGGCGATAGAACATGTCAAGGAAGCGATCACCATCCTCACTGATAAACCGGTTGGGACAATTAATGAAGCCGGTGAATACGCCAGCAATTCCGTATTTGGTATTGCACAAATGCGACTTAATGCCCTGCGTAAATCCAGTGCCGATTAATCGGTACTGGATTTATAATATTAAATCTCCTGCAACATCAAGTCACATACAAACCCGTCGTTATTGATGGGAATGTATCAATGTTTTTTGTTTTTTTCTGTGCCGCCACAATGCCTCTACAGAGCAGACAATTAGCCCACACCAGATGAGCGCAAAACTAACCCCTTTAACTTCGTCAAACACTTCATCAAAGAGTAATACTGCCAATAAAAACTGTAGTGTCGGTTCTATATATTGAAAAATGCCGATCATAGTAAGAGAGGTATACCGCACTGCGATGCTAAACAGTAACAACGGCAGTAAAGTCACGGGCGCAGAGCCCGCATACAACATGAATGTAGTCATATTGTTTAACGCATCACTGGTACCTAAACTGTATTTCCAGCCCATGAAGGCAACGGCAAAAGGTACTAACCACATGGCTTCAACCGTAACGGCTGTCATAGGATCGTATTTGATCCATTTTTTGCATAAACCAAACAGGGCAAAAAATCCCCCCATAACCAGTGCTAACCAAGGCAGTTCACCGTAATGCCAGACCTGAAAACTCAGCCCTGCAATACCAAATAGCACCGCCACCTTTTGCCCAGGCGTCAGTTTTTCATGTAAAAACAGCACCCCGAGTAAGATCACAAACAAAGGATTGATAAAAAACCCAAGGCTGGCAGCCATTACCTGCCCGTTAGTCAGCGCCCATATAAATGCATACCAGGATATACTCATAACGCAGCTTGCTAATAAGCACATCAGCAGTGATTTTTTATCCGCCCAAATTTTGGCGAGGGAGAGTAACGGACAATTAAATAGCCTCATCACCAGTCCCATCAGAGGAATTGTAATGATGATCCGAAGTGCTAGCAGTTCACCCGTATCGGCATCCGGCAGCAGTTGATAATAAAGTGGGATGATCCCCCAAACGATAAAGGCAAGCACGGCGAGTGCATTACTTTTGCTAGACTGAGTCACTGTAGCCTCTTAGATAATGATTAATACTGGAATTTATATTATTTACAGTTTTTAAAACCAAAAATGTCGTGATAATGCAGCTTATATATCCACATAACAAGCCATAATAGGAGTTAAAAACCAGACAAGTCCAATCTACAGGTTTAATGCATAAAAATGCAAGTTATTTGTAGTCGATTCATGTGGTTACGGAAGTAATATTGAAAAATAAGTCGGCACAACATACAATCATTTTCTGTGGCGAAGATGGTAGCGAGGACGGGGGAGTCAAACGTGCCTATTTCAAACTGGCCAATAGCGGCAATTTGATATTAAAACAGGCACCGCCCATCGTGCTATCTGAAATATAAACGCTACCGTTATGCTGCTTTATTATCTGTTTGGTGATGGCTAAACCCAGTCCATGTCCGCCACTTTGCCGATCTCTCGCTTTATCTAGCCGAATAAAAGGTTCAAAGATCGATTCTCTATCTGCAACTGGAATATTAGGGCCATCGTTCTCAATACTGATATGTAGTTCGGTAGGAGAGGTTCGCAATAAGATCCTGACTTCTGATTCCGCATATTTGTAACCATTACGAATTATATTGCCCACCGCACGTTGAAATAGCCGTACCGAAACAGGGGCGATGCAGCTATTGTCTGCCTCTAACATGAGTTTTTTATCCGTTTCGAACTGCAGATGGCTAAGTTGCTTGTCCATTAATGCATGAATATCGGTCTCTTCTAGTGTTAACTGCGTGTCCAGTCGTTCCATCTTCGAAAAATGTAACAGCTCTTCCACCATGCTGCAAAGCTCATTGAGATCACCTTGCATCCCTTCTAGATAAGGCATTTGCTCTTGCCGGACATTCGAGTCATCGAGCATATCTAGATTACACTGAATGCGGAAAATAGGGGTGCGAAATTCATGTGCAACCGCATTGGTTAAATGTCGATTACTGCGAATAAGCTGGGATATCCGCTCGGCCATAGAATTGAAAGTATCATTCAAACTCCCCACTTTATGCCGCATTTTCGTCGGCGCCCTAGCATCGAGGTCGCCATCGGCAAAAGCAATACAGGCATCCTCTAACCGACGTAACCGACGGCTAATCATAAATAACACGATAAATGTAATGATCGCCAGTGCCGCACAGATCTCAAACAGCATCAGCAATTCGAGCTTGGCCTCTTCATGCCATAACACTGAATTGGTATCAATTTCTATTTTGTAAATATGCTGTCCGTTACCAAAAGTAAAATAGGCTAAATTAGCCTCAGCATCTTCTATAACGATCTTTTCTGCAAAAACTTGTTGCTGTAATTCTGCACTCAACTCCTGACCTGATTCTGCATTCATGGGATCATATATTTTGAGCGTTAATTCCATTTTATTTGCAAAGTTTTGTAATGTCTCTTCAGCGTAATCTTGGCCATGATTTTGTGCAATATCCGCAAGGAGGTAACTTGTCGCAGCGATATCTTGTCTAAAATTTCGCTCATCCCATTCATCGGTAGAAAACAACGCGGATTGTTCCATAACGATCACGGCAACAAAAAATGTCACAACGGTAATTAAATAGGCCATTATAAACAGTCGTTTCATACGCTTACCTTAAACTTGATCTTTTACCTTAAACGGGAGAATGGAGATATCTTTAGTTGATAAATAATATTACCAACGATCAGGGACAAACAGATAACCCTTGCTTCTGACGGTGATAATCTTTCGAGGAAGAGCGGGATTGTCGCCAAGTTTCTTGCGCAATACAACCACCTTATTGTCGATGGTGCGATCAATACCGTCGTATTCGATACCTCGGAGCGTTTTAACCAGATATTCACGAGTGAGGATCTCCTCTGCGTGGCTGGCAAGCAACCAGAGCAGATCAAATTCACTGCTGGTCAGTTTTATATCCTGGTTATTGAGCCGACATTGTTTACGTGAATCATCTAATTCCAGTTCACCAAAGCTTATCTTTTTAGGCTCGTGATGGGGGGCTTGCTTCTCAGTTTTTCGCCTTAGTAGCATTCGTAGTCGTGCCAGCAGCACTCGAGGTTGCACTGGCTTGGTAACAAAATCATCCGCGCCCATCTCCAGTGCGGCGACTTGATCCATGTCGTCTTCGCTGGCGGTCAGAAATACAACCTTGCCACGATATGAGGACTTAATTTGCCGGTAGATAGTAAAACCATCCGCATTGGGAAGCATGAGATCGAGAATCACAATATCGGGTTGTTGCTCAATGATAGTAACCGCTGCATTTCCACCATCATTAACGCAGGTAACATCAAAATGGTGGTTAGTTAAATAGCAAGACAGCAGTTCGCAAATCTTCTCGTCATCTTCAACGAGTACAGCTCGGATATTAGGCATATCGTCCATTGGTAATAAAAACGTATTAGACGGCAAGTTTACCATTCCTCATCCATATTAAACAAATTAGCAGGGCTCAATCTGAACCATTGCGAGATATAATCAGGCGGACAAGTACACATGCCCACACAATTACTATTTTTAACGGCTCTTTTTTAACGGTCATGTTTTAACGATGACTGAGGTATCAAGCTGCGAGCACTAAAATGCAGACTGCATTCTAAAGTACACTTGGCCTTTGCCATTTTCGCTGTCGAGTCCCTTGGCATAACCCAGTGCAACAGGGAGTGTCATGTTATAGCCCAATTTGAGCTCTACCGCTAGCTGACCGCCGATACCAGTGAGCTGGTCAACGTCTTCACCGGCATTCCAGGCAGCACCCGAATCAACGAAGAGCGAACCCGAAATATCACCTAAACCGACCGGGAATAACGACCAGTTACGCTCGACACGTCCCAACCAGGTTCTCAGTTCTAACCGCTCGGTGGCATAGCGATGTCCACGCTGAACGGACTCGTCAAAACCTCTTAAGGCCTGAGTATCACGACCAAACAAGACTGTTTCTTCTGTCGTGTCATGGCCACCCAATCTAAAGGCCTTCGCACCACTGTCGGCATAACCGCCCCCCAGTCTCGCAGTCAGCGTAGTACGACCAGGTAGATCTAAGGTACCTAACCATTGCGCCTGATAGAGCGCACCGCTGTAATCGGTATTTACCAGGTCATTAGTTTCAATCACCAGATCAACATAATTGCCCCAGCCAGTACCGGGTACATTTAAATAGCCTTCCCGGTTATCAAACGTCAACGCCAAACCTGCCAGCGCTTCATCAGTTGCCTGATATTTACCTATATTGCTAAAGCTTGGCTGCGATACCAAACTTTCTTTATCCCATACTCCACCGGCATGTAATCGGAGGTCATCCTCCCAGGCCGTAAAGATATTATTGCGCTGTACGGTCACGGTATCATTTCGGGTTATACGGTAGCCTTCCGTCTTATTGTCAGTCCCATTGCCAGCCTTATTTTCAGTAAATAGTTCGAAACTATGATCGGCTTCTGCGCTGGCTAACCAGCGATTATCATATTGATAGTTGAGGTTATAATTTGCGACTGAATTTTTAAAATCCCAGTTGGCGGCAACCTGATAATTGTGCCGACCCAATGCATCAGAACCAGAAAAACTAATACCAGCTTGGGTGCTGACATCGTCAGCGGCAAAGAAGGGAAGCCAAGCGCGTGGCCGTAGAGTCGACCAAGGACTATATGTATCAGGCGCTGATTTGGTCACCTCTTCAGTCACTGCCGCAGGATAGTCGTAACGACCCTGATTGCTCTCGGTGGTAAAAAACGACAGTGCTTCTGGCTGAGCAATATAACGCAGGATGTAGCCATCTGTGCTATACGCCTGATAAACCAAACCCAAACCTGGCTGCCACTGTGGCAAGAAGGCACCGCCCACTTCACGAGTCCACTGAATCACGTCATTGGTCTCTGGTTCTAATACAAAAATATTATAAACACCGTCATAGTCGGCACTAAACGCGATCCGGCCATCCGGTAAAAATACTGGATTGTTTTCGACCGCTTTACTGTCGGTAAGCGGCTGCCATTGCATGTTTTTCACAGTGCTGAAATCAAGGTTCAATCGTTCCAGATTCCAGCCCTGTTGTGGACGTTTAACCGAGGCGACCAAATAATCGCCATCAGGCGACACATCGAATGCACCAAGCACTACATTTTCAGCGCCCTGCCAAACCATTGTCTGTGCTGTACCGATCTGTTCCGAACTGTTCTGCTGCAGATCAATTAGCCACAATTCACTCAGGCCATCGACTTTACGACTGGCAAGTAACTGCTTACCATTTGGCATCCAACGAACTTTACGAAAACGTTGTCTTTCGGTTAATCGCGTCCAGTCTCCCTGCTGATACAAAAACAGATCATTCAATACGCGTCCATCGGCGTAACCCATTATGCGCGAAACAGCCAGACCCGCATCTGAGTGTTGATCAAGCGCAGTAACCCCTTTGGTATTAACAACGAACTGCCAGTCAGCCTCGTTATCATCTGTCGTATTCAACACAGTCATAGCCGCTCTGTCTTCACTGTTGTTTCGGTTCACAACTAAACCTACAGCGCTGGGAGTTGTCACTTGCAGAGACAAATTCTTATCCAGATCGAGGCCAACTACGGATTGCTGTTTGAGCGTGGTGATGTCAGCGTCAAAACGTGCGGTTAAATAAGCTTGATAATCACGCCATAAAAGCAAAAAGTCTTTACCGAATGCTTTATTAGCCGAACTGTTTAGCAGAAAATAAGGCAATAATTTACGGCTATAATCCTGTAGAAATAGTTGTAACTGCTCTTCACCATAAGTATTAGCCAGATACTCGATAAAATACGAGCCATAAAGATACGGAGAACCTAGTGGCCATTCCCGAGATGCAACTACAACCTGTTCCAGATCTTTCAGCTCGCCGCCGAACACTTGCATGCGCATTTGCATGTCATAGTTAGATCCCTGTAATCGGCCATAGCCCAATGCTTTATTGGTTTCCAAATACACTGCCAGTCCTTCCACCAGCATAGAAGGTGTCAGAGCATGGGGGAACAGCAACATATTCCGGCCAAACACGTTACGCAACGCGTTGACAGCGCCACCCGCCAGCTCCATATGCATAATGTGTGCATATTCGTGACGAATGAGCATATGCAACCATTCATCATCCGTTTCTAGGCTGTTCACATCTTCGGGTGGGCTCATGATCAATCGGATCTGAGCAAAGGGCTCTGGTGTTGCCCAGCCGTTGGAATAATCAAAGTCGTCAACCAGTACTATCTCGGTGCGTTCCTTTGGAGCAGCCTTAAAAAATGGTAATAACTCATTATGAACACGTTCGGCAATATCCAGTGCTTTTGCGGCATTTTGCTGATGGCCATCTAAAAAACTAATAGTAAAATGAGCTGATTGCTGGCTCATCCATATTTGGTCCTGCTGATCCCAGGCGACAGATTCCGCCATCACTGTTTGCGCTGACATGCTGAAGCCGGATAACGCCGCCGCCAGCATCCAAGAGAGTTTATTTCGTTTCATTTGAGTTATTGCCCTTAAGTTTTATTTTTACTTTTATTTTTATTTTTACCTTTACTTTTATTAAAACTGCTACATCACTTCAGCCATACCAAATAAGTAGCCGCATTGTTCTTAGCACCACCATGAGGTAAGTTGAGAAACTTAGTTTACGCCGATTGAAAATTTATTGTGTAATGCCTTGTATAGGTATGTATGCCACAGATTCATTTACACCCTCCCAATTGATGTCTAAATACTAGCCGCACTTACTCACATTATAAGTTGACCTGAAAAGCCCTTATCACGATACGATATTGTAGCCACCTCAGTAACAATCTTTTACAAAATTAATGTATTATCATTACCTTAAAATCAATTAAACTCTCTCCATCGTTCAGGAATCGATGAAGAAAAACCTTTTTATTTTATTATTTTATTATTTTATTATTTTATAATTATTTGGAGTAAATATGAGTAATGTTTTCTATATGCCACCCGTGACGCTAATGGGTCAAAACGCAATTAAATCCCTAGGTACTGAATTAGTATCTAAAGAGTTGAGCAAAGCATTAATCGTCACAGACAGCGTACTCACTGATATTGGTTTAGTGGATAAACTGACTGACGAGCTTATCGCTCACCACATCGACTTTACTATTTATAACGGTGTGCAGCCCAATCCAACAGAAAAGAATGTTGAAGATGGTCTCGCGCTGTTGGCTGAAAGCAAAAGTGATTTTGTTATTTCCTTCGGTGGCGGATCTTCACACGACTGCGCGAAAGGTATTGCATTAGTCGCTGCCAATGGCGGTCATATCCGTGACTACTCTAAAGGGGTTCATCTTTCTAAAAAACCACAATTGCCGCTTGTTACTGTTAACACCACAGCAGGTACTGCGGCTGAAATGACCGTTTTTGCCATTATAGCTAATGAAGAAGACCAAACTAAATACCCTATTGTGGACAAACATTTCACCCCTATCATTGCAGTAAACGATTCTGAATTAATGGTAGCAATGCCTAAATTCCTAACAGCAACAACTGGGATGGATGCATTGACACACGCGGTGGAAGCTTATGTTTCAACAGCGGCAACACCAATCACTGATGCCTCGGCGATTAAAGCGATTGAGCTTATTGCTCAAAATCTTGAAACTGTAGTAAATGACGGTGAAAACCGTGAAGCTCGTGATGCGATGCAGTACGGTGAGTATCTGGCAGGGATGGCATTCTCAAATGCCTCACTGGGTTATGTTCATTCCATGGCGCACCAATTAGGTGGCGTTTATGACCTGGCTCATGGCCTGTGTAACGCAATATTACTACCAGGCGTATCTCGCTTTAACGCGAAAGTGATTCCTGCGCGTTTTGTTGATATTGCTAAAGCAATGGGTGTTGATATTGCAGGACTAACGCAAGATCAAGCTGTTGAAGCGGGCATCCAAGCCATTGAGACACTGTCAAATAACGTTGGCACCGCGCAGCGCTTTGCTGACCTAGGGGTGAAACAGGACAAGTTAGCATTCATGGCACAAAACGCCCTTAATGATGCGTGTTCTCTAACGAACCCTCGCCAAGCAAACTTAGAAGAAATTGTGGCACTGTTTGAAGCAAAAATGTAATTTTTAAGCGCCTAGATAATAAGTAACAGAGTGAATTATATTCTTGCTACCTATAATAGCACGCCTAATATCAATCCTTTTATCAAGGAGGCGGAGTTATCCGAGAGAAGACCAGTGCTCGACAATATCGAAGTAAAGTTTCAGATAAGCTTAAAATTCCCACTAATGTACAATATCTTCGGCGACAACGGGCATCTGTTTGCGGCTTACACTAATCAGTCTTACTGGCAAATCAACAATAAGGAAACCTCGTCCCCTTTTCGCGAGATCAATCATGAACCTGAAATTTTCATTATGTTTAATAATGACTGGAAAGATGGTGAAGCGATTTATACCGCTCATCGGAAAGCAGCACCTGAATTTGCACCACAAACATAATACTTAAACCTAAGAGTTGATCACATGATAAATAAAATTGTAAGTAAATATAAAGCAACATTCTGTTCTTCAAATCGTGTGCTTATCCATCCTGATGTCGACCGTGGTATTCAGCCAACATTAAATAACTTTAAAGGTGGCGAGTTAAAATGCCATTGCCGCTCAAAAACAGTTACCGTTGAGATTAAAGGGCAAAGTGCCCATAATCACACCTGTGGTTGCTCTAAATGTTGGAAACCCAATGGCGCTCTTTTCTCACAGGTAGCAGTTGTGTCCAAAGATATCCTTAAAGTAACGAACAATGAGTCAAAACTTAAGGTTATTGATGACAGTGCTGCAATTAAGCGATTTGCCTGTAAAGATTGTGGCGTTCATATGTATGGTCGTATTGACAATACAGGGCACCCTTTCTTTGGCTTAGACTTTATTCATACTGAACTATCTGCACAAAAAGGTTGGTCTGCACCAACATTTTCGGCATTTGTATCATCAATTATTGAAACAGGAACTAACCCTGAAGATATGGATGCAATACGTCAGCAATTAACATCACTAGGGTTAACGCCTTATGATTCCCTTTCTCCTGTATTAATGGATGTAATAGCAACACACACCGCAAATAATAAGTAATAAGAGTAAGTATGTAAGTTATTTAAAAGGCTCTTTTGAGCCTTTTTTTGATCCACAGCCCTGACAATGCTAATAAAAAATCATTGATACGTTATAAATTGTAGATCCAGCCTTGGCAGGATCTACAAGTGAAAAATTAAGACAACTTTTCAGCAAGAAAATCGACCAACAATCTTATTTTCGGTGATAGATGGCGATTATGCGGATATACTGCCCAAATACCTTCATCCGCCTCCCGGTAATTGTCTAACACGGTGACCAACGCACCCTTGTCCAGATGCTCCTGCACATAATAATCAGGTAACTGCACGATCCCGTGCGACTTTAATGCTGCATCAGTCAGACCAAATCCGCTGTTATAACGCAGATTACCCGTCACCCGGATATGCTTTTCTCTACCTGCTTCTTTAAAATGCCAATAATCCAGTGTACCCAACAAACAATTGTGTTTACTCAGCTCAGACAATGAATGAGGGATGCCATACTTTTCCAGATAAATCGGGGATGCGCAGACGTAGTTAGTTCTATTGCCTAATTTTTTTGCCATCAGGGTAGAATCACTTAACTTGCCAAGACGAATAGCTAAATCATAACCGCCCTCAACTAAGTCAACTTGCTGATTGCTTAAATCAGCTGAAACTTCAACATCTGTATATTGCAGTACAAAATCATTCACCAGAGGCAATATCTGTTGCTCACCATAAGTCACAGGTGCCGACAGTTTAACTTTCCCTTGTGGTCGGCTTTGTAAGTTAGTTATCGCTCGCTCCGCTTCATCCAGACCATCCAGTACACCACGGCAATGTTGATAAAAGACTTGCCCTTCCTGGGTTAATGAAACTTTCCGTGTTGTACGATAGAACAATTTTATGTTTAACCGTTTTTCTAATGCACTGATCTGACGGCTAACCTGAGCGGTTGAGATCGCCAATTTTTTTGCCGCCTGAGTAAAACTCTCTGTTTCAGCAACGTGAACAAATTCACTGATACCTTCCCACTTCATGATTATTACCTATATGTACAAGTGTATTTACAAACTAGCATATTATCATTTCTGTAGAAACAAATATAATACCAACCATAATCTAAACGCTTCGGGATTTACCAGCGCTGAGCACGACGCGGCCACTGTAACGATATGACTTCGGCTATGACACCTTACACAAATTATTAGGAGCAAAGAATGAGTTGGGTATTTCTGTTTCTGGGCGTGATATCTGAAGCATTCTCACATGTTGCGTTAAAGGCAACCGATGGTTTCTCAAAATCACTCCCCAGTGCGTTAGTTTTGTTAGGACACCTTGCCGCCTTCATGTTTTTAGGGCAGGCAATGAAAGGCATGCCGGTTGGTATCGTTCATGCGCTATGGGCAGGGCTTGCGATAATCACGGTCACGTTAATCCGGCAGTGATTTATCCGGCAGCACCTTGACTATACAATGTGGCTTGGTATGGCGCTGGTCGCCATAGGGGTTGCTATTATTAACCTCTCTCAAGGACACAGTCATTAACCACGCTGATTATTACCGTATGGTAAAAGTGAATTACCTCTCAGGGGTGTTATCACATTAAAGTAAATAGCATAGACTAAGCTATATTGAGCACGTTTATGTTCTAAATCCATTAAACTATCTAGCAAGTAAAAGTGAGTATTTATATGTCAGACCAATTCATCAAATCAAAAGCGGCCATCGCTTGGGGTCCAAACCAGCCACTGTCTATTGAAGAAGTAGATGTGATGTTACCGAGAAAAGGTGAAGTACTAGTAAAAATCATCGCAACAGGTGTTTGTCATACCGATGCGTTTACCCTTTCAGGTGACGATCCAGAAGGTATCTTCCCCGTTATTCTTGGTCATGAAGGTGGCGGTATCGTTGAACAGATCGGTGAAGGCGTGACAAGCGTTGCCGTTGGCGATCATGTTATTCCATTATATACCCCTGAATGTGGCGAATGTAAGTTCTGTAAATCAGGTAAAACCAACCTGTGCCAGAAAATTCGTGAAACCCAAGGTAAAGGCCTGATGCCTGATGGCACTACCCGTTTCTATAAAGATGGCGTGCCAATTTTCCATTACATGGGTTGTTCTACGTTCTCTGAATACACGGTGTTACCTGAAATTTCATTAGCCAAAGTGAATAAAGCAGCACCGCTTGAAGAAGTGTGTCTGTTAGGTTGTGGCGTAACAACCGGTATGGGCGCGGTAATGAATACGGCGAAAGTTGAAGAAGGCGCAACCGTTGCTATCTTCGGTCTTGGCGGTATTGGTCTTTCTGCTGTTATCGGTGCAACAATGGCGAAGGCAAGTCGCATTATTGCTATTGATATTAACGAAAGCAAATTTGAACTGGCTAAAAAGTTAGGTGCAACTGATTTCATTAATCCAAAAGACTACGACAAACCAATTCAAGACGTTATCGTGGAATTAACAGACGGTGGTGTTGATTACTCGTTTGAATGTATCGGTAACGTAAACTTAATGCGTTCTGCGCTAGAATGTTGTCACAAAGGTTGGGGCGAATCTGTTGTTATCGGCGTAGCCGGCGCGGGTCAAGAGATCTCAACCCGGCCATTCCAATTGGTAACAGGGCGTGTATGGCGTGGTTCTGCTTTTGGTGGTGTTAAAGGTCGCACTGAATTACCTGATTACGTTGAACGTTATTTACAGGGTGAATTCAAGTTGAGCGATTTCATTACCCACACGATGCCGCTTGAAGACATTAACAAATCGTTTGAGTTAATGCATAAAGGCGAAAGTATTCGAACTGTCATTCACTTCGATAAATAGTATTCACGTCGATATATAGCACTCATTTCGATAGAGGCTATTCACTTCGATAAATACTATTCACTTTAATAATTGTAGGCTGCCTCAGTCATGAGGCAGCCTTTAAGGTTTCTAATGACAATTGAAAATTTAAGTGTAAACAAAAGCTTTGACGGCTGGCACAAGCAATATAGCCACTACTCGCAAACATTAAACTGTAATATGCGATTTGCTATTTACCTGCCCCCGCAGGCATCAAACGGGCAAAAAGTACCTGTTCTGTACTGGCTTTCCGGCCTGACATGCTCGGATGAAAACTTCATGCAAAAAGCAGGCGCGCAACGTCTCGCGGCAGAATTAGGTGTTGCCATTGTGGCGCCGGACACCAGCCCGCGTGGTGAAGGCGTGGCTGATGATAAAGGTTATGATCTTGGCCAGGGCGCAGGTTTTTATGTTAACGCAACGCAGGCTCCCTGGAACCGCCATTATCAAATGTACGATTATGTCGTTAATGAGCTACCAGCGCTGATCGAGTCAACATTTCCAGTATCCGCTAAACGTTCTATTGCTGGACACTCCATGGGTGGACACGGCGCGCTGACGATTGCCATGCTCAACCCGACGCGTTACAGCTCAGTATCGGCATTCAGTCCGATCTGCAATCCAATGAACTGTCCGTGGGGGCAAAAAGTTTTCACCGCTTATTTAGGTAAAGACAAAGAAACATGGCGCAAGCATGATGCCAGTGAGCTGATGCGCCAGGCAACACAGTTTGTTCCGGCCATGGTTGATCAGGGCGAATCCGATGATTTTCTAACTGAACAGTTAAAACCAGAAGTGCTTGAAGCGGCTGCAAAAGTCAGTGGCTACCCGTTGGAATTACACCTGCGTGAAGGTTATGACCATAGCTATTACTTTATCGCCAGTTTTATCGAAGCACACCTGCGTTTTCACGCTATCCATTTGAACAAATAATAGTAGTTATCATTGCTGCCAACAGCGTTGGCGGCAGTTATTTACCAACGGGAACGACTTACCCGTATAAAAGGAAAGCTGTCTTGTCCGAACTATACCAGGCTCGCCTAAAAAAACTGCAAACACCAGTAAATTACTCGTTTTTAACCCAAATTCAACGTGGTATTGAAAAAGAAAGCTTGAGGGTCACACCACAGGCAACAACGGCACAAACCCGCCATCCTCTGGCGCTGGGCTCGGCATTAACGCACACCTGCATCACCACTGATTATTCCGAAGCATTGCTGGAATTTATTACCCCTGTATTCCAAAAAATTGATGACAGCATCAACTACCTGAGTGATCTGCATAACTTTACCCAGCGCAATCTGAAGGATGAATATATCTGGCCCGCCAGTATGCCCTGTCGTCTTGCAGGAGAAGAGAGTATTCCCATTGCCCAATACGGCACGTCCAATATCGGTCAGATGAAGTATATTTATCGTCAGGGTCTCGCGCACCGTTATGGGCGCATTATGCAGTCAATTGCCGGTATACATTATAACTTTTCCATGCCGGAAGATTTTTGGCCCTACTACCAGCAGCTTTGGGGTAGTAAGGGCGATCTGCAGGCATTTAAATCTGAGCGCTATTTTGGCCTGATCCGCAACGTGAATCGGCACGCCTGGCTGTTAAGTTATTTATTTGGTGCCTCGCCTGTTCTCGATAGCAGCTTTATGAATAACAAAGACCATCAATTAGACACACTCAGCAAAAATACACTGGGGCTACCTTTTGCGACATCCTTGCGCATGAGCGATCTGGGTTATCAAAGTAAGGCACAGGCGTCTCTTAATATCAGCCATAACAACTTGGACAGTTACATCCAGGGCATGACGCAGGCAATACAGCAGCCCTACTCTGGCTATGAAAAACTAGGCGTCAATGTTGATGGCCAATATCGGCAGCTGAATAGCAACATTCTGCAGCTGGAAAATGAGTATTACAGCGAAATTCGCCCTAAGCGGGTCGCGCGCGCGGGTGAAAAACCATTAGCAGCGTTAAAAGAGAGAGGGGTTGAGTATGTGGAAGTACGCATTTTGGACACGAATCCCTTCTTACCCGCTGGCATTGATGCCCAGCAGATCCGTTTCCTCGATGCCTTTTTGTTATATTGCCTGATCTCAGATAGCCCAGACATTTCGCCCGAGGAATTAAAGGAGATAAAATACAACCACCAACAGGTTATTTTAGCAGGGCGCAAGCCTTCTCTACAGTTACAGCAGTCTGGCAAAGCTATTCCTTTTAAACAAAAGGCCAAGCAGTTACTCACTGAGATAACCCCTATCGCAACACTGCTCGATCAAGCGCATGGCACTCAGTCTGATAGCTATAAACTCACTATCAACGAGCAGATGGACAAAGTTGCAGATAGTAAATTAACGCCGTCAGGAAAGGTGATGCTTACTATAGCCAATGGCGATAGCTTTGCTGATGCCATGTTAGAACAAGCAAAAAAGCATCAGACAGTTTTGCTTCAGCGTGGACTTTCAGATTCTACCCATTCAGCACTTATGCGCTTTACTGACGAGTCCTTACAACAACAGACGCAGTTGGAAGCGGATGATGTTCACTCATTTGATGAATTTCTAAGTCAATATCACGCAGTGTAAAAACTTAATATACTGCTCTATACCCATGACCATTCAAAATGCAGCAATCAGCAATTTGGCTAATCATGGGTATGCTTCCACAGGAGAAGAGAGCAGCCAATAAGGCATTAACGCATTAACGATTACAGCGTTGCCGCTACTTCATCGGAGATCTCAGCGTTGTGATAAACTTCCTGCACATCGTCTAAATCTTCCAGAGCATCCAACAAACCCATAAACTTTGGCGCTGTT
>JBLHPA010000003.1:0-60623 GCA_047628235.1 Moritella sp.
GATTGCTTGAATAAATTGTTAAAGAGCGTTGACCTTGGCGCTGTGCGTCTCAGTCAGGCTGCGTATTCTACGCAAACCAGTTTCGAAGTCAAGCACATATTTGTGCTCTATTCAGGGAGTTTAAAAAGTAACCGAAGCTATGATTTAACTACCTTACTGAGCGGCTATTGCCGTGTCAGTGAGATCGCATTATAGAGATCTGCTATTACTTGGCAAGTTTTAAGGTGATTTATCACAAAAAATCTTTTAATGTTCAATAATTAAGCATAAATAAGGTGTTTTATTCGATCTGACCATATTATTGGCTAAGATTTGCACGTTAAATACGGATAAGTTTAAAGCCTATCACCAAAGATCAAGTTATAATCTGATTAATATAGTACCTTGTTTAAAAGATCCGAATTATAAGTATTCTATAATTCCGCTTCATCAGATTTAATCTGGCGGATATATAAGTACACAGTGTGTTTTGAAATATTTAGTTTATCTGCCACCATATTGATCGCATCTTTAATATCAAAAATTCCTTGCTGATGTAAGGATATAACTATGTGCTTATTTTTTGCATTATTAGCAATATCTGTACGGTTATTAATATCGGTAATAGTTTCTTCAACCGAACGGTCAACCAGTTCTTCAACTGTTGTGGCAAAATTCTCTGATGACAATTCAGCATCTTTAGATTCAGGCTTTGGTAATAGCTCTTGCACAAAGTCAATAAACGACGCGCCCAAATTAATATTAATGCATATTAACCCGATAGTTCTTTCAACACGATTTTTTATCGTGATAGTCATAGAACGCATCATTTGGCCATCTTTGGTTTGTGTAAAGTAAGCCTTCGAACATTGCTTATTTTGCGCAGATATATCTTGCAGCATTTTCAAGGCCAGATCGGTAATAGGCGAGCCTTCGACTCTGCCAGTATTAAACCCATTTGCAATTTTTATTACAGAGCGATCAACACTCTCTAATGAGTGAAGGATTACTTCACATTGTTTACCAAATAAAGTGGCAATACCATCGATAACACCACCATACGATCTCAATGTTTGGTGATCTTCTTCGGTAAACGTGTATGAACTGGTTAGTTCATTCTCAATACTGTCTAGCTCAAGTAGCACAACTATCCCTCTTCTCTTATAAGTGAGGCTTATTAGTGGGCGTTAAAGTATCACAAGTTAAGGTAAAAAAACTTGAGCCTCGTTCCATATATTATATGGAAATAAAATAATTACTCGACATTAAAACCTAGCAGAAAAGCATGAATTAACTACTTCATTGCTTTTTTCACGTACACATCAAAACGGTTATTCTTCGTCTCTATAGCCATACTGGGTTCAGTATTCGCGATATATTCCGCATAATCTGGACGCTTAACAACAACTCGCTTGGTTGCCACACGCATAGCAGGTTCAAATAAACCATCAGCATCTAAGTCTGCACCCACTAATGATTGAAATACCCGCATCTCTTTTTTTACTAACGCAGACTTCTTTTTATGCGGATACATAGGATCCAGATAAACCACATCTGGTGATATATTCAACGGCTCTAAGTCAGCTATACTAGAAGCAAAAACCAAACTCAATCGAGTTGTAATCCAGTTGCCAATATCAGTATCTAAAGCTGCCCTTTTCAGGCCATCTTCCAGTAGCGCTGCAACAATAGGAGAACGCTCCAACATCATTACTTTACAACCCAACGATGCCAAAACAAACGCATCACGACCAAGGCCTGCAGTACCGTCAAGCACACTCGGGGTTAAACCTGACTTTAAGCCTACTGCTTTAGCTATAGCCTGACCCTTGCCACCTCCAAATTTACGCCGATGCTTAACCGCACCACCGGCAAAATCCACATAGACCGACCCAAGTTTAGGTTCATCCAGTTTAAATAACTCAAGTCCCTTTTCTGAGTAAACTAGCTGGAACTGAGCATCATTGATCGGCTCAAGTGAGAAATCCCACTTGTTAGCTAATTCAGCAATATATTCAAAAAAGGAGTGGTCTGTTGTGATGATTTGTATTCTTTTCATATTCGCCTGATAAAATTGTACAGAGTAATCTCATGTCTTCTATCACGCATATTAACAAAGAATGCTGGCAACAACACAAACTCAATCAGGGATTTTACTGAAATGATTTATTTATTTAAAAAATAGTCTCATTCTGGGTAAGAAACTCAAGAAGATTACTGATAGGAATTGGGCGGCATAACAGGAAGCCTTGTGAATAATCGCATAATTTCTCTTTTAAATATGACAGTTGAGCATCGGTTTCAACGCCTTCAGTAACAACTTTCATTCCAAGGTTATGCACAATAGTGATAATACCATCTAATAATAAGTTGTCTTGTTGATTTTCAGGGATATTACTGATGAAGCTACGATCAATCTTGACAATATCAGCAGGCAAGCTGCGTAAATAATTTAACGATGAGTAACCAGTACCAAAATCATCAATAGCAATTTTAACTCCAGCACTTTTCAGGGCGTTAATGCGCTGCATATACTGGCCATCAAGATCCATCAGCAAACTTTCCGTGATCTCCATCGTTACTGATTCAAATGGTAAATTATGCGACGATATGACTTTTAACCATTCAGAAGCTTGCATATCAACGGTTTTAAATTCAAGGATCGAACGGTTAACGCTCATTTCGATATCAGCATACCCCATGTCATGGAGGATTTTCAGGTCACAACAGGCTTGATCCAGAACATACTCACCTAAACCTTGTATTAAGCCTCCCTCTTCTGCGAGCGGAATAAACTCTGCCGGTGAAATAAAGCCACGATCTTTGTGATCCCAACGCACCAAGGCTTCCAATTTATCGACTTTCCCCGATTGATTATCGACGATAGGTTGGTAGTAGACATCCAAATTACCACGTTTAATCGCTTCTGCTAATTCAAGTACAGTTTGGTGCTTAAGGATTGCTGCATCACTCAATTCCTGGGTGAAGCTCACGCATTGGTTGCGACCCTTTCGTTTAGCTTCAAAAGTAGCTTGTTCTGCATTTTGCATCAATGCTTCAGCATAAATGCCATCTTCGGGATACATGGTGATACCGACTGAAGCAGTAACATAGCGCTGTTGATTAGACAATTGGAACGCCTGGGCAAACACACCTTGCAGTTGCTTCGCATACACTTCCGCCTGACGTTTATTCACAACCTCGGGGATAATAAATGCAAATTCATCGCCATCGATGCGCGCAAGAAAATCACTATCACGACAGCGGTATTTTAAACGTTGCGTTACTTCTTTAAGTAAGCGATCACCGGCAAGGAAATCTTCAGAGTTATTTACCGACTTAAAATCATCAATATCTATGTACAAGATAGCAAACTTTTGTTCATTCGCGGCTGACTTGTCTATCACGCGGCGGATCTCGGAACTAAAATACTGACGGTTTGGTAACCCGGTGAGGGAATCAAAGTTTGCTTGGGTTATAATTTGTTGTTCTGTCTTTTTCGAATCAGTTACATCAGAAAATACAGCAAAGAAGTATTTAAAATGCTCATTCTCTTTAATCGCAGATAGTGTTACCTCTTGCGCAAAAATATTACCAGAGCTATTACGACTCCAAATAATGCCTTTCCATTCGCCACTATTAAGTAATGAGGTACGAATGCCATGATAAAATTGCTCATCATGTACGCCAGATCTTAATATAGTGTGGGTGCGACCTATAGATTCAGCAGCACTGTAACCCGTTATCGCTTCAAACGCAGGATTAACATCAATGATTTTTTCATCTGCATCGCAGAGCATGATACCTTCAGTGCTGTGCCGATACACATTCTCAATCATTGATAAACGTAGTTTATTATCTTGTTGTTCAGTAAGATCTTGAATCGTATTTATAAAGTATTGCACCGTATTATGTTCATCTTTTACTGCTGTAACAGTAACTTTAGTCCATAGTATCGAGCAATCGCGATGCCGATAACGCGTATTGAGGGTGAAGCTATTACGTTTATTAGCGTATATCTCTTGATAGTACTCTTCAAATTGTTCTACATCTTCATCAAAATATAAATTAAGCGTGCTGGCATTCAGCATTCCTCTATCACGTAATTGATGAAAATCATCCAACTCATAACCAAACATTTTACACGTTTGCTTATTAACCCAATTGATCTCACGATTGGCATCTAATTTTACTAACCCGATAGGAGTCGTAGCTAAAATTGTTTCAAGAATACGCTCTTGGGCTAGTGCTCTTTTTTTGGATAACTCTGCTGCAGTGATATCTTTACTAATACAGTCCAAACGAAATACGTTACCGGCCTCATCAATGATGGGGTATATATCACTTTGTATACGTTTTGAATTACCGCGTAACGTAGTAATATCGAAGATGGTTCTCACCGACTGCGGTGAATTCGATTTAATCGCACGCTGAAAATCTTCACGTACTGAAGCTTTATCAACTTCGTGAACGAGTGATAACAATGTTTCACATGTTTTAATTTTACTGATATTTTCTGTTTCAAGAATACGCGCGATTGACTCAGAGCATTCCAGTTTATTTTGTTCTGGAAAATAGCTCCAGCTAGTGAGGCGACCTTGGGTTATATTATCTTCTAACCACTGCGTGTATGAACTTAAATGTTCGGAAAAACCATCCCAATCACTCGTTTGATGGTTTGGGAGTAGCAGTTCTTGATCAATTTCTCGCGCCAAAAAGCCCGAGATCAACCGTATTAAGTTAAGCTCAAGTTTGTGCTTTGACAGTTTTCGTTTAAAAAATACAGACAACACACCGATAGGATGGCCAGATAAATTATTGAGTCTTATGCCAATGTAGGATTCAGCCTGCCACTGCTGAAGCATAGTTTGTTCTGGAAAACGGTTAGAGAGATCGTGATCATATTCAGCATAACCGCGTTGATAAGCCGCGTAACAAGGCATGTTTAGAAAATCAACCGATACCTTAGAATGAATCTGCCCTTGCTGATAACACGAAAGCATAGAAAAGTGTAATGTTTCCGGACAAACTTTAGCAACGTAGAGTGTTTCTACGCGCAATAATGCAGCGAGATTTATTAGAAACAGATCTAAATAATTCGGCTCAAGTATTTTGGCTGAATCAACATTAATGTCATGAAGGCTTAGTGTTTCAACCATAAATCCTTATCCAGAAAAGCTTATTAACTTTTTATATATTGTAAGTTGATAACTTTTCAATCATCACCATAGACCCGTTTGTACTATGGTAATGATTTAGCACTAAAAATAAAGTGGAAAATATCACACTGAAATATTACACAACTTAGTGCTAATTTTAAATCAAAACTACGCAATAACCTCTGCCATATCCCACTTTTGCATAATTAACCATCAATTTAGCTAATCCCAGAATGATTTAATAGCGCATCAACACTCGGTTTACGTCCTCTAAATTTAACGAATAATGACATAGGAGTATGACTTCCACCTAATTCAAGCACATTAGTCATAAAATCATGGCCGGTAGCAGCATTAAAAATACCTTCCTCTTCAAAGCGAGAAAATGCATCCGCAGACAATACTTCAGCCCATTTATAGCTATAATACCCTGCGGCATAACCGCCAGCGAAAATATGTGAAAAACCATGCTGAAAACGATTAAATTCTGGCGCAGGCAATACAGCTACCTTAGCTCGTACGGAATTTAATATTCCCTGAATATTTGCACCTTGTGTCGGCTCGAACTCCATATGCATACGGAAGTCGAACAGCCCCAGTTCGAGCTGGCGAAGCATACCCATAGCTGAATTAAAGTTTTTAGCTGCAAGTAATTTTTCTAACATAATTTGCGGTAAAGGTTCATCCGTTTCATGGTGCCCAGAGATAAATGCTAATGCTTCTTCCTGCCAGCACCAGTTTTCCATAAACTGACTCGGTAACTCGACAGCATCCCAAGGTACACCATTGATGCCGGAAACTGCAGCCGGTAATACTTTTGTTAGCATATGATGAAGGCCATGACCAAATTCATGGAATAATGTAGTCACTTCGTTATGCGTAAACAAAGCAGGCTTCTCGCCTAGCGGTTTGTTGAAATTACAGGTCAGATAAGCGACTGGTTTTTGTAACTCACCATTGGCTTTCATGCGATGGGTCAAGCAGTCATTCATCCAAGCACCACCGCGCTTATGTTCACGCGCATAGAGATCAAGGTAGAAGCTACCGCGTAAATCGCCCTGTTCATCAAAAATTTCAAAGAAACGAACATCGTCATGCCAAGATTCAGTGCCAAGCTCTTCGATAATGGTCAGTCCAAATAAACGTTTAACTACTTCGAACATCCCTTTCACCACCCGATCTTCAGGAAAGTAAGGCCGTAACTCTTCATCAGAGATGGCATATTTGGATTGTTTTAGTTTTTCAGCATAGAAAGTCAGATCCCAGGACTGGATATCTTGAACAGCAAAAGTAGTTGCAGCAAACTCTTTAATTTCAGCAAGTTCCAGATTTCCCTGTACAATCGATTTATCTGCCAAATCGGTCAAAAAATGGATCACTTGATCAGGTGTCTCTGCCATTTTCGTGGTCAGCGATTTTTCCGCAAAATTATTAAAACCGAGCAATTGTGCCAGTTCATGGCGAAGTGAAACGATCTCATCCATAAGAGGTGAGTTATCCCACTTACCCGCATTCGGACCGACATCGGAAGCACGCGTGCAAAATGCTTCATAGACTTCACAACGTAGTTCTCGGTTTTCGGAATACATCATTACTGGTAAATAACTCGGAAAATCAAGGGTAAATAAGTAACCACTCAGTGACTTACTTTCAGCCGTTGCCTTTGCAGCGGCAATAGCAGAGTCAGGTAAACCAACCAACAATGCCTCATCAGAGATCAGTTTATGCCAGCCAAGTGTCGCATCCATAACATTATTGCTAAATGTGGCGGTCAATTCAGAAAGGCGCTTGCTTATCTCACCGTAGCGGTTTTTTGCCTGCTCTTCGAGGCCGATTCCCGATAGACGAAAGTCACGCAACGCATTCGTGATCACTTTTTTCTGAGCAACAGAGAGTGATGAAAACGCAGGGCTACCATGCAGGGCTTGATAGGCTAAAAATAACTGTTCATTCTGACCGACTTTAGTCTGGTATTCAGACAGCAGGGGTAAACATGCATCATGCGCATTACGTAATTCTTCACTACTAACAACCGCATTTAAATGCCCGATAGGAGACCAAATACGACCTAACTTATCATCACTTTCCTCCAATGGGGCAATCAAGTTATCCCAAGTGAAATCACCAGTATGTTGCAATACAGTATTGATTGCCGCTTCACATTCTGCAATCGTCTGTGTCACCGCAGGGACAATATGTTCAGGTTTAATGCTGGCAAAAGGCGGTAAACCTCCCATAGCCAAAAGTGGGTTCGTCATGGTGTTATCCTATTTGTAATGATATTAATTAGTTAATGCGGCTTATATCTGCAATTTCAAGTATAGAGTATCAATGAAATGCCATCGCTATCAAAATTATCATTACATAACTATCCAAATTATCATTAATAGGTGAAAGTTATGTGATTGAATGGCTTAATCGACTAATAAAATTGTTCGATTCAGTTTAAACTACGACATTGAACTACATGTAACAGCAACGCGTAAAAGCTTGAGTTAATCTTATAACTAAGGACTATAAATATGTCACAGCATTTTGATTATATTGCAATCGGTGGTGGTAGCGGTGGTATTGCATCTGCTAATAGAGCCGCCATGCACGGTAAAAAAGTCGCAATCATTGAAGCAAAAGCGCTCGGAGGCACTTGTGTTAATGTGGGTTGCGTACCGAAAAAAGTGATGTGGCATAGTGCACAACTTGCCGAAGCTATGCACTTATATGCACAAGACTATGGTTTCGACGTAGTGAATAAAGGACTCGACTGGAAAAAATTAGTTGCGGCACGTGAAGCCTATATCAGTCGTATTCATACCTCTTATGATAATGTACTTGGTAATAATAAAATAACAGTTATTAACGGCTTCGCTAAATTTGTCGATAAAAACACGCTAATTGTAGACGGTACCACTTACACTGCCGATCACATTCTAGTTGCCACCGGCGGCGCACCGACAATCCCTGATGTACCTGGTGCAGAGCATGGTATTGATTCCAATGGGTTCTTTGCACTAACAGAACAGCCTAATCGGGTTGCTGTCATTGGTGCTGGCTATATTGCAGTTGAACTTGCCGGTGTATTACACGGTCTGGGCAGTGAAACTCACTTATTTGTTCGCAAAGAATCACCTCTGCGTAGTTTTGACCCTATGTTAATTGAAACCCTAGTTGAAGTTATGCACAACGAAGGGCCAACGCTGCATACCCATTCAATCCCGAAACAGGTAGTAAAAGAGGCTGATGGTTCTGTTACTCTGCACTTGGAAAATGGCGAATCAAAAAATGTTGATACTCTGATCTGGGCGATTGGCCGTCATCCTGAAACCAGCAACATTAACCTTGCAGCAGCAGGTGTAGAAACCAATGCGCATGGGTATATCAAGGTAGACGAGTATCAGAATACCAGTGTCGATGGTATTTACTGTGTGGGCGATATCATGGAGGGGGGGGTAGAGTTAACGCCTGTTGCCGTTAAAGCAGGCCGCCAGTTATCAGAACGTCTGTTCAATGCCAAGACTACCGCTAAAATGGATTATAAACTGATCCCAACCGTCGTCTTTAGCCACCCACCCATTGGTACGATAGGCTTAACCGCGCCCGAGGCTATTGCGCAATACGGCGAAGACAAGATCAAGGTTTACCAATCTGGTTTTACCGCTATGTATACCGCGATCACCTCACACCGTCAGCCTTGTAAAATGAAGCTTGTCTGCGCTGGTGAAGAAGAAACAGTTGTAGGATTACACGGTATCGGCTTTGGGGTTGATGAAATGATCCAAGGCTTCGGCGTTGCTATGAAAATGGGCGCGACCAAAGCAGATTTTGATAGTGTTGTGGCCATCCATCCAACGGGTTCAGAAGAATTTGTTACTATGACAGGTTAGTGTAGACACAATGAGATAAATTTTTGATTTAAAATGTAAACATACAAAAATCAGCGTTATATTTACCCTGAACGCTGTTTTTTATTCCGATTCCAGCCTTAGTTATTTAAACACATCTCCTCACGACACCAATTCACATTACTTAATTAATACTTTTTGTGCTTTTATTAGTAGTACTATTAAGAATTATTAACGTAATAATATAAGATTCGACGTAGCTCAATTATGTTTCAAAGATACAGGCAGAACGATCTTCGTACTGGAAAACGATATTAGTAGCAGCCAATAACCCCTACAGATTTTAATTATCTTACGATAAACGCTAGATCTACCATTCGTTGACGATTACACTGCCGCTATAGCTCCCCAGACTCTTATAACTATGAAAAGTCAGAAAAAAGCCATGCTGTTTGGCCTGCTAACGGTATTACTCTGGTCTACCGTCGCCTCAGCCTTTAAAATTACCTTGAGCCATTTTGCCCCCATCCAAATGGTATTAATGGCCTCTTTAACCAGCATAGTGCTGCTATTCGGCATTGCCCGCTATCAAAACAAGCTATCATTACTCAAGCCCTATTTTATGAAACAACCGCTGTTTTATCTTACACTTGGGGTTATTAATCCTTTTCTTTATTATTTGGTGTTATTTAAAGCTTATGATTTGCTGCCCGCTTCGCAGGCGCAGGCGCTCAACTATACTTGGGCGATAACCTTGACCTTATTATCGGTGCCCTTTCTTGGCCATAAAATACGTAAAAAAGACTGGGTGGCAATTTTATTCAGCTACACTGGCGCGCTATTCATCGCAACAAAAGGCGATATTCTAAGGCTTAATTTTGATAATCCGCTGGGCGTTTGTTATGCACTGCTTAGCACCCTGCTTTGGGCCAGCTATTGGATAATTAACGCGAAAAATAATAACGACCCAATTATCAGCTTGCTACTGTGTTTCTTATTGAGTCTGCCTTTTACCCTGATCGCGACAGCACTACTGGCCGATTTCAACTTTAACTCGTTACCCGGCATATTAGGTGCGGTTTATATTGGCCTATTTGAAATGGGGATCTCATTTGTACTGTGGTTAATGGCGATTAAGTTAGCCACCAATACCGCG
This sequence comes from Moritella sp., assembly GCA_047628235.1. Classification (GTDB taxonomy): domain Bacteria; phylum Pseudomonadota; class Gammaproteobacteria; order Enterobacterales; family Moritellaceae; genus Moritella. The sequence goes on from JBLHPA010000003.1 coordinate 10,134, forward strand.
CAGATAAGTAACCTGATATTTATATCGCCCTTTATTTCGCTTTTCTTACTTAGCGCTATTGTCGGAGAAGAAATACACCCATCGACCTTTATCGGTCTGGTGACCATTATCGTCGGATTAATTATCCAACAGATCCAATGGTGTAGAACCGCTCGAAGAAAAAGTTAGCGTTCATAATGCTCAGAACTCACCATTCAAACCTCACTATTAATAGTGAATAATAGCCCTATTCACTGATTAATTTACTGAAAATATCACAATCTACCCTACCTACTCTTGCATAGTCCAAGCCTTACAGGTTAATGTTTCATTATTAACGAATTTTATAAACATAACATGGGTCTGACAACAGTTTGCTATTGTTTAAAGACTCCATGATAAATCGGACAATAATAATGCCTCAAACAATAGAGCAAAAACTAACAACGATACGCCAGCACATGGCACAGGCTAACTTGGACGCTTTTATCATTCCCCGTGCAGATGAATACCTGGGTGAATACGTTCCCGAACATAATCAGCGCTTACTCTGGTGCAGTAATTTTACCGGCTCAGCTGGCACCGTCATCGTACTGAAAGATCGCGCAGCAATTTTCACCGACGGACGTTATACCATTCAAGTTAGGCAGCAGGTTGATGCCGATTTATTTGAGTTTTATCACCTCATTGATACGCCACATGTTGAGTGGCTGAGTGAGCAATTACCGAGCAATGCCAATGTTGGCTACGATAGCAAAGTGCATAATCTTAATTGGCACATGAAAAGTACTCAGACCTTAGCAAAAAAACAGATCAACTTGATTGCCGTTACTGAAAACCCCGTCGATCTCAGCTGGCACGAGAGACCGGCACCAACGGAGCAACTTGGTTTATTACTTGATGAGAAATATACCGGTCTATCCAGTCTGGAAAAGCGCCAACAGATCGGGGCGGAAATCGAAAAACAAGGTGCTGACGCCGCAATCATTACTGCTTTAGACTCAATTGCCTGGTTACTCAACATTCGTGGTAAGGACATCCACTGTTTCTGCGTTATTTTAGGCAGTGCAGTTCTCATGAAAGACGGCTCGATGACCTTCTTTACCAACCCGGCTAAGATCCCACTAGGCTTTGCCGTACACGTGGGCACGGGCGTGACTATCGAGCCAGAAGCCCAAGCGACGGCTACCTACCAGGCGCTTGGCGAGCAGGGTTTGAAAGTGCTAGCTGACGCCGAAGCATCCAGTGCATTTTGTCAATTAACCGCACAACAGGCGGGAGCCACATTGATTGCGGGCAATGACCCAGTTGCAATACCGAAAGCACGCAAAAATGCGACCGAACTAACGGGTATGCGTCAGGCACACATCAGAGATGGCGCTTCTGAAGTTCGCTTCCTCGCCTGGTTAGAAGCCGAAGTAGCCGCAGGCCGTTTACACGATGAAGCTGACTTAGCCGATAAACTAGAAAGTTTCCGCGCCAGTAATGAAAACTTTGTCGAGCTCAGTTTCGATACCATCTCGGCTGCAGGTGCAAACGCCGCAATGTGCCATTACAACCACAATAATGGTACGCCGGCACAGTTACCAATGAACAGCATCTACCTGGTTGATTCCGGTGCCCAATATTTGGACGGCACGACAGATATAACCCGGACAATCGCGATTGGTACGCCAACAGCGGAACACAAAAAAATGTTTACCTTGGTATTAAAAGGTCATATTGCCCTAGCACAGATGAAGTTCCCAGCGGGTACCAATGGCGGCCAACTCGATTCTCTGGCTCGTCAATTCTTATGGCAGCAGGGTTATGATTATGATCATGGTACCGGTCACGGCGTAGGCTGTTTCTTAAATGTGCATGAAGGACCACAGCGTATTGCCAAAAATAGTATCGGCATAGCCTTAGAACCGGGTATGGTTGTATCTAACGAGCCGGGATATTACAAGCAAGATCACTATGGCATTCGTTGTGAAAACCTTATTTACGTCGTAGCCAAAGAAAATGGTCAAGATGGCAAGGCTTTTTATGAGTTTGATATCCTCACCCTAGTGCCATTTGATTTACATTTGATTGATCAGTCGTTGCTGACTAAAGATGAGGTCAACTGGATCAACGGCTACCATGCTCAGGTACGCAAGAGTTTATCGCCACTCTTAACAGGCACAGACTTAACTTGGCTCTCTCAAGCCACACAAGCAATCTAATTGTCCCTTTCAATGACCAGTCTAGCCCTTTAGATTGGTCTAGGTTATTTACAGGAGTGGGCATGTCTCAGCCACAAAGCAGTATTTTTAACGAAACATCGACCAACTATCATCATTTAGAATATATCTTCAAAGAAGGTGTTTATCTGCCTGAAATCCATACAACACTGAAGTCTGCACTCAAAAAACAAACTGCCGACGTTAATATCGTCATCGCATTTGGCACCAGCGCCTGTAACACTCTATTGCCAGAACTGCAGTTAAAGCCGTTCCACGATTTTACCACCTTGCGCAGTCCGCACGGAAAGGTTGCGGCCGCTACTCAAGCAGATGTCATGTTTTGGATCCACAGTAATGGCATCAGCACAGTCCTAGAGCAGGCAGTACATATCCAAAATGCAATTTCCACCATTGCCGATAATAAACTTGATATATCCGGCTTTCAATACCGTGAAAATCGCGATCTGATTGGTTTTGTTGATGGCACTGCCAATCCCAAAGAAGATGCGAGACAGCTCGCAGCGCTCATTCCGGCTGGCCAACCGGGAGAAGGGGGATCGTATGTTTTATCACAGAAATGGGTACATGATCTGTCTCGTTTCAATGCGATGAAAGTGCCCGAACAGGAAGCTGTAGTGGGCCGCACAAAAGAAGACGACATCGAACTCACCGGCGATGCCATGCCGGCCAATTCACACGTAGCGCGCACTGATATAGCAGGCATGAAAATTTATCGTCGCAGCTCGCCGTTTGGTAACGCCTCCGAACACGGACTATACTTTTTATCATTCGCATGTGAGCAACAACGATTTACTACGCAGCTACAGCGTATGTATGGCATAACCGATGGTGTCACTGACAGATTGATTGATTTTTCTGATGCAGTAACAGGCTCTTACTGGTTTGCCCCTTCACAAACAGAGCTAGATAAATTACTTAATTAACGCTGAAACTATTCGGGAACGGTTGTTATGTCAAAAGTTATTTTATATATAGCCACCAGCCTAGACGGCTATATTGCAAAGACTGACCATGATATATCATGGCTCTCGAGTATTTACGTTGAAGGTGAAGATTACGGCTATCAGGCCTTCATAGATAAAATTAGCGCAGTCATCATGGGCAATAGTTCATTTCAGGTGATTAAGGCATTTGGTGACTGGCCTTATAGCAACAAACAATGCTTTATTGCTACTCATTCTCAGGATATAACCACAGATAATTATGTTACCTTTACCACGGATCCGGCAGCAACAATTCAGCAATTAAAAGCGAATGACAGTGGCGATATCTGGCTACTCGGCGGCGCAAATCTGGCGGATTCATTACTCCGACTTGATCTGGTCGATGAACTCATTTTATCTACCATCCCCATATTGTTAGGTAACGGTATTCGTTTATTTAGCGCGCCTTTACCAGAGCTGAATCTCACGGTACTAACGTCAACCTCATACCACTCTGGATTAGTACAAACGCATTATGAAATAGTAAAAGCCGATACACCTGAGTAATTTAATACACGCCTAAAAAAATTCAGCATACAATGCCGTATTTGCCAAAATTATAATGAGTTCGCATTTTTCTGTATCAATTCCAAGTACAGTGACAAAAAGGTTAATACTGGATGCTAAGCTATCCTAAAAACTCGTTCTCTAGTCGATATTTTTACAGTTTAATTCCGTGATAAATTAAAGTAATATTACTAGTTTATCCGCCGTTATATTATGAAAACAATCTGTACCAACGGATTGTATGCAAAGAGCAAGAGTGATAACCCATGTCTAAATGGTTAACTGCAGTCCTTAGTTTAGTTTCAATTGCCATACTGGTGTATTTCAATTTTGTCTATCAGTCCCAGCAGAATGCGACAAGCATTCCACTACCTGCTGTGCAAAGTTGCAAAGTCAACCAGCAAGTTTGTCAGCTCGACATTAATAACCAACATACCATTGCATTTTCAATTACGCCCTTTAATGCCAAACCTATGACCACGCTGTCACTGAATCTCAGCGGCGTGGACGTTCAGGAGGCGACAGTCACTATAGACGGTGTGAATATGACGATGCCGGGCTTCCCTATCCAATTGCTTCTTTCAGATAATGATGCCTATACAGGTGAGACCGCGTTGGCATTATGTGCACTGGGTGATATGCAGTGGCAGGCAAGTTTAACGGTTAAAATTGCCGACCAGTCTTATTTAATCCCCTTTTTATTTACTACTACACATTAATTCAGGATGAAAAATGAAAAAAACAATCATGACCTCTCTTATCGCAACAGTATTTTTAACCGCAGCGCCTGCATTTGCATCCACAACAGACAACGTGATGATTATAGATTCATGGGTACGTGCTGCGCCGCAATCCGCTAAAGTACAGGCCGCGTTTTTTACTTTCATGAACCACAATCAAGAACCGATTGTGCTTACTGGCGTCAAAGCAACAGGCTTTGGCCACAGTGAACTGCATCTATCGTCGAAAAAAGACGGTGTAATGACAATGGAGCAACAACAGAAAATCACCATCCCTGCCAATACTATTTTTAAATTTAAACCGGGCGGATACCACGTTATGCTGATGCAGCCAGAACAGATTGCAGCACCGGGGGAAATGGTCAAGCTCACATTCAATTTGGTAAGTGGAGAAACGATTACTGCAGAGATGCCGGTAAAACGAGATAATAACAAAATGCAGATGGACCACAGCAAAATGAAACATGACTAAGTACTCAGGAGAAGATCAATGACCAGATCCAAAGCCGCTATATTGGCCGGAATTATCATCCTGAGTATTATCGCAGGCATTGTGTTTAACAGGCTATCTGAGCCGACGTTACCCGCGTTTTCGACGGCATTTATTCAGCCGCAAAATATTGCGCTATCTCATTTTGCTTTAGGGGAGAACAAACAATATACCAACGCTATATTTCAGGATAAGTGGTCCCTGGTCTTTTTTGGTTATGCCAGCTGCCCTGATGTTTGTCCGACAGAATTATATAACCTGAATAACGTGGCCAAAATTGTCGACCAAGCCGGTAAGCCAATGCCCCAGGTAATATTTATCTCCGTCGATCCACAGCGGGATACGGATGAGATGCTTGCCAGTTATGCCAAGTTTTATAATACCGACTTTATCGGCATCACCGGTGAGACCAGTGAAATTGACAAGTTAGTCGGCACTTTTGGGGTTATTTATCAGAAAACATTCCTGGCTACCAACGGCCAATATGTCTCCGTGCCCTATACCAGCCCACTCCCGCCCGAGCAGGCAGACAGCTACCTGATAAATCATTCGTCACGAATTTATCTGGTAAATCCTCAGGGTGAATACGTTGCCACGTTTGCCCCGCCGCACAAGGCAGATAATATTGCCGCAGACTTACTCATGTTATAACAAATACACCTAAGCCATGCGCATATTTCCACACCTGGTTTAGGTGTTAACTCAATGTAATTCCGTAGCTTAGAAGATGCTAACAGCGTTAGCTGATCGGTAATTGCGTGGTATTTTTCAACCCTTCCATTGCAAAAGAAGACGTCACATCGGTGAGTCCGTCAACACAATTAACCAACCGCTTATAAAACACGTCAAATGCAGCCATGTCTTTCACTAAGACTTTCATCATATAGTCATATTCTCCCGCCATACGATAAAACTCAATCACTTCAGCAAACTCATTAACACTGGCAACAAACTGTTTAAACCAGCAGTCACTGTGATTTCGGGTTTTAATATTCACAAACGCAGTCAGGGCCAAACCTAATTTTTGTTCATTAAGCAGTGCTACCCGGCGAAGAATATAACCGTCATCCTCCAGTCGCTTCAAACGTTTCCAGCAAGGTGAAACAGTTAGGTTAACTTTATCAGCCAAATCAGCCAGCGAAATGGACGCATCGCGCTGCAACATATCCAAAATAAATTTATCCTTAGAATCTAACATAATATAGAAATATCTTCCCCGATCAGACCATGTCAATGCTATATATGAAAACACATTCCACATTAAAAGCAATATAATTTCTATGCTATTGCTCCTGCTACCCATGACCATTCAAAATGCTAGCTCAGAGACAAGCTTGACCAACATCAAGCGAAAACAAACAGGTGGCAGTTAGAATGAAGGTATATACTCATGGCAGGTTTAATTAATTACCGAGGATTGATGATACAACCAGTAAGAGAAAAACATGTGCTACAAAAAGTGGCAGGAGTAACGGGGATCCTCTGTTTTATTGCTGCTGTAGTCTGTACCCTGGTATTGTTTATCTATGCCGATAATTTCAGTAAGGTTTATAACGCCAGTTTTGCGGCATCGTCATTTTTCTTTTTCTCGGTAGGTATCGTGCTAAAAGTAATAGCAAGTACCCACCTACCTAATTTTTATCGTAATAAACTGAAAGACTAATTATGCGTTAATGCCCGATCCCAGTCTTTCCAGACCACTTCTAAACCTAATGATTTAACTAATTCAGCCATCTGTTGCGGCGATCTGTCATCATCAATTTCAAACTGTTCCAACGCCTTATCGGTGTCTGCCGAATAGCCTCCGGGCTGGGTCTTTGAGCCGGCACTAATCGTCGTGATACCGAGCGGTATAACATTATCACGAAACAAAGCTGACTCCCGGGTAGATAAGGACAATTCCACATCCGGATTAAACAAGCGATAAGCACAGATCAGTTGCACCAGCTGCCGATCATTCATTATCGACTTTGGCTTAAAAGCACTTTCACAGGGACGTAACCGGGGAAAAGATATTGAATATTTAGTCTGCCAATAACGCTTTTGTAAATAATCCAGATGCGCTGCCACATGGAAACAATCTGTACGCCATTCATCCAGACCAATCAAGGCACCCAAACCTATTTTATGGATCCCCGCCTTGCCAAGTCGATCTGGGGTCTCGAGGCGAAACTTAAAGTTACTTTTTTTACCCTTAATATGATGCTCTGCATAAGTGCGTGGGTTATAAGTCTCCTGATAGACTAGTACAGAATCTAATCCCAGTTGTTTTAACTCACTGTACTCCTCTTGCTGCAGTGGCTGCACTTCCATTGAAAGGTGGCTAAATTGCGGTTTAAGTGCGCTAAATACCTCACGGAAGTAGGGCATGCCCACCTTACGTTCAGACTCACCCGTTACCAATAGCAGGTGATCAAATCCCATCTGCTTGATAGCCAGTGCTTCACTGTGCAACTGCGCCATGTCCAAGGTCGTACGCCGAATTTTATTATGCATAGAAAAACCACAATAGGTGCAGATGTTAGAACACATATTAGATAAATATAACGGCACATAAAATTGGACAGTATTGCCAAACCGCTGCCGGGTCAGCTCTACACTGCGCTGCGCCATCTGCTCCAAATAGGGTTCAGCCGCTGGCGAGATAAGAGCCTGAAAGTCATCCAGGTCCAAGCGTGTTTTGCTTAGTGCTTGTTCAACATCTACCGCCGTCTTGGCATAGATTGACAGGCGGATGTCATCCCAGTCGAGCGTTTGTAATCGGTCAAAAAAACTCATAATTTGTCCACACCTGTTAATCTAAAAATGCCGTTAGCGGACTGGAAGCAACGGCAGCCTGAGCCTGCGTGCCGAGCCCAGCGAGATAGGCTTCCCTGCCAGCCTGAACCGCTTTGGCAAAAGCACGGCTCATAGCAATAGGATCTTTCGCGACCGCAATCGCGGTATTGACCAATACTGCATCAGCACCCAGCTCCATGGCGTGCGCAGCGTGGGACGGTGCACCAATACCAGCATCAACAATTACCGGCACCCGTGACTGTTCGATAATTATTTCCAGAAACTCAACGGTCTTTAATCCTTTATTAGAGCCAATAGGCGCACCTAATGGCATCACAGCAGCGGTACCGACATCTTCCAAGCGTTTACATAACACGGGATCCGCATGTATGTAAGGTAATACCACAAAACCCGCTTTTGCTAACGTTTCTGTCGCATTTAGGGTTTCAATTGGATCTGGCAGCAAATACTTCGGATCCGGGTGGATCTCAAGTTTGATCCAGTTGGTTTGCAAGGCTTCACGCGCGAGCTCCGCCGCATAAACGGCTTCTCTAGCATTACGGGCACCGGAAGTGTTGGGCAATAGATGCATCCCTGCAGCCAACAGCGGTTTGAGAATATCATCATCCTGATTGACCAGGTCAACACGTTTTAACGCCATGGTAACCAATTCAGATTGCGATGCGATCAGTGCTGCTGTCATAACGCGCTGGTCACTGAACTTGCCAGTCCCGGTAAATAACCGTGATGTAAAGGTTTTATCGGCGATAGTGAGTGCGTGTTGTATTGCCAATTCTTGCGTAACCAATTGCTGTGCAGATAGCTCCGCGGATGAAAATTGTAATGCTGACATCTAACCTCCTGCTATGGCTTGAAATAACGCCACTTGATCGTGTTCAGATAATTGGAATGTATCCCAATCCTGACGTGCAATAATGCGTTGGTTCACCGCTATCGCGATCCCCTTTCCCGGTTGTTCCAGCGCCGTTAATAGTGACGATACAGAACCCACCTCAAGATTTTTTTGTTGTTCATTAATAACTATAATCATGACTTAACGACCCCTTTATTATTCCTGTAACTGGCCTACACCGGAACATACTTGGCAGTCGGTATTCCTGCTAATACTCAGGTTTTGCCACTGCAGATTTATACCGTCAAAACGCATCAGACGATTAAATGAAGATACCGTCATACCGGTTAAATATTTGATCGCTTCCAGTGCCTGTAATGAACCGATAGTGCCGACTATTGGCCCTAAAATGCCCGAAGTGGCACAGTTCCTCGGGGCTTCATCTGAGGAGAAGGGAAATAGACAATGGTAGCAGGCTGAATCCACGTTGCTGGCATCAAACGAGATCAGCTGACCTTCAAAGCCAATACCAGCCCCGACAATTAATGCTGTCTGTTGCTGTACACAGCTCGCATTAATAGCTTGGCGGGTTGCCATGTTGTCAGAGCAATCGATCACCAGATCTACCACTGAAACGATATGCGCTAAATTGTCCACCGCCAACCGCTGCTTAATCATAGTCACCCTAATATGTGGATTTAATTGCGCTAAATTTTGCTGCGCAGCCACAACCTTATGCTGCTGTAGCTGATGCTGGTTATACACAATCTGACGCTGTAAATTACTCAGTTCAACCTTGTCATCGTCAGCCAGGTAAATATGCCCGACGCCCGCAGCGGCCAGATACAATGCCACCGGGGAACCTAACCCACCAACACCAACAATTAATACCCTGGCACTACGCAATGCCAATTGACCGCGTTCACCAATGTCCGGGAGCATAAGCTGCGCACTATAGCGCATAAACTCTTTATCACTCAGTTGTTCAGCCGCCATAACAAGCGCCTGCCTTATTCCGTGCAATTGCGGGGTTATCGACAATTTGTGCCAGCTCAGCGATAGCTTGCTGATAATCGATTGCTTTGGTGATTGCAGTCACCACCGCAATACTGCCAACGCCGGTTGCCACAACTTGCGGGGCACGCTCAATACTGATGCCACCAATAGCGACGAGGGAATAATCCTGCATCAGATCGGCGTAGCGCTGCAATCGCTGTAATCCCTGAGGTTTAGAGGGCATCTCTTTGGTCTCCGTTGGATAGATATGCCCTAGTGCGATATAGCTGGGCTTGATCGCATGGGCTCGTAAGATCTCATAATATCCATGCGTACTCAGACCCAGTTTTAAACCCGCTTGTCTGATCGCCACAAAGTCTGCGGTCAGCATATCCTCCTGGCCTAAATGCACACCATAAGCGCCCAGTTCTATAGCTAACTGCCAATAATCATTAATAAACAGGCGAGCCTGATACTGTTTCCCCAGCGCGACTGCAGCCTTAATATCCGCAACAACTTCATCCGCTGATTTATCTTTGATCCGCAGCTGCAAGGTTTTTACCCCCTCCTGTAATACTTTTTCCAACCATGTCACAGAATCCACCACAGTATATAGCCCGAGCTGGTTGGTATCGCAGGGGGGGAAATCACAGGCTAATTGCATCTCGTCAGCCAAACCGAGTCGCTTACCGACAAGCGTATTTGGCAATACCACTTGCGGAAAATCATCCCGCTGGGTAGGCCAACCTAAATGTGGTGACACACCCACTCCCGGTCCGACCGCGTAACCTTGTTTCATACCTTGATTTAAATACGCTTTGGCGATCACCAGCGCATCCTCAACCGGATAATCCAGCGCGATTGCTGTCGCTAATGCCGACGCAAAGATACAGCCGAAGCCATGATTGTGGGCTACAGCCAAACGCGGCGAAGCTAAGATCAACTCCCGATTAGCGTCACCGTAGATATCAATGGCCATATTTTCTATATCAGCTACATTCTGACACCGATTATTGGTTTCAGCGTAGTCTAAATGTCCCCCTTTCACGCAAACCCCTGTTACCCCAAATTCTATTAATCGTACAATCGCCTTACGGGTATCTGCAACAGAAGCAAACGCAATACCGGAGAGCAGCGCTAATTCATTATAATTTGGGGTTAAGATATCAACCATGGGTAATAGTTTTGTTTGAATCACTGATAAGAGTTGTGCTTGCATCGCTGACAAATGGTTACCAGCAGTATCAACTTGACCCGTTGATGCAACCATCACGGGGTCATAGATAACAACAACCTTTTCAGTATCTGCTTGCCTATGTATCAAACCACGTAAAAAATCTGCCAAGATACGTACATGCGAGGCTGATGCTATCAATCCAATTTTGATCACGGCAGCAGGAAGGTCTGCCGCAAGTGCAGCCAGCTGAGCGGAAAATACTTCATCAGAAAGTACCTCAACCCGTTGCACTGCCAATGAATTTTGTGCAGTAACCGCACTGATTACACAACAGCCATGCCCGCCAAGGGCATGGATAGTATGAAGATCAGCTTGAATACCGGCACCGCAGCCAGAACCAGAACTGAAGATTGTCCAAATAATCGGAGGGCTCATAGTGATTACTGCTCCCTGGTTTCTGGCGCTATGACTGGTGCTATGACTGGTGCTATATCACTGCGGTTATTCAGTGCACCATGAGTCGGGGAAAGATACAGCTCAGAGCCATGCTTTTTGAATTCAGCCGACATCTGCTGCATTCCCGTAGCTGCATCAATGGTGACAACCTCATCGAATAGTTGAATGGCAATTTTTTCTTGTTTGGCAGTATAGTCCCGTACATCTTGCGAGATCTTCATAGAGCAGAATTTTGGTCCGCACATCGAACAGAAGTGAGCAACTTTACCTGACTCTTGCGGGATATTTTCATCGTGATAAGCACGTGCAGTTTCGGGATCTAACGCTAGGTTAAATTGATCTTCCCAACGAAACTCAAAGCGCGCTTTTGACATAGCGTTATCACGAATTTGTGCACCAGGATAACCTTTCGCTAGATCGGCCGCATGGGCAGAGATCTTGTAGGTGATCATACCCTGCTTCACGTCTTCTTTATTGGGTAAACCAAGATGTTCTTTTGGGGTCACGTAACACAGCATGGCACAACCATACCAACCAATTTGCGCCGCACCGATGCCTGAAGTGAAGTGATCATAACCTGGCGAAATGTCGGTGGTGAGTGGGCCTAAGGTGTAAAAAGGTGCTTCATGACAAACTTCAATTTGTTTCTCTACGTTTTCTTTGATCATGTGCATTGGAATATGACCGGGACCTTCAATGATCACCTGTACATCTTGCTCCCATGCCACTTTGGTCAATTCTCCCAGAGTTTCGAGCTCCGCAAATTGCGCTTCATCATTCGCATCGGCAATAGAACCAGGGCGCATGCCGTCACCCAAAGATAGCGATATATCGTAAGCTTTACAGATGGCACAAATTTCTACGAAATGATCATAAGCAAAGTTTTCTTTATGGTGAGTGAGGCACCATTTAGCCATGATCGAACCACCGCGTGATACGATCCCGGTCAGTCGTTTTGCCGTCATTGGCACATAACGTAGCAGTACTCCTGCATGAATAGTGAAGTAATCCACCCCTTGTTCGGCTTGTTCGATCAAGGTGTCGCGAAACACTTCCCAGGTAAGATCCTCAGCGACTCCATTCACCTTCTCTAACGCCTGATAGATCGGTACAGTACCGATTGGCACCGGTGAATTACGCAGGATCCACTCCCTCGTTTCATGAATATTACGGCCTGTGGATAAGTCCATTACCGTGTCAGCACCCCAGCGCGTCGCCCATACCAGCTTCTCAACTTCCTCTTCGATGGAAGAGGTGACCGATGAATTACCAATATTGGCATTTACTTTCACTAGGAAATTACGGCCGATGATCATCGGCTCAGATTCAGGATGATTAATGTTAGCAGGAATAATCGCCCGGCCACGAGCTACTTCATCACGTACGAATTCCGGGGTAATACTTTCCGGCAAGCTGGCACCAAAATCATTCCCCTTATGCTGTTTTAATAACAGCTCATTACGGATCAGTTCACGACCCATGTTTTCACGAATGGCAATATATTCCATTTCCGGTGTCACTATGCCTTGGCGAGCATAATGCATCTGCGTTACATTTTTTTCAGGTAATGCTTTTAACGGTTTTGGCAGGTGCTCAAAGCGAATATGATCAATACCGTCATCTGCCAGACGTTGCTGGGAAAAATGCGAGGTGACGACCGCTAGCTCTTCAACATCATTACGCTCTCTGATCCACTGCTGTCTTAGCTTCGGTAAACCTTGATGCACGTTTATCTCGATAGCCGGATCGGTATAAGGACCAGAGGTATCATAAATGGGAATAGATTCATTTTGTTCATAAACAGGTTCAGCTTTACTACCTGCTACTAAGGTGTCATCAAGGTTAATTTTGCGCATAGCAACTTTAAGATCATCGCGGCTGCCGGTAATATGAAATTTGTCTGAATTTGGAAATGACTGACAACTCAGGTTATTGCTACTTAAGCTGTTAATAAATTGTTGGGCATTTTCACGTGTTTCGCGACGACTTGGTTTATTGGTTTTGTTGATTTTAGACATAGCACTCATTCCTTTATAATAAGAAGATTGCTTGTCGTTGAGTATGGAGAGTAACTATACATATGTATGCCGTACTAAGGCTGTTCGAACCTGGTTAGCTAGATCAGTAACTTGCTCTTTTGAACATAGCTAACTACAAAATACGACTATATGTATAGATCAATTAAATTGATTACTCTTGTTTCCTCACGCAGGTATTAGCCTGATCAGGTTCCACGGATCCCATATTTAAATGGTCTCAGCTGTAAAGCACTCCGACAAGATATATCGAAGTATAGACATATGTGTCGCTAAAAAACAAGTAAAAAAAAGCGCCCTCTGGAGGGCGCCTTTACTATTTAATAACAGTTAACAAGTAAATCAGTGGGTCTGTCATTACCAGTTAACTACTTTAATTGCATTCAGCAAATCAATTAAAGGTTATTCAATAGGTTTGCTAAGTTTTGCTCTGCTTCATCAGTCGTGATTTCAGGCATGACTTCTTCTACTATACCAGCACGTTTTTTCGCACGCTCTTGGTGATAAGAGAAACCAGTACCCGCAGGGATCAGACGACCAACAATAACATTCTCTTTCAGACCACGAAGGTCATCAATCTTACCATGTACAGCAGCGTCGGTTAGAACACGTGTTGTTTCTTGGAAAGATGCTGCTGAGATAAATGACTCAGTAGCAAGCGATGCTTTAGTAATACCCATCAGAATGTGCTGGAACACGGCTGGTTGTTTACCTTCAGCGATTAGCTGACGGTTAGCAATTTTCAGACGTGAAACTTCTGCTTGCTCACCCTGTAGGAAGTCAGTATCACCAGAAGAGATTACATTAGCTTTACGCAGCATTTGACGAACGATTGTTTCAATATGTTTATCGTTAATCTTCACACCTTGCAGACGGTATACTTCTTGAACTTCGTTCGCAATATAGTTCGCTACATGGCTGATGCCACGTAAACGTAAGATATCGTGTGCTGATTCAGGACCATCGGCGATAACCTCACCAATTGCTACTTTCTCACCTTCGAACACGTTAAGGTGACGCCATTTGTGAATCATCTCTTCGTATGCTTCAGCGCCATCAGTTGGAGTAATAACCAGACGACGTTTACCTTTCGTTTCTTTACCGAAACTAATGGTACCTGAGATCTCAGCCAAGATAGCTGCATCTTTCGGTTGACGCGCTTCAAACAGATCCGCTACGCGTGGTAGACCACCCGTAATATCACGTGTTTTCGAGCTTTCTTGTGGAATACGCGCTAGCGCTTCACCAATAGTAACCAAAGCACCATCTTCAAGGTTAACAATCGCATTCGACGGTAAGAAGTATTGTGCCGGAACTTCAGTACCAGGAATTAACAGATCATTACCTGCTGCATCAACCAGCATAACCATAGGACGCATATCTTTACCTGCGGTAATACGTGCCGCCGGATCAAGAATAACCGTGCTAGATAGACCCGTTAGATCATCTGTTTGTTTCGTTACCGTTACACCTTCAATTAAGTCAACAAACTTAATTTGACCAGCCACCTCGGTGATGATTGGGTGAGTATGCGGGTCCCAGTTAGCAATAATTTTACCTGCGTCTACGTTTGCGCCGTCTTTGTATTCAACAATAGCACCGTAAGGCAGTTTATGACTTTCTTTAGTACGACCGTTTTCATCAATAATGTTAATTTCTGATGAACGTGACGTAATAACCAGTTTACCGTCTGCATTCTCAACGAATTTCTCGTTATGGAATTTGATAGTACCGGTATTTTTAACCTGGATGTTATTCTCAGCAGACGCTCTTGATGCCGCGCCACCAATGTGGAACGTACGCATCGTTAACTGTGTACCAGGTTCACCAATTGATTGTGCTGCAACAACACCAACGGCCTCACCCTGACCAACGATATGACCACGTGCTAAATCACGACCATAACAGCTTGCACAAACACCGAAATCATTGTCACAAGTAATAACAGAACGTACTTTCATTTGATCGACAGCATGCTCTTCTAAGAAGTCACACAGTTTTTCGTCAAGCAATGTATTGCGCGGTAATATCACTTCACCAGTACTTGGATTCACAACATCTTCAGCAACAACACGACCTAATACCCGATCACGTAGCGGTTCAACAACATCACCACCTTCAATATGCGGGGTAATGATCAGACCATTTTCAGTACCACAATCGATTTCGTTAATTACGAGATCCTGTGCAACGTCAACAAGACGACGAGTTAGGTAACCCGAGTTTGCTGTTTTCAATGCGGTATCGGCAAGACCTTTACGCGCACCATGCGTTGAGATGAAGTACTGAAGTACGTTTAGACCTTCACGGAAGTTCGCAGTAATCGGTGTCTCAATAATGGAACCATCTGGTTTCGCCATCAGACCACGCATACCCGCCAACTGACGGATCTGAGCGGCACTACCACGTGCACCAGAATCGGCCATCATGTAAATGCTGTTGAATGATTTCTGTGTCTCAGACTCACCTAACGAGTTAGATTTAGTTTCTGTAGACAAGTTATCCATCATCGCTTTTGAGATGTGCTCATTCGCACGAGCCCAGATATCAATGACTTTGTTGTAACGTTCACCCGCAGTAACAAGTCCCGATTGGAACTGTCCTTGGATTTCGGTTACTTCAGCTTCAGCCGCTTCAATCAGTGTTTTCTTCGCTGCAGGGATAACCATGTCATCGATACCCACAGACGCACCAGAAAGTGCAGCATAATGGAAACCTGTGTACATAAGTTGGTCAGCAAAAATTACGGTATCTTTCAAACCAAGCAGACGATAACAGTCATTGATCAATTTAGAGATCTGCTTTTTACCTAACGCTTCGTTAGATACTTTCAGGATCCAGTTTGCCGGATTCGCTGCCAGTTTCGCCTCTTCTTCTGCAGATAACGTCTTCGGTGGATCAAGCAGCTCATACGGTAGACCGACGGGTGCTATCAAAGAAAGAATTGCACGACCAACTGTGGTATTTTTCAGTTCAGTCTTAACAGTTACTTCACCCGTATCTTCATCTTTAAGCGATTCAGTAATACGCACTTTTACACGTGCATGTAACTCGGCATGACCACTGCGATATAGCTTTTCAGCTTCTTCAGGGCTGCCAAGAACCATGCCTTCGCCTTTGGCTGCAATGCCAGAGCGAGTCATGTAGTAAAGACCCAATACAACGTCTTGCGAAGGTACGATAACCGGCTCACCATTAGCTGGTGAAAGGATATTATTCGTCGACATCATCAGTGTACGCGCTTCCAATTGAGCTTCAATTGTTAACGGTACGTGTACAGCCATTTGGTCACCATCGAAATCGGCGTTGTATGCAGAACATACTAATGGGTGTAACTGAATTGCTTTACCTTCAATAAGTACAGGTTCGAATGCTTGAATACCAAGTCTGTGCAGTGTTGGAGCACGGTTAAGCATTACTGGATGTTCACGGATCACTTCGTCTAGGATATCCCAAACTTCAGCGCCTTCGCGTTCAACCATTTTCTTCGCTGCTTTGATCGTAGTTGCAAGACCACGGCCTTCTAATTTACCGTAGATGAACGGCTTGAATAACTCAAGAGCCATCTTCTTCGGTAAACCACATTGGTGTAAGCGCAGTGTTGGACCAACTGTAATTACAGAACGACCAGAGTAATCTACACGTTTACCCAATAGATTCTGACGGAAACGACCCTGTTTACCTTTGATCATATCAGCCAAAGATTTAAGCGGGCGCTTGTTAGAACCAGTAATAGCACGACCACGACGACCATTATCCAATAGCGCATCAACGGATTCTTGTAACATACGTTTTTCGTTACGTACGATAATATCCGGAGCAGCTAAGTCTAATAGACGTTTTAGACGGTTGTTACGGTTGATCACACGACGGTAAAGGTCGTTAAGATCAGACGTTGCAAAACGACCACCATCTAGCGGTACTAATGGGCGAAGATCAGGCGGCAGTACTGGGAGAACATTCATGATCATCCACTCTGGTTTGTTACCAGATACAGCAAATGCTTCCATCAGTTTCAGACGTTTAGTGATCTTCTTACGCTTAGTTTCAGAGTTGGTTGACTCTAATTCTTCACGCATCTGTTCGATATCTTGGTTTAACTCAAGATTTTGTAACAAAGAAAGTACGGCTTCAGCACCCATCTTCGCGTCAAATTCATCACCCCATTCTTCTAGGTTGTCAAGATACTGCTCTTCAGTCAGCATCATGCCACGCTCTAGCGAAGTCATACCAGGTTCGATAACAACAAATGATTCGAAGTAAAGAATACGTTCGATATCACGTAGCGTCATGTCTAATAATAGACCGATGCGAGACGGTAATGATTTCAAGAACCAGATGTGTGCAACTGGAGATGCCAGTTCGATATGACCCATACGATCACGACGAACTTTAGTCTGTGTAACTTCTACGCCACATTTTTCACAGATCACACCACGGTGTTTCAGACGCTTATATTTTCCGCAAAGACATTCGTAATCTTTTACTGGGCCGAAAATACGCGCACAGAATAAACCGTCACGTTCTGGTTTAAAGGTACGGTAGTTAATGGTTTCTGGCTTTTTAACTTCACCAAAAGACCAAGAACGGATCTGCTCAGGTGAAGCCAGACCAATCTTGATACCATCGAATTCTTCCGATTTACCTTGTTGTTTTAGAAACTTTAATAAGTCTTTCACGTTTTTCTCCACTGGGAGTGAAAACTACGCAGCCTCAACCCACATAATGAGTCGAGGCGCAATGCTAGTTCAAAGTCAGAAATAATTCTTAATGAGCGTTATTTCTTACCTTTGTTTTCATCTAGTTCGATATTGATACCCAATGAGCGGATCTCTTTCAACAATACGTTGAATGATTCAGGCATGCCTGGGTCCATGCTATGATCGCCGTCTACGATGTTTTTATACATCTTAGTACGACCATTCACGTCATCAGACTTAACAGTTAGCATCTCTTGTAGAGTATATGCTGCACCGTATGCTTCCAGAGCCCATACTTCCATCTCACCGAAACGCTGACCACCAAACTGCGCTTTACCACCCAGCGGCTGCTGAGTAACAAGGCTGTAAGAACCGGTAGAACGAGCATGCATCTTGTCATCAACCAAGTGATTCAGTTTCAGCATGTACATATAACCAACGGTTACCGGACGTTCAAATGAGTTACCAGTACGGCCATCAAATAGCTGTAATTGACCTGATTCTGGTAAATCAGCCAGTTTAAGCATTTCTTTGATTTCAGCTTCTGCAGCACCATCAAACGCAGGCGTTGCCATTGGCAGACCCTTACGCAGGTTACCAGCAAGCACATGTACCTGTTCATCAGTAAATGTTGACAGATCAAGTGACTGGTGAGAGTTACCAATGTCATAAGCTTTCTGAATAAATTCACGTAGCTTAGCAACATCTTGTTGCTCTTTGATCATGTTATCGATTTTAGTACCGATACCACGAGCGGCAAGCCCCAAGTGAACTTCCAGTACCTGACCGATGTTCATACGCGATGGTACACCCAGCGGGTTCAGTACGATATCTACTGGTTCACCAAATTGGTCATACGGCATGTCTTCAATAGGAACGATTGTTGAAATCACACCTTTGTTACCATGACGACCGGCCATTTTATCACCCGGTTGGATACGACGTTTAACAGCAAGATATACTTTAACGATTTTAAGTACACCTGGTGCTAAATCATCACCTTGGGTAATTTTACGGCGCTTGATATCAAACTTAGAATCAAATTCAGCTTTCAGCTCATCATGTTGTTGCGCGAGAATTTCTAACTGAGTCTGTTGATCTTCATCATGCAGCACGATCTCTAACCATTTCGCACGCGATACAGAAGCAAGTTGCTCTTCTGTTTTACCCGATGCTAACAGTAGATTCTTAACGCGACCGAATAAGCTTTCTTCGAAGATAGAGAACTCTTCAGTTAAGTCTTTTTTCGCTTCACGCAATTGCATCTGCTCGATGTCTTGTGCACGCTTGTCTTTATCTACGCCATCACGGGTAAATACTTGCACATCGATTACGGTACCGAAAACAGAGTTAGGTACACGCAGTGAACTGTCTTTAACGTCAGATGCTTTTTCACCGAAGATAGCTCGTAGAAGCTTTTCTTCAGGCGTTAATTGTGTTTCACCTTTAGGGGTTACTTTACCCACCAGAATATCACCCGGTTTAACTTCAGCACCAACGTAAACGATACCAGACTCATCAAGTTTAGATAACGCACTTTCACCCACATTAGGGATGTCCGCTGTGATCTCTTCACTACCAAGTTTCGTATCACGAGCAATCGAAGACAGTTCTTGAATGTGAATAGTCGTTAGACGATCTTCTGTTACAACACGTTCAGATACAAGGATTGAATCCTCGAAGTTGTAACCATTCCAAGGCATGAATGCAATACGCATGTTTTGGCCAAGTGCGAGTTCACCAAGGTCTGTTGAAGGACCATCGGCAAGCACGTCACCTTTAACTATCGCTTCACCAGTTAATACGGTTGGGCGTTGGTTAATACATGTATTTTGGTTTGAACGTGTGTATTTAGTGAGTGTGTAGATATCAATACCAGCTTCACCGGGTACTAACTCTTCTTCACTTACTTTTACGATAATACGACTTGCGTCAGCATAATCGACAGTACCACCGCGTTTTGCAACGACTGTAACACCAGAATCGATCGCTACCGCACGTTCAATACCTGTACCCACTAATGGCTTATCTGCATTTAGTGTTGGTACCGCTTGACGTTGCATGTTCGCACCCATCAATGCACGGTTAGCATCATCGTGTTCTAGGAATGGAATAAGTGACGCTGCCACAGAAATAATCTGTTGTGGAGACACATCCATATATTGAATTTGATCAATTGGCATAAAGGTAGTTTCACCCTTATGACGACAAGGGATCAATTCATCAGTTAGCTTACCGTTTTCGTCAATATCAGCATTAGCCTGTGCTACTGCATACAGACCTTCTTCAATTGCAGAAAGGTATTGAACATCATCAGTAACTTGACCATTAATCACTTTACGATATGGCGTTTCTAAGAAACCATAATCGTTAGTGCGGGCAAACACAGCCAGTGAGTTAATCAGACCAATGTTTGGTCCCTCAGGCGTTTCAATCGGACATAAACGACCGTAGTGAGTCGCGTGTACGTCTCGAACTTCGAAACCAGCACGCTCACGTGTTAAACCACCTGGACCTAAAGCAGAAATACGACGTTTGTGCGTGACTTCTGACAATGGGTTATTTTGATCCATGAACTGTGACAGCTGTGATGAACCAAAGAATTCTTTGATCGCAGCTGAAATTGGCTTAGCATTGATTAAATCTTGTGGCATTACTGCATCAAGATCACCAAGACTCAGACGTTCACGAACAGCACGTTCGACACGAACCAAACCTACACGGAATTGGTTTTCTGCCATTTCACCTACTGAACGAATACGACGGTTACCAAGGTGGTCGATATCGTCCACTTCGCCTTTACCGTTACGGATATCAATTAATGTTTTCATCACATCAACAATATCTGCTTTATTCAGTATGCCTGAGCCTATATCTTCTTCACGGCCAACACGACGGTTGAACTTCATACGACCTACGGTTGATAGATCATAACGCTCTTCTGCGAAAAATAGGTTTTGGAATAATGTTTCTGCCGCGTCACGCGTTGGTGGCTCACCAGGACGCATCATACGGTAGATTTCAACAAGCGCTTCAAGTTTGTTAGTAGTTGAATCAACACGTAATGTATCAGATATGTAACTACCTTCATCAAGCTCATTGGTATAAAGCACATCAATCTTCTTGATACCAGCTTGTGACAATTCAGCAACAGCTTCCAGTGTTAGTTCTGCATTGGCAGCAACAATCACTTCACCTGTTTCTTCATTGATGTAATCTTTAGAAGCGGTTTTACCAGCGATATACTCTAATGGTACTTCGATCTCTTTAACGCCATCTTTTTCAAATTTCTTGATATGACGTGCAGTGATACGACGACCGTTTTCAACATATGTTTCGCCATTGGCAATAATGTCAAATACAGCTGTTTCACCACGTAGGCGATCTGGCAGAAGTTCCATCATTAACTTGCCATCTTTCACTTCGAAGCGAGTTGTATCGAAGAAGATCGCTAGGATCTCTTCAGTGGTAAACTCAAGCGCACGAAGAATGATTGACGATGGTAATTTACGACGGCGGTCAATACGAACGAACAGGCTGTCTTTCGGATCAAATTCAAAGTCTAACCACGAACCACGGTAAGGGATAACGCGTGCGTTATATAACACTTTACCTGATGAATGAGTTTTACCTTTATCGTGATCGAAGAAAACACCTGGACTACGGTGTAACTGAGATACGATAACACGCTCTGTACCATTAATAACAAAAGTACCAGTGTCCGTCATTAATGGGATTTCACCCATATAGACTTCCTGCTCTTTGATATCCTTAACAGTACCAGCCGGTGCATCACGATCGTATAATACAAGGCGTAATTTAACACGTAGCGGTGCAGAATAAGTAACCCCGCGAATTTGACATTCTTTCACGTCAAACACAGGCTCACCTAAACGGTAAGATACATATTGAAGTTCTGAAGTTCCAGAATAACTTTTGATAGGGAATACGCTACGGAATGCTGCTTCCAGGCCATATTCACCCGTTTTATCCATTTCTAAAAACTTTTTAAAAGAGCTAGTTTGGATAGCCAACATTTGCGGTTTAGCCACAACTGGTGCACTTTTACCAAAGTCTTTACGGATACGTTTTTTTTCGGTATTAGAGTAAACCATTTGGTTCCTCAGCTCGCTGATAAGTGACCCACTCTGCCCTGAAAAGGACAGCTCTAACAACATCATTTTGTAATTTTATACTGTTATAGCCAAAAGAAATGACTCAAACAGTGCGCAGAATTTTGGATGAAATGATGTGAAATTTCCAAACATGCTATAGCGCAAAAAGGCCGGCGATTAAAAAATCACCAGCCAATGCCTTATGCAGGCAATAATCTATGTAATAATAGACTATTTAAGCTCAACAGTACAGCCAGCTTCTTCAAGAGTAGCTTTAAGTGCTTCTGCTTCAGCTTTATCAACGCCTTCTTTGATCGGAGCAGGAGCTGATTCAACAACACCTTTAGCTTCTTTAAGGCCTAGACCTGTAGCGGCACGAACAGCTTTAATAGCTTTAACTTTGTTTTCGCCAAAAGAAGTAAGAATTACATCGAATTCCGTTTGCTCTTCTTCAACAGCAGCAGCAGCGCCGCCAGCAACAACTGCAGCTGCAGCTGACACGCCGAATTTTTCTTCCATTGCTTCAATTAATTCAACAACTTCCATAACAGAAAGTTCAGCAATTGCGTCGATGATTTGGTCTTTAGTGATAGACATGAGTCATTCCTAATATTGTAAAATTTATTTTAGACAAAGCAGCTAAATTAAGCAGCTTCTTGCTCTTTTTGATCGCGTAAAGCAGCCAATGTACGTACAAGTTTACCAGCTGATGCTTCTTTCATAGTCATCATTAACTGAGCAATTGCTTCGTCGTATGTTGGTAGTGTTGCTAGTTTATCGATATTTTCTGCACCGATAAATTCGCCTTCAAATGCTAACGCTTTAACTTCGAAAGATTCTTCTTTTGCGGCGAAGTCTTTTAAAAGACGCGCTGCAGCACCTGGGTGCTCGTTAGAGAATGCAATCAGAGTTGGACCGGTAAATGCTTCGGTAAGGCACTCAAATTCAGTACCTTCAACAGCACGCTTGATAAGAGTGTTACGAACTACACGGATGTAGACGCCATTCTCACGAGCAAGCTTACGAAGTCCAGTCATTGCACCTACAGTAACGCCACGTGAATCAGCAACTACTGCAGAAAGCGCAGCCTTGGCAGCTTCGTTGACTTCAGCAACAATTGCTTTTTTGTCGTCGAGACCTAATGCCATGGTCTATACTCCTGGATAAAACCGAAAAAATTCGGTATTTAAAGTTTCCGACAAATACATCACCCCGAAGGTCTGTTATATTCGTCGAACCATTACGGCTTGGATTCCAGAAGAAATAAATTCTTCAGGGGCCCTGCACCATCTACGTAGGAAAGATCAAGTATTAACTAGAATAGCCAATCATTATTAAGTTATTCTTACGATGTAAGTCTAACTCCTACGGTCTTGGACGGAAGCAAGCAGTATCAAGTATTAAACTCAACATTGTCACTTCAACCCACATTTTTGCAGACCCGTTAATACTAATAAATTAGCTTTAACCAGCCTACTAATTTTAAGGAAGCAGATTGTACTAAATAAATTGCTTCCTGTAAATTACTTAGTCTCTAGCGTTGCAACATCAACAGAAAGACCAGCACCCATCGTAGTAGATAGGCTGATCTTTTTGATGAACTGGCCTTTAGCAGAAGCAGGTTTTGCTTTGCCAAGTGCTTTAAGTAGAGACTCAAGGTTTTCCTTGATTTGTACAGCTTCAAAATCCACTTTACCGATAGTAGTGTGGATAATGCCAGCTTTGTCGTTACGGTAACGAACTTGACCAGACTTAGCATTTTTAACTGCAGTCGCAACGTCAGGAGTTACAGTACCAACTTTCGGGTTTGGCATTAAACCGCGTGGACCTAGGATTTGACCTAGTTGACCAACAACACGCATAGCGTCTGGAGATGCGATAACAACATCAAAGTTAAGCTCACCGGCTTTAACTTGTGCAGCTAGATCGTCCATACCTACGATGTCAGCGCCAGCAGCTTTAGCAGCTTCAGCGTTAGCACCTTGTGTAAATACTGCAACACGTACTTCACGACCAGTACCGTGTGGTAGCACAGTCGCGCCACGAACGTTTTGGTCAGATTTACGTGAATCAATACCTAGGTTTATAGAAACGTCGATGCTTTCTTTGAATTTAGCAGACGCTAAATCTTTAAGTAGCTCAACAGCTTCGTTGATTTCGTATTGTTTCGTAGTTTCCACTTTTTCGCGGATATTACGCATACGTTTTGAAAGTTTAGCCATTCCGAATTATCCTTCTACGTTCAAGCCCATCGAGCGAGCTGTGCCAGCAATAGTGCGAACCATTGCATCTAGATCAGCGCCCGTGAGGTCTGGTTGTTTGATATTTGAGATCTCTTCCAGCTGAGCGCGAGTAACAGTACCCACTTTCTCAACGTTTGGATGACCAGAACCAGACTTGATGCCTGCTGCTTTCTTAAGTAAGAAAGATGCTGGAGAAGTCTTTGTTTCGAACGTGAACGAACGATCAGAATAAACTGTGATGACAACAGGAGTAGGGGAACCCTTCTCTACAGAATCTGTTTTTGCGTTAAACGCTTTACAGAATTCCATGATGTTAACACCGTGTTGACCTAGTGCCGGACCTACCGGTGGACTAGGATTCGCCATACCAGCTGAAACTTGCAGCTTAATATATGCAGTTACTTTTTTAGCCATTTTAATATACCTTAAATATGGGTGCGAACGCTGTATTCGACATGAATATCAGCTTCCCGAAAAACAAGGGCAGCGAATTATATGTATAATTGCTGCCCTTGCCAAGTATTTTGTTGAAAATTCATTCAACAAAATACAAATTAAATTATTTCGAATCTTATCTTAAGGTTAATCGTCGCCTGTTTATGGCTAGATATTAACCTTTTTCAACCTGACCGAAGTCTAGTTCAACTGGCGTAGAACGGCCAAAGATCAATACAGAAACTTTCAAGCGGCTTTTTTCGTAATCCACTTCTTCTACTACGCCACTGAAATCAGCAAATGGTCCATCGCATACGCGAACCACTTCACCCACTTCAAACAGCGTCTTAGGACGCGGTTTATCCGCAGAATCTTCAAGACGGTTTAAAATGCGATCAGCTTCTTGTTGGGAGATCGCCGCAGGGCGCTCTTTAGTACCACCAATAAAGCCTAATACACGCGGTAAGCTACTTACCAGATGCCAAGATTCATCGTTCATAACCATTTGAACTAAAACGTAGCCTGGAAAGAATTTACGTTCACTCTTACGGCGTTGGCCAGCTCGCATTTCCACAACTTCTTCAGTTGGAACAAGCACTTCACCGAAGTATTCTTCCATATTGTGAATTTTAATATGCTCGAGTAATGTTTTTAATACTCGACCTTCATAGCCCGAAAAGGCTTGCACAACGTACCATCTCATTTTCTGTTCAGACATGAACTATACCTTTACGTCTGTGATAAATCCCACTACACGAACCAGAATACCATCCAGTCCCCATAGCACTAACGCCATTATAGCGGTAACAACCAATACGATAAGTGTAGTCTGAATCGCCTCTTGACGCGTAGGCCAAACCACCTTACGTACTTCTGTTCTTGATTCAGATGCAAATGCAAGCGCTTCACGCCCTTTACTTGTCTGAAATGCAATAGCACCAGCAATAAGAGCAGCAACTATGACAGCAACTGCGCGGATTAACACTGATTCTTCACTAAAAATATTGTTACCAACAACTGTGCCAATTAGAATAATCGCAACCAGGATCCATTTGACCGTTTCCAGTGCTTTTCCTTGGTTTTCAGTATTTGAATTCATACTACTAACCTGTACCTATAGCTTTAAAATAAAAAATTCCGCTTATTACGCGGTAATGAAAATGGCAGGGGTGGAGAGACTCGAACTCCCAGCCGTCGGTTTTGGAGACCGCCGTTCTACCAATTGGAACTACACCCCTACAAACGAAGCACCTAATTATAGGGGCTTTCATTTTTCATGCAAGTTATTCGTAAATAATTATGAATAATATTTGAGTTACAAACAACTTAAAATAGAAAGTTAAATTTAATCTATAATTCTTCACGATATGGTTATTTTAAATATGAAAGAGAGAAGAAAGGCAATAATAAACCAGGAAGAAATGGTGCTGATACCCAGAATCGAACTGGGGACCTCATCCTTACCAAGGATGCGCTCTACCGACTGAGCCATATCAGCAAATTTGGAGCGGGCGGCGGGAATCGAACCCGCATTATCAGCTTGGAAGGCTGGAGTAATAGCCATTATACGACGCCCGCATGCATCGTCATGTTAGTACAAAAGTGGTGGAGGGAGAAGGATTCGAACCTTCGAAGGCTGAGCCGTCAGATTTACAGTCTGATCCCTTTGGCCACTCGGGAACCCCTCCACATTATTGTACTTTCATTTGATTTTCATTAAATGGTGCCGACTGCCGGAGTCGAACTGGCGACCTACTGATTACAAGTCAGTTGCTCTACCTACTGAGCTAAGTCGGCGACGTCACTTAACGAAAACGAATTCTAGAGTAAGCCTATTGCTCTTGCAACCTTAATTTTGTAAAAGCAGGTATTTTTTAACAGGCTGTTGATTTATTAGCCACTTAGTGCAACAACGGAACATTTATACTATTTATATACGCTTATTATTCTTCTGCTGCCCGGCGTAGCGACATTTCACCACCAACCTGAGCGGCAACCACCCCATCAATTTCCAGCAAAAGTGCACCATTATGATCAATGCCTTTGGCAATACCGGACTTTTTACTATTACCCAGTTGTAATTCAACCCGTTGGTCTTTAAATGCATCTAAGCCATTCCATTCCGTAATAAAATGACTAAACCCATGCTCCTCAAACTCAGTTAAAATAGCGGTTAGATGACATAAATACTGGCTCGCCAGCTGATTACGGTCAACGACATGTTGAAGTTGTTGTGCGATATCCGTCCAAGCTTGATCTATTTCCAATCCCGCCTGCAGTGGCATATTCACATTCAATCCTAAGCCAATAACAAGGTGGCAGTCCCCTCCCGCAGTGGCGATCATTTCCACTAAAACACCCGCGATTTTTTGCCCCGAAACGTAAACATCATTCGGCCATTTCAATTTGGCGTTAGTGATGCCCAGCTCTGCCAGTGTGCGGGTAACAGCGATACCAATAACTAAACTTAATCCTGATGCTGCCTGAATACCTGCTTCCAAACACCAATAACTGCTTACATAGAGGTGTGAGCCATAAGGCGATATCCATTTTTTACCCCGGCGGCCACGCCCAGCTATTTGATATTCAGCAAAGCAGGAATGTCCTTTAGATAATAATGCCGCTTTATCCAGCAGGTGTTGATTGGTCGACCCGAGGATCTGGTGGCTTTCAACCTCAACCCCACTATTACGGGCGATTTCCGCTGCATCCAATAATTGCAAGGGCGCGGACAACTTATAACCTTTACCCGTAACTTTATATACATCCAGACCAATACTCTCTAATACCTTGATCTGTTTACTTATCGCCATTCTACTGACACCCAATTTAGCACCCAGCGCTTCACCGGAATGGAACTCTCCGTCTGCCAATAGGCAAATTAATTTATGTCTGGCCCCGGTCATATTAACCACCGCAAACCTCGGCTAAATTAGTTTCTCCATTCCTGCCAATAAACCTGACTTCGTGTTGCAGTTCTACCATAAAGCGCTGCCACACTGTTTTTTGAATATGCTCAGCCAAACGAATCACATCTTGCGCCGTTGCAGTGCC
The DNA here is from genome assembly GCA_047628235.1 of Moritella sp. Taxonomy (GTDB): domain Bacteria; phylum Pseudomonadota; class Gammaproteobacteria; order Enterobacterales; family Moritellaceae; genus Moritella. The sequence continues at coordinate 37,904 of JBLHPA010000003.1, forward strand.
CGTATTAATAATCACTAACGCTTGCTGCGTATGCACCTGAGCGCCACCAAGCTGGTACCCTTTTAGGCTGCACTGATCGATGAGCCATCCCGCTGCGAGTTTTATCTGCTCGCCAACAGGGTAATGGGGGATGTTGGGGTGCTGCTGCTGTATTTCAACAAAACTGATTTTGTCGATTACAGGGTTTTTAAAGAAGCTGCCAGCATTACCCCGTTTATTGGGATCAGGTAATTTATCCTGTCGAGTCCAGCACACTTGCTTAAAAATAGTCAGTGCCGATGCTTCTGCCGATAACGTGGCCAGCGAGCCATACTTGATCTTAGCCACCCAAGGTTTCGTTAACTTAATACCTACCGCTATTATTACCGAGTTATGTTGTAAAGCATGCTTGAACACACTATCCCGGTATCCAAATTGACACTCTTCAGCACTGTAGCGACTTACTGTCAGGCTCTGAACATCAAGCACATCAACATAGCCGCACACATCTTTCAGTTCGACCCCATATGCACCAATATTTTGCACCGGCGCGGCACCGACAACCCCTGGAATCAGTGCCAGATTTTCTAAACCATCATAGCCCTGCGCTAAGGTCCACTCAACAAATCCATGCCAATTTTCACCCGCAGCAACATGCAGGCAAACAGTGTCAGCGTGGGACTCTGTTACCGTGATACCCGCGAGACAAATGCGGATAACCAGTCCAGAAAAATCATCACAAAACAATAAATTACTGCCTCCACCTAAAATTAGCCGCGGTGAAGTAGGGATCTGTAAAGCCAATTTGAGTTCATCCAACGTAGTAACAGTAACAAATTCGGCAGCATTGGCATCGATACCGAAACTGGTATAAGGTTTTAAGTTGTGATTTTTTAGTATTTGCATGAAATAATTAGTACTCATTAAGGCATGGTTCCACAGAGATAGTAACGTATCTAGATACAAAACCGAATAATAAAAGGCAATACAATGCAGTTTCAGTGGTTGAAAAAAGTCGAAAATCCTTTAGTAAGGCCATTTTACAAAAAATACCTACCCTATTCTCGGCCAAGCAAAGCAGATGCAATAGCGGTATTACGGAATGATGGCAACATAATAGCCTGCGCACGGTTACGTTCTATCGGCGATTTTGAATTACTCACCGGCATGTTGGTTGCACCACATCACCGCGGTGAACAGCTCGGGCATGCCTTGTTGCGGCAGATGCAACCACAGTTTCATACCGGTAAAACCTATACTTTCGCCCTAACATCACTGATTGATTTTTATCAACAGCATCATTTTCATATCGCAGACGCCGCACCGAACGATATCCAGCAGCGTTATCACGCCTACTGCCAGCAAGGCAAGGACCTCGTATTACTAGCATTTAATAATTCAACTAATCAGGGGGCTGATTCACTTTATAATGAAGTAAAATTACGTTAAGCTGATCACAGCGCACATTTAGAATAATATTAATCATGACAATTAAAACTGACGAACTTAGAACTACTTATATAGACCAGGTGATAACACCAAGTCAGCTGGTAAAAGAATACCCATTATCCGATAGTGCGGCTCAGCAACTGGTCAACAACCGTCGGGATATTGAAGCTATCATTGACGGAAAGGACAAACGCCTGCTGGTCATTATTGGCCCCTGTTCTATTCATGATACTACAGCAGCCCTTGATTACGCTCGCCGCCTGTCGGTTTTGCAGCATAAATACCAAGACAGCCTTGTCATTGCAATGCGGGTTTATTTTGAAAAACCGCGTACCATTGTCGGCTGGAAAGGCTTGATCAGCGATCCCGATCTTAATGGCAAATATAAGGCGAATAAAGGCTTACGTCTCGCACGTCAATTGCTTGTTGAGATCACCGAGATGGGTCTACCGATTGCGACAGAATTTTTAGACATGGTCAATGGTCAATACATTGCCGACTTGATTAGCTGGGGAGCTATCGGAGCACGTACCACCGAAAGCCAGGTCCATCGGGAAATGGCCTCAGCACTGTCTTGTCCGGTTGGCTTTAAAAATGGCACCGACGGTAACACCAAAATTGCCATTGATGCTGTGCGCGCCGCACGAGTGCCGCACATTTTTTATTCACCAGACAAAGACGGCTTAATGACGGTATACCAAACACACGGTAATCCGTATGGGCACGTTATTTTACGTGGCGGTAAAACACCTAATTATAGCCGACAACACATTGATACTGCGACGCAGGCTTTAAGCGACGCAGCGCTAGCACCGTCTGTTGTAGTCGATTTTAGTCATGGTAACAGCCAAAAAGTACATACTAATCAACTAAAAGTCGCAGATGATGTGATGGCGCAAATGCGCACTGGCAGTATGCAAATTGCCGGTATCATGGCAGAAAGCTTTATTGAAGAAGGTAATCAGGCTGTCGTATTAGGCGAGCCCCTGGTTTATGGTAAGAGCATTACCGATGCCTGTATTCACTGGCAAGATACTGAAAAACTGCTCGCTGATCTCGCGCAGGCAGCAAGTGACAGAATGGCCATACTTTAAAACCCCATTTTAACTCAAAGCTTTAAATAAAAAATGCCGCTCGGTTTAATCCGTAGCGGCACTCTTTATTAACGGCACTCAGTATTAATAGTTAAGAATAATAATTACCATCATCATTCACTATTATAAGATAATATGCTGTAAATCGTCGCCTTTGCGATCCAGCATATGGGTTGACTTAATGCGACGGATAGTACGGGATAAACCGCGGATAACTAAGGTTTCCGTAGTAGCAATATTCCCTTTACGCTGTACACCTTCAAGTAGATCTCCTTTGGTAATACCCGTTGCCGCGAAGATAACATTGTCTGTTCTGGCAAGATCATCCAGTTTTAGTACATCACCGACAACCAGCCCAAGTGCCTCGCAGCGTGAAATTTCATTCTCACCGGCAGCACGGTTTTCTGGCGTATCACCTTTGACATCATGACGCGCCAGTAGGCGTGCCTGCATATTTCCGTCCATAGCACGAATTGCTGCCGCAGAGATCACCCCTTCAGGTGCGCCACCAATGCAGTACATCATATCCACTTCACTGTCTGGCATGCAGCATAAAATAGACGCCGCTACGTCACCATCTGGCAATGCAAAAACACGCACGCCCATTTCTTGCATCGCTTTTATCTGCGCATCATGACGTGGTTTTGCCAGTGTCACTACAGTTAATTCAGAAATAGTCTTATTTAATGCCTTAGCGACATTGCGGATATTAACGTCTAGCGGCAGTGTAAGATCGATGGCATCTTTCGCATCTGGACCTACAACCAACTTTTCCATGTACATATCAGGCGCTTTAAGGAATGAACCTTTTTCACCAACAGCCAGCACGGCAACAGCGTTAGACTGGCCCATTGCGGTCATACGTGTACCTTCAATCGGGTCAACGGCAATATCAACCGCATCCGCACCCAAAATCTTAGTACCCACTTTTTCACCGATATACAGCATTGGAGCTTCATCTATTTCGCCTTCACCGATAACGATTTCACCATCAATATCAATTTTATTCAGCATGACGCGCATCGCTTCAACAGCGGCACCATCGGCAACATTCTTATCACCACGACCAAGCCATTTATAACCAGCCAGTGCAGCGGCTTCAACCACGCGAGAAAATTCAATAGCAAGTGTACGTTTCATTCATTCAACTCCTGTATGCAAGTCCGCGGATTTTAGAGCATAAGCCCATTAATTACAATTTGAACGGCTTTAATTAAGGGATCTAATAATGTAATCAACCGTTCTTGCATCCCTGGACAGCATAGTCGAACCTTCCAATTTAATGGCGGTAAACACTGTGGAGCAGAATAGGGATGACAAACAGACCATTGAAAAGTCACTCTTAGGGACAAAACTAACAGGCTTAGAGCAAAGTATAGGAACAGGCATTAAACCTGACCGATAATAACATCCGTTTGCGGTACACAGCTACAGGCCAGTATCTGCTTGGCTTGTTTATCTGCCGGTGTTAGCGCGTGGTCAGCCAGCTCTCTCACCTCACCTTGCACCAGCGTGACTCGACATGCCCCACAGAAACCAGCACGGCAATTATACGGAATATGAACACCATTATTTTCCGCCTGATCAAGCAGGGTTGTCTTATTATCACCGACAAATTCGGTATCCCAACTCTCGAGCATCACATTAACTGCTTTACTAGGCTTAGCTGAATGCTGATGATCGCCAAAGCTTTCCTGAAAATAATTATCCGTCGGCAATCCCTGCCCAGCTAAAATAGCCTGCATATCAAACATGAATGCTTCTGGTCCACAAACGTAGGCAGAGCGTTGCGCTAGGTCTCTGACAACATCGGCCAGCATCGGCTGATCGATACGGCCGCGATAGCCTGCCCAGCTAGTTTGTTCTTCATTCTTCGTTAACGTTAAAACAAGTCGCATATTATTATGCTGGCGAGCCAGTAACTTTAGCTCGTCGTAGGCAATAAGATCCGCAGCCGTTTGCGCACTGTAAAAAAAGATAATATCTTTGTCACATTCAGTATCCGCGTAATAACGGACCATAGAGAGCATCGGAGTAATACCACTACCTGCTGATAACAACAGCAACTGCTTCGACGGTGCGGTAAAAGCATGAAAAGGACCACGCGGTGATGATGCCCCGAGACTGGCACCCACAGTTAAATGATCATTCAACCAATTGGAGGCCTTACCGCCTGGTACCCGCTTTACTGTTATAGCAAGCAGATCAGGTCGACTCGGTGAGGACGATAACGTGTAATTTCGGGTAACCAACTCCTGACCAATTTTTAAACGTAGCGTCACAAACTGACCCGGTTTGTAATCGAATCGTGCCGCAGGCTCAACTTTAAAGCGAAAGGTCTTAGTATCATGAGTTTCATCAATAACGGCCACGCACCGTAGCTGCCGAGTTTCATCTTCACCCCAATCTGTTTTAGAATTAGTAAGTGAGGGTTCAACGTTTGGAACCATTTTAATCGTAGGCATCGGTGCTATTTTTCGACTATCCGGATATACATTTTTACGATTATCTGGATATACCCTGGGTTGATGGTATTCCAGTACCTCAACCTTGTCACCCAGTTGTATGTTCGCGTCGTTATGACTAATTAAATTTTGCCCAAAATCGATCCCCCCAGCCATGTCCTTCCGAAATAAACTGAGACTTTTTAACGGCTCACACTCAGCATCATACTCAGTACTGTTAGGTTTCAGCGTGGTAAACACACAGCGTTCGCAGGGCTTGACCAGTTCAAATTCAGCGGCACCAATTTTGATCCGCTTCCAGCGATCTTCGGCAAAAGGTTCACAACCGGTTACTACTAAATTTGTTCTAAATTGTGTCATTTCAATATGTCGATGGGCTGTGCGGTTTAGCTCATCCAGCGATGCCTGAGAGATCAATAAGATGGGATAGCCATCCGCAAAGCCAACGGTTTTGTCAAAGTGCTTAACCTGACGAGAAGACTTTTCACCAAAATAAAATAACTGACAAGCAATGGCTAAATATTCGCATAACCACAGATTAATTTCAGTATTGCAATGCTGCCCCTGGATGTAGCTATCCCATACCCTCACTTCACTATAATCATTACTCAGTTCACTGTATTTAAGCGAAATCGAACGCATATTCGGAGCCGTAAAGCTAACGCCCTTGCTAGTAAGTTCAACCTGGATCAAAGAGATTTTAGGCTGCGTTCTGCCCGTCACGAATTGCCCCTGCATATCAGTAATAACAAATCGGCGATCGAATGCCAGTCCCATCTCAGAAACATCGCAGGCATCAAGCTGAATAGCTTTACCTGATTTTAACGGGTAAATTGAAAGTGCTAATAATGTTATGTCTGTCACGCTGCCTATCCTTATGTGAGCAGATGAAGCGAGATCAGATGACTGACAACGCGATAAAATATTGTGCTATATAGTAACTTATAATAATGAATGCGTAACCACGGTGAAACTGTTTTTTAAATCTGTCGAAAGCCAGGGTAGCATCCGAAAACAGAAATACAAAAGCACCGACACAGGCAAATAAACTGGCCGTATCAGCAAATGACAAATAGCGCTCTGCACTCAACCAGGCCATGCTGACGATAATACTCATGTAAACGACGACGGGGATGCTCATGTCACCCAAATGTGGCCACAATACTCGCATTATAACACAGGCTAATATCACTAAAGGCAAGATCAATAACCAACTGTAAGTAACATCAAAACTACCGGCAAACGCAATAATGTAGGCGATATGCGCAAGTAGAAAACTAACTAGACCAGGCACAAACCTGTCTTTGGGTAACATTAAGAAGATATCGCCAAGAGTCGAGAGTACTAACCCCAACAGAATAAGGTAGACATAATTATTCAGCTCAGGCGCAAGGTAATAGCACATGGCAGCAATCGACAAAGTAGTTACCGGTTTAAACAAATAAAAGAGCCATTTTTTATTGCTATAAGCCCCCCATAAATGTAATAAACCAAAGACTAAGATAACAAAACTGCTGACGATCATGCCAGTTGAAAACTCCATTTTACCGCTCCATTTGCTTACTGAATAAATACTCAATTCTGTGCTTTTATAGAGGGGATAATCAAGTGATATGACCAGATAAACGTGCGTCAGTTAACATTTGCGAGGATTAAACAGGGTGTTATGTTTGTTATGCTAGACAAAAATCCCTCAAATATACTAGCTTAATACTTCCACTATATTTTCAGAGAGATTACTTTCATGGCAAATCAGCAAGAACTACAGCAGCATCTTATCGCCATTGATATGTACATATGTCACCTTGGCAAATCATTTGAAGAGGCCTGTGAAGAGCTAAACATCAATGCCTCTGCGCAACTCTCACTAAGAAATATTCTCGCACAGGAACATCATTAGACTATTGATATACAGCACTAAACTGGATTTGTTAACTATTTTTATTGATCGGCAATACCACCTCCGCCAATGATAGTTGCAGTCCTAATACCCGTACCGTTTCATCAATGAATGCCTGTTTCGATATCGGTTTACTAATATAGCCTTGCATCCCAGCCTGTTCAAAATAGTTCACATCAGCCTCCAGCGTACCTGCTGTAAGCGCGATGATAGGGGTTTTATTGTTTGCGGTATTTCCAGACCTGAGCATTTTAGTAGCCGAAATACCATCCATGTCAGACATGTGCATATCCATGTAGATAACATCAAATTGATGCTGCTGGCTAAATAACAAACACTCCAAACCATTGTTTGCGATAAATACCTGCAGCTGCAATAAGCTTAACATCTGTTTAGTGACTATTTGATTAAGCTTATTATCTTCAACCAGCAGCACCTTTAGTCCTGCCAGCTTGTCTAACGCTAAATCTCCACCACCAATAATATGCTGGGGTCGTGACTGCCGCGCACGTGGCAACCCTAGGGTAATGGTAAATACAGTCCCTTCTCCCAGTTTGCTTTTTACAGTCAACTTTCCACCCATTAAGTGAATGAGTCGATAGCAGATAACCAAACCGAGACCTGAACCTTGAAGACCGCTTCGATTAACTTCATCAGGATGATTTACGCTATCAAACAGCTGCGATAGCTTGGTGGCAGGAATACCAATGCCGCTGTCAGAAACTTTGAATACCAGATTTTCCAGTTTATCCTGGCTGCCAATGCTGCAAACACTTAACTCCACAAACCCACGGTCGGTGAACTGCAACGCATTAGCAACCAGATTTGACAGCACCTGCTGCAATCTCACTGGGTCGCCAATAAAGAAACGGTGTACATTATCGGGATAACTCAGACTGAATCGCATCCGCAATGTCGAATTCACGGACGAACGCAATGAGGTATATACATCATCAACCACTTCCAGCAAATCAAATCGACTCTGCTCAAGTTCAAGCTGTCCGGCTTCAATTTTAAGGTAATCCAACACATCATTTAATACCATCAACATTGAATTGGCCGATTTTTTAATTAAGCTGACATAGTCCTTAGCTTGATCATCTGGTGATGAACCACGCAGTAGTTCTGCCGTGCCCAAAATACTATTCATGGGTATACGAATTTCATTACTCAGGTTTGCCATCACACTTTGCTTAGACTCGTTCTGGCATTCAATGCTTACTTTAGCGGCAACTCTCATTCTAATTTGTTCATGCAACATCCTGACAAGAGGCCGAAATTCAATATATTGATGCTCAGTCATTATATCTTCTGTCGGTGTCATTAATTGTGCTTGTAACTGAACCTGCAACTGATCAAGGGGCTTTAATATTAGTTTATTGAGTAATAACCCGCCAACGGCAGCGCACGTAATAATTAGCAGTGACGTAAGCCAAACCAGATTAATTGTCAACTGATCAAATACGCGGGAAAATAATCGCTGCTGCACTGCAACGACAATCGTCCACTGAGTTCGCGGCATTTCAAATGCCATGACAGCTGCAGGCTCGGAAAATAAGCTTAAGCTCGTATCATTTTGCTGAAACATCATGTTGCTGTAGCTTGGCAGCCTGTGATAATAGTCCACAAGCAATATAGCGGTGTCCAATGAGAGTTGGTCACTGCGTTGAGCCAAGGCAATGGCCGATTTAAAAAGCTCAGGAATATTGCGCACCGACTGACGACGCTGTGCCAGTGACTTTTCCAGCTGACGATGCATGGCAATAAAGCGGTGATCTTGCAAGCTGAGTTGTTGCGCTGACATATACTCAAGTTGCTGATCTGGCCCTTCCTGTGTTACGTGTTTGGGAAGTGGATAACTTAAAAAACGCCCATTTCTATCTAAAACCATGGCATAACCTGGAAGCTGCAGAGATTTATAAGTTAAAATTTTATTCATTTCAGCAAATTTTACATCCAAGGTAATAACACCCTGCAACTGACTGTCACTAAAATAGGGTGCGGAACAGGTCACGATCGTATCCCCTGACACCGGGTCGGTATAAGCTTGTGACCAATAAACCTGACCAGGTTCTAGGTAAGTAGCTGCGACGTACCATGCAGCGCGGTGAAAATTATTTTCAGGCGGTGTTTCATCAATAAAAACGCCAGCTTGATTAATGTGTTCTTTTCCCCAAACATAGCTGAGCTTTTCCTCCGAGGGATCAAGCGCAAAAGGTTCCGGCCAAAGTCCCGCACCAATAATTGACACTTCGCTCTTATGTTGCCGCAACAAACTACTAATAATGCGATTGATAACATGCTTGTCATTGGGTATGGCGGCTGAAACATTTGCCATGCTGGTTGCAACCGCTTCAATATAGCTTACCTTTTGACCTAACTCCGCAACAATATTGGTTGCCTGCTCAATAATTAACGTTTCAGCTTGCAAATAACTTTCTCGCTGTACCTGCATTTTAATGGCAATAAATATTACAACGGCAAAAAGCACTAACATCAATAACAAAAGTTGTAATATTTTACCACGCAGTGAGTGGTACCAAACAATCATTGAGGAGTGAGTTTTATCTGCCAGCATTACCGAAAATTCCTTGCATATCTTATCCAACAAATTTAGCCAATATTGCTATAATTGCGATAAATAGTTAAAAATGGGGTAAATCAATTCCCCTTTTTTCTGCTATTCTCAGGCACTACGCTCTGCTTTTCTAATGCCCAACGGTATTTTTCTGCAAGCAAGTCATGTTTATGCTGTACAATAGTCAGCAGTGAATAGAAAATATGGTTGGAATTGGAGCAATGCTGCTATATAGTTCCAGCCCCATTAATTGTATCCAGCAATTATTTTAATTATACTTAAGAGGTAGCTTTCTTTGCGCTTTCAAGATTTCGGTATCGATCCACGTTTAATTAGCTCTATCAATCATCTAGGGTTTGATCAGGCCACTGAGGTGCAGGAAGCCGCCATTCCACTGATTTTAGGTGGCTGTGACATTATGGCCACATCGCAAACAGGCAGTGGTAAAACCATCGCTTATGGTTTGCCTTTATTGCAACGGATGTTGAAACAGCGTCGGTTTGATAATCGCAACGTGCGAGCCCTGATTTTAGCGCCAACGCGCGAATTAGCGATCCAGGTACACGCAAACATCAAACATCTGGCGATGAGTCTCGATTACCAAATTCAGCTCATTATTGGCCGCGAATCGTTTCAGCATCAGGAAAAACTATTACGCAAGAACCCTGAGATCCTGATCGCGACGCCTGGTCGCCTGTTAGATCACCTGCGTGGAAAAACGATATCTATTGAAGCATTAGAATTTTTAATTCTCGATGAAGCGGATCGGATGTTGGATATGGGTTTTCGTGAAGATGTCTCGGCAATCTCAGCAAAGGCACCACATGTAAAACGTCAAACCCTGTTATTCTCGGCAACGCTGGAGCATGTGGATGTAGCAAACATCTGTAATCAGGTATTACGCGCACCAGAGCGGGTTGAAATTAACCGCTCCAATGATCAGCATGAAAAGATTGAACAACGTCTGTATTTCTCTGATAATTTAACCCATAAAGAAGAGCAACTGGTGCACTTGGTTGAATCGGAAGATTTCCGCCAGCTGCTGATTTTCACGGCAACAAAGTCGGATACTGAACGTCTTGCCCAACTATTAGTAAGCAAAGGGGTTAACGCAACCTCAATTAATGGTGACATGTTACAGAATCAACGTAAGCGTACCTTAGACGATTTCCGTCGTGGTCGTGTCGACGTATTAGTCGCGACTGATGTTGCTGCACGTGGTCTTGATATCCGAACTCTAAGCCATGTGATCAATTTTGACTTACCGATCAACCCTGAAGACTTCATTCACCGTACCGGACGTACCGGACGTGCAGGTGCAACCGGTATTGCAATATCTCTGGTTAGTCCGAAAGACTGGACGTCATTTTGCAAGATCCAAAGTTACCTAAAAGTGAAATTACCTTGTATTGCTTTAGAAGGTTTCGAAGCCAAATTTAAAGGCCTGAAACCAAAACCAGTGAAAAAACTGCTCGCCAGCAATAAAGGCCGAGCGACTAAGCTAGTGCGTAAAGGTGATAAAAAAGCACCGGAACAAAAACAAAATACCGCACCGAAGCAAGATAAGAAACAATCCATGCGTGATTCCATGGCAAAAGCTGTTGATGGTGGTTTTACCCCGATGAAGCGAAAGCCCAGGGCTGAAATTATCGACAACGATCACGAAGAAGATTAATACTAAAAGCCTGCTCCCGAGCAGGCTTTTTTATTTAATTCAACATTATTCCTACGCCTTCCTGCCGCTACATTAGCCCCTTTTTTTGCTCAATCAATAAATGTGACACTCATGTGCTATAAACGTGACAACCCTGCACTATCATTATAATACTCACAATTACTGCAGGCGAGGTTAACAATGAAACGGGCTAATCTGATAATATTAACAATACTTTTATTTTTAAGCGGTTGTAATAACTCAAATTCAATGTTTTCTAGCAATGTTAACCCAAATGACGATGTCGTATACGAACTCACATTTACATCTAACTGGAATAATCAACAGTTTCCAGCTAACTTCCCTCAAACAGCCCATTTTTCTGGATTGATCGGCTTAACCCATAAGGATCAAATTACGATTTTTCAACGCTCAGAGTTAGCCAGTCAGGGCATTATACAAATGGCAGAAACAGGCAATAAAATCCTGTTGAGTACAGAAATAAGTACTCACATTAACAATGGTGACTCAGATAAAGTTTTGGACGGTTCAGGTATTCCAGCAGGCTCAGACATGACCACATTAACCTTTTCGGCAAATAAAACATTCGATCACCTATCAATCACATCTATGGTTGCGCCGAGTCCAAATTGGTTGGTTTGTTGGTATTAATAGCTTAGATTTATATGAAAATGATCAATGGAAAGATAATATCACAATCAACTTAAAGGTCTATGATGCAGGCAGTGACGACGGAGCAAGATTTACCTCAGATAACTTACCGCTAAACACAAAAGAAGTAATTACATTACTCATGAGTGACTCTGGCGATACAGATTTCCTCGCAGGTGTAAATCTGAACACAGATGATCACATCGGCACTATCACCTTAAAAATAAAACCATAAGTGATTGTAAAATTATCTTTAAGCTATCATCGAGTAAGTTATAATCGCGTTTTATTTATTCATATACTTGCAATATGACTTGATAATGGCCGGACTAAGCTTACTCGCGCTGCTCGATGATATTGCATTCGTCTTGGATGACGTTGCCTTGATGGCCAAGGTGGCCGCAAAAAAAACGGCCGGCGTACTGGGTGATGACCTTGCACTCAATGCCGAACAGGTTTCAGGTATTAGCGCCGACAGGGAACTGCCGGTAGTATGGCAGGTAGCAAAAGGCTCATTCAAGAATAAGGCGATTCTGGTGCCCGCAGCGCTGCTGATCAGCGCCATTGCACCCTGGTTGATCACACCGTTGTTGCTTATCGGCGGGTTATTCCTGTGCTTTGAAGGCGCAGAAAAAATTGTCCATTCACTATCGGCCAAATCTGCGGATGCAACCGCAGCTACGATCAATACCGAGCATTCACAACCAGTAACAGACTTGCCACTGGAAGAATATGAAGATCAAAAAGTGAAAGGCGCCATTCGGACAGATTTCTGCACTTTCGGCCGAGATCATTGTCATCGCATTGGGCACAGTGCAGAGCCAGCCGTTAAGCACTGTGCTCTTTGTTGTCAGCCTCATCGCTATCGCCATGACAGTGGGTGTATACGGACTCGTAGCGGGCATTGTCAAGATGGATGATGTAGGGTTGTATCTGGTGAAACATAATCAAGCCAAGGGCGTTAAACGCAGCATAGGTAATGGCCTGCTGAGTTTTGCGCCTAAATTGATGAAATCACTCGCCACTATAGGTACGGTTGCAATGTTTCTGGTAGGCGGCAGCATTGTCGTGCACAGCATTCCCGGATCTCACGCTATGATCCAACATCTACTGACATCACTGCCAGTTGCCGCCCAGAGCAACGGGCTAATAGCCTGGTTAGTACCAGTCATCATTGATGCATTAACGGGTATTACTGCAGGATTTATGGTGTTAATGGCTGTAATGGGCACTCAGAAGTTAACCCGAAACAGTGCATAACAGATGCTAACTATCGGTTTAAGAGGCACTGCAAGCAGAACGGTTAGCTTACAGTACCCTCTACTTAACTTAATACGCCAAAATCATAAAATGCGGGTGCGCAGCATTTTTGTGGTAGCATGCGGTCAAATTACGTTTTAACCCTGCCTACTTTAGAGTGATTATTTATGGCCATTGCAGCTACCATCTTAAAAGCTAAAATCTCGATCGTTGACTTAGATAATCACGTTTATCTTAATGACATTCCTCTTACACTGGCTCAGCATCCATCAGAAACAGACAATCGGGTGATGCTACGTTTGCTAGCCTGGATGTTAAATGTGGATGCTGACGCACGATTGGCATTTACCAAAGGCTTATCTCAGGATGACGAACCCGAACTGTGGTTAAAATCAGATGTAAATGAAATTGAGCATTGGATCGACCTTGGTCAGCCCTCTGATAAACGCCTTAAAAAAGCCAGTAATCAATCAAAGCAAGCAACGATTTATACCTATGGTGATCGTAGTGCCCAATTATGGTTCAAGCGTTGTAAATATTCGTCAGATAACTTATCTATTCAGTTCATCAATGACGAAACAGCAGAACAATTAACGAAACTATTAAGCCGTAATATGGCATTACAATTAATGACCCAAGATGGTGATATCCAGCTTATGTCCGGTGATACGACTGTGAATATTAATATTGAGAAGTGGTCTTAATATTACGGGATATATGGCAAGCGCCACCCAGCACGCTTTACGCTAAAACAAAAAAGCCTAATAACTCAAGTATTGCGCTCGCAACCCTCTTGTTATTAGGCTTAATATTATCTATCTCATCATGCCCCTAGGGACGAGACTAAACGATCTCTTTCGGTCCACCAAATGAAGTGACCGCAGGTGCTTTACCTTTGAATTTCTCAAACTGCACCTGGCAAGTATTAGCAACCGTCGCCTGTGCCAACTCCGAAGAGCCTATATCTTGCGTTAATGTATTTGGATCGCCATAAGTACAAAGAGAACCTATGCTTTCATCTTCTGGGCCATACCAAGCACCCTCTTGAATACGAATAACACTCACAGGATAGTTATCATCAATAACAGCACCCGCTAATAACTGACCACGGTCGTTAAATACCCGGACGATATCACCGTCTTTAATCCCCCGTGTCTTCGCATCTGCAGAGTTCATGAACGCAGGCTCACGACCTTGTACTGTGTAAGTCGCACGGAACGCTTCTGATTCACACATTTGAGAATGCAGACGTTTATCCGGGTGACAAGACTGCATCCATACCGGGAATTTATCTGATTTTGGACCACCATGGGAGCGTTCGTTTTTCTCGAACCACATTGGATGTCCTTTACAGTGCTCATAACCAAAACGGGCGATCTTACGGCTGTAAATTTCAATAAAGCCAGATGGCGTACCGAGTGCATTAACTTCAGGGTCGTCACGGAAGTCAGCATGGCGTGTCCAGTTTTCACCATCGCCAAAGTGGAAGTAACCCTCTTTCCAGAATTCACGGAATTCAGGCATTTCCCATTTACCCACATTGGCATCTTTAGACACATTATAAAGCTGTTCTAACCACTGCACTTCACTCTTTCCTTGGGTGTAATCTTTGCTCTTTCCCCAACGTTTCGTGAGTTCAGTAAAGATCTCAAAGTCAGTTTTAGATTGGAATAGTGGGTCAACAAGCTTTTTCATACCCAACAAACCTTTGGCACGGTATGAACCATAGATATCCAGATCGTTACGTTCGTACTGAGTACACGCAGGTAACACGATATCAGAAAAACGACACGTGGCTGTCCAATTGTAATCAATCGCAATCACAGTATCCAATTTCTGGAATGCAGATTTCATCTTGTTACGATCTTGATGACGATGCCAAGGGTTACAACCCGTGAACACCATCATTTTGATATCAGGGAAGGTGATCTTCGCGCCATTGGCATCGATTACTTTACCTGGATTAAGTAAGGCATCAGCAAAACGCGCTACCGGTAATGTACTGCTAGCACCTTTAAAATCCTTGCTTTCGTGACGCGGTTTTTTACCTGAATCAGGATTACGTGGGAATGAACCCGCACCAACGGCACCAGAGCTAGGAACACCAATCGAGCTATAGTGATGACCATAACTTATACCACCCCCTGGTAGGCCTATTTGACCCAGCATCGTCGCAAGTACAGCGCCCATCCAGTAGGGCTGTTCACCGTGTTGCTGGCGTTGAATTGACCAACCGAATAATAACTGGGTACGACCATTAGAGATTAAACGGGCAAAATCACGGATATCCTCTGCTGGCACACCACAAATTGCACTGGCCCATTCTGGTGTTTTCTCTACTTTATCTTCCGTTTCACCTTGCACGTACTGCAAGAATTTCTCAAAACCAAGCGCGTAAGTATCGATAAACTTCTGATCATGCAAGCCTTCTTTTACCATAGTATGGGCAACAGCCAGCATGAACGGTACATCAGTGTGTGGGTTGATATAACGGTGTTCATTACCCAAGAAATTTTGAGTTTTGTTTTTCACCGGATCAACACTGATCACACGGATTTTTTTCTCCGCTACTTTTACTTTTAGCTCATCCATATACTGCATAGCATCATGGGTTTCACAGTTCCAACCGACTTGCAGGTTTTTCACTGGATCCGTTGCCCATAAGATAATTGTTTTACTGTTATCTAGGATTAACGGCCATGATGTACCCGGTGCATATACTTCGGTCGAACCAAGTACATAAGGTAAAATTGTTTGACCAGCACCGGTTGAGTAATCACCCACGTCTTTTACTGAGCTACCGTGCATGGCAATGGCACGCGCCATGTGGCTACCACAACTGTGTAGTTGGCCTGTTGAACGCCAGCCATTCGCACCTGTATGTAACCCCGATGGACCATAGGTATTTTGTACACGCTCTAATTCTTCATAGAACATATCTAAAGCTTGATCCCAAGTGACACGGATGAAACGGTTGTCACCACGTTGCTTAGTATCACTCTTATGGCGATTAA
This sequence comes from Moritella sp., assembly GCA_047628235.1. Classification (GTDB taxonomy): domain Bacteria; phylum Pseudomonadota; class Gammaproteobacteria; order Enterobacterales; family Moritellaceae; genus Moritella. The sequence goes on from JBLHPA010000003.1 coordinate 53,969, forward strand.
GATACCAATCTAAACGCACCATAGGGTAACGTACGCGTGATGGGCTGTAGATAATACCTTCAATGCCCTTAAGCATATCCGTCGGGTATTTATCTAATTCAAACGCTTTAACTTCAGTAACCTTACCGCCGTGAATTTTTGCACGGAATGCGCCCCAGTGCGAACCGGTTAGTTTCCATTCCGCACGTTCAGCCATGGTTGCTGCGCTGGCTGTTTTTGGTACTAATAAGCTAGGACCAATAACCGCCACTGCTGATGTTGCCATAACGCCCTTTAAAAAGGAACGACGACTTACAGATACATTTTCATTATTAGACTTTTTGTCTCTATTAAACATAGTCATAGTCTCCTTTAATTAGTGAGCGTCTTTGCTGTAATCAGATGAATGGTTTTGTAGATACTTCAAGATAACATCGTGTGTATCGCCATCTAAGTTTACAAAACCTTGCATGCCGGCAAACATACCAACCCACGTATTTGCATCAAAATGGTTTTCTGCAGGTTGAGTATGACAAACACTACATGTGGTTTGGTAAGCGTCTTTCGCATAATCCCAAATATTTTGCAGGCTTTCTTCATAGCCTTTTTTATCTACCCATAATGTGAACGTTACTTGCTCCCAAGGTAAACCTGTTAAATCATCTTCTTTCTTATCACCACGTACGAATAATGATTCATCTTGTGATGCTTCTTTTGATAATGTTGCTTGAACAATGTTTTTAGCAAAATCAAAGTACAGTACACGACCATAACCTTTCGATTTATGCCACGTCACTAACTCAATTTTCAAACGGTTATTAGACTCTTCAACCACAGTAAATTTAGTGGCTGGCGATAACACGCCGATATAGTCAACTGCGCCATCATTTGCATAAAGTGGTGTTTGAACCAGTGAATAATAAGATTGACCCGTTTCGTATGAACTACCGTCCAGATCTTGCGCCATTTTAGCCAGTGCGCTGTTAGCGGAATTATCCATTTCAGGTAGCTCATGAGCGATACCTTTATGGCAATCGAGGCAAGATTGATCACGCTCTGCCGCTTTACGCATTTGTACTTGTGCACGTTCAGACATTTTGGTGAAATCCATGCTCTTATAGTCATGACAGTTACGACATTCCAAAGAGCCATTAGCTTTAAATCGTGACCATTCGTTTTGCGCCAGCTGTAATCGTTTAGCCGCAAATTTTTCTTTGGTATCAACAGTGCCCAATAACCAACCAAATACGTCTTTACTGGCGCGGGCTTTAGCAGCAATTTTGTCAGACCATTTATGTGGTACGTGACAATCTGGGCAAGTAGCACGAACACCACTGCGGTTTGACCAGTGAATGGTATTCTGAATTTCCTGATAGTTATTTTCTTTCATACTGTGACAGGAAATACAAAATTCTTCAGTATTAGTCGCTTCCAGCGCAGTGTTGAATCCTCCCCAAAATATAACCCCAGCCAAGAATGCACCACAAGTGACGATGCCCAAGGAGATATGCTTACTAGGTTTGTTAAACACGCGCCAGAAGCGCGTAATCATAGAAAATAATTTTTTCATTAGTGTGATACCTGAATTGAGTGTAAATAGCTAAATTATGAGTGACCAGGCAGGCCGAATAGGATGTGACTCATCCAGACCATAAAGCCATAACCAAATACACTAACGGTAGCTAGGATTGGAAATAAAAAGACAGTAAGGAAGACAAATAACTTCCATTCATTCTTTTTTTCTACACCTACATTGCTTGTTTGTTGTTTCATTTCAAATTCCCGCGACAGTGGCTAACCCTAAAGTAGAGTTTAGAAAAGTTATAGGGAGTGTAAAGTAATGTCAGGGAAGATAATTTGCAACAGATCAATAAACAATAATTTATATTTGCATCATAAAACACCAACACACCACCTTATTGGTAGTCACAAGTATCGTTTTATCCGTTGCGACAGCACTAATAGTGTGACCAATGCATATATAAGGGGTTCCAACCAGCCAGATTTAACTGACCAGTAGTAATGAATCGGAATTAGTACCGCTGCCAGATAAATAAAATTATGTAGCTTTTGCCAATTACGCTGCATTTTTCTTCGTATCCAGTTCGGAGATGTCAGTGCCAGTAACAACAAGATAATAAATGCCCCCATGCCCAGCCAGATATAAGGCCGTTTTAATAGTTCTTGCAATAACAGGTTAAAATCCCAGCCCAGATCGAACCAAGCAAAAGCCAGAAAGTGTAAACAGGCATAAAAAAAACAATATAAACCGACCAACCTGCGGGTTGAGATCAGCAAACCTTCCCGATAGCGCTTGGCCAATGGCGATATAACCAAAGTGGCAATCAGCAGATTCATCGCGCCTTTGCCCAAGAAATGGATCACCGCCTGCACCGGATCACCACCCAGCACATCAGCGCCGATAGCCACGCCTAAATACACCAACGGCATTAAGGCTAAAACATGAATATAAGCCTTTAAATAAGGCATGCGTTTATAATTCAGCAGCGCCACGTTAAATAAACCTCGTCAGGTCCATGTCTTTGTATAACTGAGCAACGTCTTGCCCGTACCCATTAAAAGGCAACGTTTTGATCCGTTTACTGCTAAAGATACTGCCACTGCCAATACGCCGCTCCGAGGCCTGGCTCCAGCGCGGGTGATCGACCGCAGGATTAACGTTGGCATAGAAACCATACTCACGTGCAGCCAACCGACTCCAGGTGGTTGGTGGTTCTTTTTCTAATAAATGAATTTTGACAATCGATTTTATGCTTTTAAAACCATATTTCCAGGGTACAACCAAGCGGATCGGCGCGCCGTTTTGCGGTGCCAGTGTTTTACCAAACGCGCCCACAGATAGCATAGTCAAAGGGTGCATCGCTTCATCTATACGCAAGCCCTCCACATAAGGCCAGTCGAGGCTACCACCGACAAAAGAGGACGCCTGCCCAGGCATCTGCTTTGGATCATACAGAGTTTCAAACGCGACATATTTGGCGCGAGAGGTAGGATTGGCTTTTTTTATAATGTCTGCCAGCGAAAAACCGACCCAAGGGATCACCATGGACCAAGCTTCCACACAGCGCATGCGATATATCCGCTCTTCCAGATCCGCAACTTTAAACAGGTCGTCGTAACCCAAGGTGATCTCTTTTTCTACTTCACCGGTAATGGTTAAAGTCCAGGGTTCAACTTTAAACTGCTGGGCATTTTTTTGTGGGTCAGTTTTAGCTGTGCCAAATTCATAAAAATTGTTATGCGCCAACACCTTCTTCTCTGGCGTCCAAATTTCTCCTCCGGCGTAATCTTTACTGTTGCTGACTGCAAGTGGCGATTGCACAAAGTGTTTGCCCGCCTCTTGTGTTTTGTCCGGTTTGAAAATATCAAATAGCCCAGCTTGGGCAGTACTGGCCGTGGCCAGCCCCACGCCCGCTAATCCCAATTGCTTAAGAAATTGTCGACGTTGCTGATAAACCGGCTCTGCCACCACCTGACTTTCTGTGGCTTGGGATGTTTGCTTGCATTTAATGATCATTCCGTTACCTGCTAATTTGTCTTTCCATCACTTTATCATGACGCAATTAAATAAATAGTTCCTCACAAAACTATCACAACGCAAGCACAATTTATGGGATGTGGACCAGTCCACTGTAGCGGGAGACCCTAAATAGCCGGCCATCACTTTATTTAACACCGCTTGCTGGTCGCTTTTTTCTTAAAACGCCGAGCCGCTGGTTTACCACTCGATAAACCGCGTAAACCATCTGGTACGGTCGTTTTGGCTTGCTCAATCATGCCTGCTAACTGAGTTAATAAATTGCCCATGAAGGTCTGATAGCTGGCTTCTTTCTTACTGATGCCATCAAGCACTGACTCCCATTGTGCGGTCATATCCGGTAACGTCGCCGATTCCGGTAATGCATTTATCAGCCCCTTGCCTGCATCTGTAGCCAGGATTGCTTTACCGCTTCGTAGCAGAAAGTTCCGTCGGAATAACAGCTCTATAATACCGGCGCGGGTGGCTTCAGTGCCCAGGCCATCAGTGTCTTTTAAGATCTTACGGATATCACTGTCTTGGACATAACGAGCAATACCGGTCATAGCTGCAAGCAGGGTGGCGTCGGTAAAATGTTTCGGCGGCTGCGTTTGTTTTTCCAGGCACTCGCCCCGTTCGCACAACAACTGTTCGCCTTTTTTGATCGCAGGCAACTGCGCTGCTTGTTCTTTTTCTGCTTCAGTTTGTTTATCCGAACTGTTGGCTGATTTCGGAAATAATACTTTCCAGCCCGGTTTCAGGGTCATCTTTGCCTTGGCAACAAACAAACCACCCGCAATAGTGATCTCGGCAACTGTGTCAGCATATTCATAAGCCGGATAAAACTGACACAGGTATTGCCGCGCCACTAATTCGTAGATATTTTTTTCTGCAGTCGTCAAGCGTTCTACACTGGCCTTTTTCTCTGTCGGAATGATCGCGTGGTGAGCCTCAACCTTACTATCATTCCAAGCTTTACTGCGCAATGTCTGATCGGCATTATGCGCCGCTTGGCTTAAGTTTGAACTGGTTTGGGCAATCGCTGCAATCACGCCAGATCTATGGGCATAATGTTCTTTCGGCAGGTAACGGCTATCGGAACGCGGATAGGTTAACAGTTTATGCCGCTCATATAACGCCTGGCAGGTATCGAGTACCTGCTGTGCGCTCATGCCAAAGCGCTTGGCCGCATCAATTTGTAATGATGAGAGGCTATAAGGCAACGGCGCTGCTTGTTGCTTATTTTTCTTTTCCAGCTTGGTGACCTCGCCCATCTGGCCCTGGATCCGATGCACTACATTTTCGGCCAGTTTTTTTACCAATACCCGGCCGTCCTCATCCATGTAAGGGCGGCAGGCTTCGCTCGGTTTCCACTTGGCGGTAAATGTTTCCTGCTGCTGGGTTTGTAAGTGCGCAATGACTTCGTAGAAGGGTTTACTGATAAAATTGGCGATCTCCTGATCCCGTCTTACCACCAATCCCAGGATCGGCGTTTGTACCCGCCCGACCGAGAGCACGCCTTGATAACCAACCTTCTGCCCCTGTAAGGTATATGCACGGGTCATGTTCATGCCATACAGCCAGTCAGCTCGTGAACGCGCCAAGGCGGACACTGACAAAGGTATATAATCACTGTTGGGCTGTAAATTATTCAGTGCAGTTTTAACCGCTGCCGGGTTCAGATCGCTGATCAACAAGCGCTGTGCTGAATTTTTCTTCTTCGCTGGTGTTTTCAGAAACTCAATCACTTCATCCACCAGCAATTGCCCTTCCCTATCCGGATCACCTGCATGCACCAAACTGGTGGCTTTTTTTACTAGCCCTCTTAATACCGTGAGTTGTTTACTGGTATTGGCTTTTTTCTTCAGCTGCCAGGCTTCCGGCACGATTGGCAGATGTTCTAGCCGCCATTTTTTATAGGCGTCATCATAGGCATCGGGCTCAGCCTGTTCCAGCAGATGGCCAATACACCAGGACACCACATCACCATTACCGACCTCGATATAACCTTGCTGTTTCTTATGCGGTTTTGGTAATACCTCAGCGATAGCGCGGCCAAGACTGGGTTTTTCGGCAATGTAGAGTTTCATGATTAGACGATAACTTAAACTGTATGAATAAACAGTCAATGTAGCGAATTTTTCGCCATAAGTCTATTTTCTTAATATAGGAGGATCGCAAGACAATAAAAAGGTGGCATAAAGCCACCCAATTAGGTGCATTTACTCTTTCTAATATCAATTATACTAGGCAACCGCATTTGAATTCTCCGCATTAGCTGTTATTTTTGGCTTGCTGATCATTTCAACTTTGCGCTGTTTTTCATACAAAAACTTCAATATATCAGCGCGGAGTCGGTTATATTCAGCATCTTCTGCCAGATCGAGTCGATTACGTGGCCGGGGTAGATTGACCTCCAAGATCTCACCGACGGTAGCCGCCGGACCGTTGGTCATCATCACAATGCGATCCGATAGCAATACCGCTTCGTCCACGTCATGGGTGATCATAATCACGGTATTATTTAGCTCATTCTGAATTTCCATTAGCGAATCTTGCATATGTGCCCGGGTTAGCGCATCAAGCGCACCAAAGGGTTCATCCATTAACAGCACCTCCGGCTCCATTGCCAATGCACGTGCAATGCCCACACGTTGCTTCATCCCACCGGATAGTTCATCCGGCCGTTTATGCATAGCATGATCCATGTGCACCAGTTTTAAGTTATGCTCGATCCACTCCTGGGTCTCATATTTATTCTTTTTACTGCCAAATACCTGCTTTACCGCCAGTTCGACATTTTGATAGGCTGTTAACCAGGGCAACAGCGAGTGGTTCTGAAACACCACCGCCCGCTCAGGGCCTGGGCGATTCACTTCATGGCCTTTTAATACCACCCCACCTTTGGCCGCTTGATATAAACCGGCGACCACATTCAGCACGGTAGATTTGCCACAACCGGAGTGACCGATGAGGGAAATAAATTCGCCCTTTTTAATATCCAGATTGATATTTTTCAATGCGGTAAACGGTCCCTTTGGTGTGGGAAATACCATATCCATATGATCAATTTTCAAAAAACTTGTCATCTTCATCGTCCTTATGCTGATTTATCCCAAGATAGCGACTTCTGCAACT
>JBLHPA010000004.1:0-56845 GCA_047628235.1 Moritella sp.
TGAACACCATGATGAAGCGGGTCACGCAGCGTTCGAAGTGAGCTATCAGTACCATTGCCAGAATGTTGAGTCACTCTCTGAAATAAAAACGAACTGGTTTAAGTATTTCCCGAATACACATGAGATTCATGTCAATTTGCTAACGGATCAGAGCCAAAAAGTGCTCGAGCTCACAGCAACCAATAGCGACATTAATTTTTAACTCATTGCATGAATACTCAGCAAGTGAGCCTTGGCTTGTTTGCTGAGTATGGGATAACACATGACAGACTTTCAAAGCCCGTTGATTGAAGCATCAGAGATACTAAATATGAGCCAGCAAGCACAAGTGCCAGTGGCCATTGAACTAAAAGAGGTGCAATTTCGTTGGCCTAATGCCGATCACATTATTTTAGATATTCCAGCTCTTACGATTCGTTCACAGCAACACTTATTTGTGAGGGGACCAAGTGGCTCTGGCAAGTCCACCTTACTGAGTTTATTAACGGCGATAAATACCCCGGAAAGAGGCAGCATCAGCCTATTGGGTACAGATATTTGCCAGCTCAAGCAAGGCCAAAGAGATCAATTTAGAGCTGATAATATCGGTTATATCTTTCAACAGTTTAACCTCTTACCCTATTTAAGCGTGGTGGATAATGTCTGCCTCGCTTGTGAGTTCTCTAGCAAACGTAAACAAAAAGTCACCACTAAGCATGCATCCGTAAAAGACCCTGTTCGTCGTGAAGCTATTCGCCTACTCACCGCTTTAAATTTGCCAACGGACATACAAAATAAAAAAGCCAGTCATTTGAGTATTGGTCAGCAGCAAAGAGTCGCTGCTGCAAGAGCTTTAATGGGCAGTCCACCTTTAGTGATTGCCGATGAACCCACCTCAGCATTAGATCATGATAACCGTGAAGCTTTTATTCAGTTACTCATGCAAGAAGTGGCACGTAATCAAGCCACGCTTATTTTTGTTAGTCACGACCCCACTTTAGAGCCCTTATTTGAGCAAACAATAGATTTAGCTCAAATGAATCAAAACACGCAGAGCAAAATACGCGTTAAACAGCAAGGAGAAAACGTATGAAAAATCTTCTTCGCCTGGCGATCAATAGCCTGTTAAACCGTAAAGCGACGGTATTACTCAGTATCTTTACCATTGCTATTTCTGTCTTACTGCTACTGGGCGTTGAGCAAGTCAGAACTCAGGCTAAAAACAGTTTTGCCAATACCATTTCGGGGACGGATTTGATCGTCGGCGCACGATCTGGCCAAATTAACTTGTTACTTTATTCTGTTTTTCGCATCGGTAATGCCACCAATAATATTGACTGGGAAACTTACCAAGATTTTCAGCATCATAAAGCCGTTAAGTGGACAGTGCCGTTTTCATTGGGGGACTCCCACCAAGGGTTTCGCGTTTTAGGTACCAATCAAGATTATTTTAAACATTATAAGTTTGGCAAAAAGCAGCCACTTACCTTCGCTCAAGGTAAAGCCTTTGATCAACTTTTTGAAGCGGTTATTGGCGCGGATGTCGCACAGACGTTAGGCTATCAGCTGCAAAGCCCGATGATTCTCGCCCACGGAATGAAGGACGTAGGCTTTAGTAAACACGATAACCTGCCTTTTAAAGTGGTTGGCGTGCTTGCACCAACCGGCACCCCTGTTGATAAAACGATTCATGTCTCACTTGAGGCTATTGAAGCGATTCATGTGGGCTGGGAATCGGGAGCCTTTTTAGGTCACGCGCCCAGTTCAGATAGCTTAAAAAACAGGGAGTTTGAGCCCAAACAAATTACTGCTTTCTTGGTTGGCCTTAACTCTAAAATCCATACTTTCAAAGTGCAACGGCAGGTCAATGACTATCGTCTTGAACCCCTTAGTGCCATCGTACCAGGCATCGCTTTACACGAACTCTGGTCACTGATGTCCGTGGCTGAGCAAGCACTTTTGATCGTTTCTATCTTTGTTGTGATTGCAGGCTTTTTAGGTATGTTGGCGAGTTTATTAACCAGTTTAAATGAGCGTCGACGGGAAATGGCGATATTACGAGCATTGGGTGCAAGGCCTCAGCATATTTTCAGTTTGTTAGTGCTTGAAAGCGGCATTATCTGTGGCTTAGGGATCCTGCTTGGCATGGGCTTGTTATATCTGCTCCTCGCGATTGCTGGTCCCCTTATTCAACAGCATTACGGACTGGCAATTAACTTAACCACACCCTCTCAATATGAACTCATATTAATCGGTTGCATCCAGTTAAGCGGCCTCATTATTGGCATTATTCCTGCTATTTCAGCCTACCGCCAATCGTTAAGCGATGGCATGACCATAAGGATTTAATCAATGAAAAATACAATAAAGCGGATCTATTTAGTCATTCGTAAAGCTTATAAACTCACCCTTGTTTTGGGTTTTTTACTTTTCTCTTTATTTTGGACAAGTACCGCCTATGCAGAAATACTGCAACTAAAATGGATTGATCTTGTGCCTGAATCAGAAAGGATTGCTAGGAGGCTGATGGCAAATGAGTTCGAGTACGGTGATGCTAATATGCAGTCAGAGATGGGGGCGACACGACCTGAATTGAACGGTAAGCAAGTTAGAATACCGGGCTTTGTCATTCCGCTTGAAGGTGATGCTGACAAGGTCTCCGAGTTTTTATTGGTACCCAATTATGGATCTTGTGTCCATACGCCACCACCGCCGTCAAATCAGCTCATTTATGTCACCTTTCCTCAAGGTGCACCGGATCTGAATTTATGGGATGTGGTGTATTTAGAGGGGACGTTGATCACACAACAACGTGCCGTGGGTATTGCTGAAGCGGGGTACCACATCATAGGTATTAGCGTCTCTCCTTACCAATAAAGCCTGCTAATCTATGGGTGAGTGACAACAAAAAAACGAGGCCAGAGGTTATCTGATCTCGCTTTTTGATTCCCTACTAAGGGTTAGCCATGCACTGCTTCTACGATACGTTTTTTCTCGGCTAATTCTCTAACCTCTACATGCATGCTGGCTTTATTGTCGATATCCAAACTGACTCTCATTCGCCTAAATACAGGGTATCCACATCGTCTAGATACTGAATTGAATCCAGTAATTTACGCACACTTTCCCTATCGGATGAAGCATGCCGTCAGCGCTTCAATATCAGATGCCGGATGCAGCTTAATACGCAACAGCACATCAACCAGATAAGTGTAAAGATTAATGCCCTGTCATCGACAAGTCACCATTAAACCTTGTAATATGCCTAGCTGTTCAGCACCCCATTTACTCTAGCAGAATAAATATTTTTTCGGCACATCGGAATAACACGCAGAGCACGTTCAACGTGATTCGTATCCATGGGCACATTCGGATTGGCTACAAAATCTAATGTGTATTACCTCGGTTAGTACAATAACCCTAAGCCATTTATGTCCAGATGTGATAAAAACAGATCAATAAAAACAGTCTGATTTTGAGTTAGTTTGTAACTCACTTTGGGGGTGTTATCTGTTTTGCATTCCAGTTAAATTACAATGTTATCGAGTGCCTGTTCAGGTGTCATCACAACTAAAAATTGCTATCAAAGTGAATAATGATATGGGCTGGTAGGGGATGGCGGTAAGTTGTGGTTTTATCTTAAACGCGAATACCGTAGTAAGCGTTATTTTTAAGTGTCGACGCTAAAAAAACGTACTTACCACCGCGGCAATCACGCCATAGATAACCATTGGAATGACGGTACGTTTGATGATGTAACCTTCCTGGTTAGAAATCCCCAAAATAGTCGAAACCGCAATAATATTATTGATACAAACCATGTTACCCATGGCACCACCAACCGATTGCAGTGCGAGGATCGTTGTTTCAGGTAAGCCAACCGTCGTTGCGATGGTTTGCTGAATACCACCAAAGGTCAGGTTAGATACCGTCGCCGAGCCGGAGAAGAATGCACCCAGTGCGCCAAGGTAAGCAGAAGCAAACTGCCAGTTCGTCCCCATGATGTCTGAGAAGGCGGTACCAATAACGATGATAGGGGAGTTTTCACCGCCAGCCATCATCAGTTTTACCATGATCAGAGCGCCAACCAAGGTGATAAATGGTATTTTGATCCGGCTGCCCGTTTCGCTAAATACTTGCTTAACCATGCTGCCTTTGATTTTTAATAGTGGGATAGAAATTAATACCACTAATAAGAAAGGAATTAACGCAGGTACATACAGGGTTTTGTAAGCCCAGGCGACGTTAGTCCCTAAGATGTTACTGAGTTTTAGGATCAATGCTTGGCTAACACTGAAGTCTCCGAAGCTACCGAGTGATACCGATAATGCTTCCGTTGCATCCGTCAGCATTGATTTAATACCAAGCTGTTTGATGCGGGTCACGATCAAGATAACGATTAACAAGATAGTTGGCGTCATAGCTTTGAAGATCTCGCCACGGCTTATTGTTGATAATACTGCCTTATTGTCAGTCTCATTAGCCGCTACTTTAGCAAGGCCGATGTTTAACTTCGCTAAACCGATAGAGATAGTGAGACCAATTGCGCCACCCACTAATGCAGGGAATTCATAGTTCCATTTTGCGAGCAAGAAATACGGCACAGTACAAGACAGGGTACTTAATAGAATGAAGAAGTAGTTACGACGGATTTCAGTCCAAGACGTGACAAAGCGCAGTGCTAATACTGGGATAACAAATGCCGCAACAAAGTGGATCATCGCTGTTTGCTGACCAATCTCAAGCAATGCTGAATCACTTAAACCTAAGTTTGAAAAACCAAACCATGTTGGCGTACCTACGGCACCAAATGAGACGGGTACCGAGTTCATCACTAGCGCTAACATCGCCACTTGTAATGGTGGAAAACCCAAGCCGACTAAGATAGGGGCTGCAATGGCCGCTGGCGTACCAAAGCCTGATGCGCCTTCAATCATAAAGGCAAACGCCCAACCAATGATCATTAACTGAGCAACTTTATTAAGGCTGATGCCTTCTAACCAGCGACTGATTGTATCCTCAGCACCCGTTAGACACATCATGCGGTTCATCAAAATTGCTCCGGCAATAATCGATATTGGAGTAATGGCTGACAAACTACCAGCGATTACATTTGCCCAGATCAACGTCAGGTCTGTTTGGAAATAAAAGATTTGCAGTACCGCTACAAACAACGCCGTTAACGGCAGTGCAATATACGAGGGTACACCATTCTTTTTCGTCATCATCCATATTAGGACGATGATCGGCATCATTGCTAAGATTAGGGATATCATTGCTATCTACTCCATTTTTCAGATCTCGACGAAAAGGCTTAATGCCTATTTTTGAGTCTGATAATAGTTATTGCTGTGGTGTATCGTTAATAAAGTACGGTGTGATTAGCACTGTGTTCTATTTATAATACTTTTGTTGTGTGGGGAAAATATTGTAAAAGCTTAGAAAATAAACACTAGGCCCCTTTATAGGTACTGGGATTAATAACCCTAGTGTAAATGTGACCTAAAGTAATAACTGAAAACAAACGGGTAATATAAATCCCTTCTAAATCATGTGGATATGCTGGTGCTGTTAATGTTGATCAACTCATTGGGGCACAATTGGAAACAGTAATTGTCATAATACATGTTAATAAAATGGGCTAAAATTTGAGTCTTTGTATTGTTTTTGCCATTTTATCTTGCAAAACCTAGATTATGTAACATTATATGGTGTAATATAACCAAATTAATCACCTTTAGAACCGTAATTAGGCTATTTTTTGTTCTTTAATTACGACATGAGAGAGGGTTTTTAATTCGATGTAATTCAGTGTGTTACTCTCATATTAATTACCTCTTTGTAGGGTTTTTTAGTGGTTTTTGTCGCGGTGGCGGGCGATATGCTGATTCAGCAGAAAATATATTACAGCTAATATTGAACATCATTGTTTCCACATCTGCTTCAATCGCCCTGCGCTAAGTCTAATACGTTAAATGTAACGGGTTGTTTTGAAATAAGTTGTCTTTATTGCATAAAAATGAAGGTCACACTCCAGCGCTGTTTCACCTGTTTCGGCCACTTAATCACGTTCGTTTTTCTTGATGGTTGCTTATATCATTACGGTACTGCCAGCAATAACAAAGTCGTGCCTGACTATAATGAAACAAGCCCTACAAGGAAGGTGAAGTGATGAAAGTTAATTTTTTTGTAACCTGTCTTTGTGATGTCGTAAAGTCGGATGTCGCGAAGAAAACGGTGCTACTACTAGAAGAATTAGGTTGTGAAGTACTCTTTCCTGAAAAGCAGAGCTGCTGCAGCCAACCTTCAATTAATAGTGGCTATATCGACGCCAGTAAACCCGCAATGAAATCGTTAATCAGTGCTTTTGAAGGTAATGAATTCCCCATAGTCAGCCCGGCCGGATCGTGTGTGGCCGCGATTAAAAAATACCCGGAATACCTTGCCGATGAACCTGAATGGGCCACTCGGGCGCAGCGAGTCTCAGACCGGCTGTTTGAGCTGACCCAATTTATCGTTAACGAATTGAAGGTGCATGCGCTGGGTGCCAGCTTGCCTGGTCGTGCCGTTTACCATCCCTCCTGCAGCTTGATCCGTAAATTAGGCGTGCGTGAGGAACCGATCAAACTGTTGGAAAATGTTGCCGGATTAGAACTGGTGCCGATCGAAAATAAGGAGACCTGTTGCGGTTTTGGTGGCACCTTTTCCATCAAAATGGCCGAGATATCTGGCGAAATGGTGAAGGAGAAGGCCACCCATATTAATGCGGTTGCCCCCGATTATCTCATTGGTGCTGATGTTAGCTGTTTAATTAACATAGCCGGACGCCTGTCTCGCGAAGGTAAAACGGTAAAAGTGCTGCATATTGTGGATGTATTAATGAGCCGGGAGGGAGAGCACTCATGTCGATGAAAACAAGTGGTGTGATCTTTAAGCAGCGTATTAAGGAACAGATGGAAGACAGCTTCATGCGTAAGTCTGTCGCCAATGCGCAGGAGCGAATGTTAACTAACCGTCAGTTAGCGACAGAGAAGCTGGGCAACTGGGAACAGTGGCGTGACAACGGTATGCACATTCGCAACCATGTATTGGATAACCTGGACTATTACCTGCACCAGCTCAGTGAAAATGTAGAAAAGACCGGCGGGCATGTGTTTTTTGCCGAAACGGCGCAGCAAGCAACGGATTATGTAGAAAACATCATCCAGCAAAAAAAAGCTAAAAAAGTCGTTAAATCTAAGTCTATGGTCACCGAAGAAATTGGCCTAAATCAAATTATCCAACGCAACAATTGCGAAGTGATCGAAACAGACTTGGGGGAGTATATTCTGCAGGTGGATGATTGCGATCCGCCGTCTCACATTGTGGTGCCGGCATTACATAAAAACCGCGAACAGATCCGTGATGTGTTTGAGAAAAAAATTGGCTACGAGGGCACGTCAAATCCGGAAGAAATGACCCGTTTTGTGCGTGAACATATTCGGCATGATTTTATCGACGCGGATATCGGCATCACAGGCTGTAATTTTGCGGTGGCAGAATCGGGCTCTATTAGTTTGGTGACCAATGAAGGTAATGCGCGGTTAGTCACGTCGCTACCAAAAGTTCATATCGCAGTGATGGGTATGGAACGTATTGTACCGACTTTTGAAGAGTTGGATATCATGGTCAGCTTGCTGTGCCGAAGTGCGGTTGGTCTACCATTAACCGGTTATGTGACGGCGCTAACCGGGCCACGGGAATCGGGGGATGTAGACGGGCCGGAAGAGTTCCATCTGGTTATTCTCGATAACGGTCGCTCGGATATTTTGGCTTCTGAGTTTAAAGATATTCTGCGCTGCATTCGTTGCGCCGCCTGTGTGAATACTTGTCCGGCCTATCGTCACATCGGCGGCCAGGCGTACGGTTCGATTTATTCCGGTCCTATTGGTGCCGTGTTGTCACCCTTGCTGGGTGGGTACGACGATTTCAAGGATCTGCCTTATGCCTGTACGCTCTGTCAGGCCTGCAATGATGTTTGCCCGGTTAAGATCCCGCTGTCAGATCTACTGTTAAAACACCGCAGCAAAATGGCGGTTGAAAAGATCACGCCCTTGGGCGAAAGAGCGGTGGTATCAGCGTTTAATTATTTAAATGCCAGTCCCAAACTGTGGGGGGCAGGCATGAAGTTGGGGGCGATCATCGGTGCTAAGGTGATCCGCAACGGCAAACTGCCTGTTAATGTGGGCGCGGTTGCCGAATGGACCAAGGCGCGCGACCTGCCACAACCGGAAGGTGAGTCATTCCGCAGCTGGTTTGCCAAACGCGCCAGCAGTGATAAGGTCAATAATAACGCTGATGCTGGCACTGCTAATGATAAGAACAATGGAAGTGAGAAATAAACTATGACGACAACTATATATAATCGTGAGAGCTTCCTTGATTCATTAACGACAAAATTAGGTCGAGATCTGATTACTGACGATGTCGAACGACCGCCGTTACCCCATGACTGTCATCACCAGGTGATGTCTGCGTTAACACAGCAGGAATTAGCAGATGTCTTGCTCGATTATACTAAAAACCAACTTGCCTCCTTGGCGGTTAGCTGCACCAAGGCGGAGTTATTTCAGGCATTGGCCAGTATCTGTTCGGGCTATGATGCCGGTAAAATCGTGCTTTCAGGTGATCCCCGCTTAGCTGAACTGCAGGTTAATCAGCAGTTGAGCTTACAATTCGATGATGTTTATACCTGGGATCCCGATCAGGCTGGCAGCGTTAATATTAAGCAGGCGGAACAGGCAAAGGTCGGTATTGTATTTGCGGAGCTGGCTTTAGCTGAATCGGGTACCATAGTATTGCACAGCGCGGCTTCGTGTGGGCGTTCGGTCAGCTTATTGCCGGAAGTATCGGTGTTTATTGTGCCGCAGAGTCAGATTGTACCGCGGTTGACCCAGGCTACAACGCGTTTGCATAAGATGGCACAGGCGGGAGATCGCTTGCCTTCTTGCGTTAATTTTGTATCAGGGCCAAGCTCTACAGCGGATATAGAATTAATCAAAGTTGTTGGCGTACACGGACCGCTACATGCTGCTTATGTGATCATTTCCGATATGTAAGTAGCACCGTTCATAGCCAGAATACACATTGAGGTGGTAATGCCGCAAATTGATGATTTAGTTTTATTTACCCAGGTGATTGAGCTGGGTTCTTTTAGCAAGGTCGCACAGGCGAATAAAATTACCAAGTCGGTAGTGAGCAAGCGCATCAGTCGATTGGAAGAAGACTTAGGCGTGCAACTGATTTACCGTACCACGCGTCGACTGACATTGACTGAAGCGGGCGAGATGCTGTTCTACCGCGCTAAGGGGATTGCACAAACGGCAAAAAATGCGTTTGATATCGTCACCAGTTACAGCGAAACCTTATCGGGGCATATTCGCATGTCGGTGCCCACAATATCGGGGGAGCTCTTTGTTGGCGCAGGCGGTGACTGAGTTTTGTGCCAAGCACCCGGGCTTGACGGTCGACATGGCAATGAATAATGACTTTGTTGATCTGGTGGGCGATGGTTATGATCTGGTGATCCGCACTGGTCACCTGGAAGACTCTAGCCTCATTGCCAGGCATATCTTTAATTCACGTTGGATGATTTGTGCCAGTCCTGAATATCTCGACAAGCAGGGAGAACCGCAGTTTCCAGAACACCTTGGTCAGCATAACTGCTTGGGTTATACCAGCCAGACGGCGGGTCCTTTCAACTGGCTATTTACTCGCGATGATAAATCCTACACTGTGAAAGTGACGGGTAATTTTAGCTCTAACAACGCGGCGGCACTCAAGCAGGCTGCGCTTACCGATAAGGGTTTGGCGTATTTGCCAAAATGTTTGATTTATAGGGAGCTGGAAATAGGCTCCCTGATGGAAGTGTTACCACAACAGACCGCCAAGGTGATCGGTATTTATGCGGTTTACCCCTATACCCGTAAACCGACAAAAAAAGTGCAGATGTTAATCGAGCATATACGAGAATCTTATTTGGCGATGAAGGATCACTTTTAGAAGTAAAGAGTAGCTAACTAATAGCTAACTGGTGGCTTTATTTGATATTACGTTAAAAAGTAGATGAAAATATTACTGGTTATATTACAATCCAGTTCCTTTTATTGTTTTATGACTCATCTATGATTGATATCGCTATTTTACCCCTGTATTTAACCGCTGTTGTGGCGCTATTGCTGATCCCCGGCCCCGACATGTTGTTAATTGCCAGCTCCAGTTTAAGTTATGGCCGTAAGGTGGGCTTTTTCGCCAGTTTGGGTAATGCAACTTCCGGTATCATCTTAACCTTACTGGCTGCGATGGGTGTTTCGGCGATGATCGCCATGAGTCCTCTGGCTCTTAAGGCGCTGCATTTTATTGGTGGCCTTTATCTGGTTAAAATGGGCTGGGATTGTATCCGTACTAATTCGGTCGTTGCACCTGAAGTCGATAAAACCAACAAGATGGCTCGTGCGCTATACCGAAAAGCGGTATTCAGTAATCTGTTAAATCCAAAAGCCTTGCTGTTTTTTGTGTTGTTTTTACCGCAGTTTGTATCCTCTAATATTGCGACATCATCGGCAGAGCAGATGCTGGCTTTGGGTTTGCTGCTTAATGTGCTCGGGTTGCTATTCAATTTATTATTAGTCGCTACTGTCGGCACGCTGGGCAAATCACTATTAACCAATGCCCGCTTTCATGTCTATCAGCATAAAATTATGGGCTCTGTATTCTTAATTCTCGGTGCCTGGTTACTCCTGTCTCAAGTACCAATGCCTGTGACTTAGTTAGGTAAATAGGCACATTTAAAGGTTAAATTTTGGCTGAAGGGGTGCAGCTAAAGTGACTTCTTTGCAGTTATCTTTGTAATTTACTTCAACAACCGTTATATTAGCGGGAAATTTGCAGTTGCTCACATTTATTTTTCTTATGACATGTATTTAAGAAGGTGAATAAGTAACTGAATTAAATTATTCCAACTATCTCATATACAACTATCTGGTGACAAATTGATCTCTACAGCTAATATCACGATGCAATTCGGTGCTAAGCCACTTTTTGAAAATATCTCAGTTAAATTCGGTGGCGGTAATCGTTACGGTTTAATCGGTGCAAATGGCTGTGGTAAATCAACATTCATGAAAATTCTGGGTGGCGATTTAGATCAAAGCTCTGGTAACGTGAGCCTTGATGTTAATGAACGTCTTGGTAAATTAAGTCAGGATCAATTTGCATTCGAAACTAACACGGTACTTGATACTGTGATCATGGGCCACGCAGAAATGTGGGCAGTGAAAGAAGAACGCGACGCGATTTATGCTAACCCAGAAATGACTGAAGCAGATGGCATGCGTGTTGGCGATTTAGAAAGTGAATTCGCAGAGATGGACGGCTACAGCGCTGAATCTCGTGCGGGCGAACTGCTTATCGGTGTTGGTATCCCTGTAGACTTACATTACGGCCTAATGAGTGAAGTTGCGCCAGGTTGGAAATTACGTGTACTACTCGCACAAGCACTCTTCTCTGATCCAGATATCTTACTACTTGACGAACCAACGAATAACTTGGATATCGACACGATTAACTGGTTAGAAGAAACACTCAATGCACGTCAAAGTACCATGATCATCATTTCGCATGACCGTCATTTCTTAAACAGTGTCTGTACTCACATGGCTGACCTCGATTTTGGTGAGCTACGCGTTTACCCAGGTAACTATGATGATTACATGTTTGCCGCGACATTAGCGCGTGAGCAACTACTAACAAGCAACTCGAAAAAAGAAGCACAAATTACAGAGCTTAAAGCATTCGTAGCACGTTTCTCTGCAAACGCATCGAAAGCAAAACAAGCATCATCGCGTGCTAAACGTCTTGATAAAATTGAACTTGATGAAGTTAAAGTGTCTAGCCGTCAAACACCTTTCATTCGTTTTGAGCAAAGCAAACAGCTTTACCGTAACGCATTAGAAATTCAAGGTCTAACAAAAGGCTTTGATGAAGGCCCATTATTCTCAAACTTCAAAAGCATGGTTGAAGTGGGCGAACGTATCGCAATTATCGGTACCAATGGTGTGGGTAAAACAACATTAATGCGTACGTTGGTAGACGAGTTGAAACCTGATGCGGGTGAATACAAATGGTCTGAAAACGTAAACATCGCTTATTATGCACAGGATCACGAATCATTCTTCGAAGAAGACTTGACGTTAATGGAATGGATGAACCAGTGGAAAGAAAAAGGCGATGACGATCAAACTGTTCGTGGTTACCTAGGTCGCCTACTGTTCTCTAACGATGATATTAGCAAGAAAGTAAGTGTGTTATCTGGTGGTGAAAAAGGCCGTATGATCTACGGTAAATTAATGATGCAAAAACCAAACGTATTATTAATGGATGAACCAACTAACCACATGGATATGGAATCAATTGAATCATTGAACATGGCGCTTGAGAAATATGAAGGTACATTACTGTTCATCTCTCATGACCGTGAGTTTGTTACAACAGTTGCTACACGTATCTGGGACATCACACCAAACGGCATCGTTGATTTCGACGGTACTTACGAAGAATATATCGCAAGCAAAAAATAATACCAGCTTAGTTATTAACGCAGTAGATCCTCGCTAATAAGAAAGGCCATCAATTGATGGCCTTTTCTCAATTAACTAACCACATAAATATAATAACAACCTGAATTAATTACATAAATAGTAATCTAGGTATTAATGATGTTAATCTTAGCTCTCTTCTCGAACTGAAGTGGGGAACCATTAAGTCATTCTCAAAAAAAACATTTATATTTTTAACACGCGTTGACGTTGTTGTGTCGATGACATTTTCAGGATGGAATGCATTGCTCAATCATTTTGCTATTATCTCGCTTGCATTACTTTCCGTTTTTACGGTTATTAACGAATAGATCACTGAGGCATTATGTGCCCCCAAGCGACTTCGCACCTAAAAGTCAGTGAGCAGTATTATTTAGCTATAACACATCTATTCTTAATCTGATTACAATAGATAAAGCCGTTTTTTTTTCACTACTGGTAGATAGTTTCATCAATCACTATTGCACCTCTAGTTGCGAGCAACTCTTTCTTGGCAAAAGAGTGTTTTTGAGAGAAGATACAATTTCTCTTAGGGTTCAAGTCGTGTCAAGTCAAGTATCGTCATATGTTTACTGTTATAGAAACTACTTCTGACGGAGCAATAAATTTAAATAACCTAGCTCGATCCCTCAGACTCTCCTTGTTAAATTGTAGCTCAAGGGTGATTAGTCCCACTAAATGGATAATATTTATGTTCAAAGCACGGATTATGCTCTTTCTATTTATATTAACTCCACTCTCAGCACAAGCTCAGGGAGTCATCACTATTACGGAGGATTTTCAATACCAATCTCTTTTCCATCCTATTGAAACGGCAACCGAACTTAAATACGAAATGCGCCCTCCTGCACAGACTTTTTCTTTAGTTAATTATAAGCCTTCCGTACAGTTAGGCGCGGGAAGTTATTGGCATCGCCTCGATTTTCAGGGCGACTTATTGCCAGGTCAATCTCTGCCGCTGGTATTAGAAATTAAGAATAATCTGATAAATCATTTATGGATTTTTGTATATCAAGATGAGCGTTTGATTAAAACCGAAGCAATGGGCGATAAGGATCATTGGCAGCCACCCGAACTATTTTTAGGGAGAGCCTTTCAGTTTACAATCGAAGGCAGCAAGGCATACCAATTATTTATTAGAAAATCCAGTGATGGGCCAATGATCTTACCTATGACACTCTCTTCGCATGATTACTGGAATGAGGATAAAGTGTTTTATGGCATTATATCTACCGCTATTATGGCGACTTTGCTTGTCTTAATTTCTTATAATACTTTAATCTATGCTTCTTATCCAAGTAGTGCCTATCGTTGGTATTTACTGTTTCAGGTGTCTAATTTTCTTCCTCTTTCAGTGTTACTTGGCTTTGGTTATTGGTTATGGCCTGTCCCTGTCTCTGAGCAGTTTAGCGCTCATATTATTACATTTAATTTCATGACTGCATTTTGTCTGTTAAATTTCAGTATCCATTTTCTCGATATCACTGCTGAATCAGAGCCTCGTACATACTCATTCCTAACTAAAATTAAATATTTACTACCCATTTTTGCGTTGCTGTCATTTTTTGTAGATGAACGCTATGGCGCATTTGCATTCATGTGTTTCCAACTACCGTTATCATTATCGGTTATCTATGTTGCACTCCTGCGCTGGCGGAAAGGGTTTTATCCCGCGGTTTTTTACTTGCTGTCATGGTCTTTTTTATTGATTGGCGCAGCAATAGCAACTTTATTGTATCGTGCGCAGTTACCATTCAATATTTTCACTCAATATTCACTGGCTTTGGGCAGTATATTGGAGGTGCTACTGGTCTCTATCGCTTTAGCTTACAAGATCAAATTTGTAGAGAATACAAATCGGGAACTGATTATGTTTGATGAACAAACGGGTGTACCGAATCAGGTCTATTTTAAGTTTGAACTGCAGCCCTGGTTTGAACGTATGAAATCCGACATTGGACCTTTGGTATTGGTTGAAATAGAAGTACAAGGGATGGAGGTTATCGCGGCAACGTTGGGGATGGATGCGGTGAGAGCTGTTTTGGCTTTGCAGATAGAGAAGCTTTCTGACGTGTTAGCAAAAACCAAAGGAGTGACACATTTCAAACTAAAAGATAGAAAAAAAGCCGCGCTGATTTCTGTTGGTTCTTATCAATTTATTTTCCTGATTAGAGATGATTTTTTTTCATACGAAATGCTACAAAATAACTTAAATTCGGCCTTTGTCCCCATTAAATATAAGCAATTCTCTCTCCCCTTGAGACCTGTTGCGGGTTATGCGAATTCAAAGCATTGTAATTCTAAGTTAACAGACCTACACACTTGTGCGCAGGCCGCCGTTATGACAGCTAAACAGAATGGGTTAATGATATCGGAGTATACCGAAGGGAGTAATGTTTATACTCATGCTAGATTAAATTTAATTACTGAACTGCGCAAAGCCATTGATCGCAAAGATCTCTATGTGGTGGTCCAACCACAAGTGAATAGCTATGACGGAAGCCTGTATGGTGGTGAAGTGTTGGTGCGTTGGCATCATGCTGAATTAGGAGAAGTGGGACCTGCTGTTTTTATTCCGCTTGCAGAGCAGGTTGGCTTCATTTTTGATATTACATGTCTTGTTATTGATATGACATTCAGTTGGTTGCAAGATAATCAGCAACATTTTTCATCGCAATTTTTTTCAATAAACATTTCAGCTTTAGATTTAGGCAATTCGGAGTTGATCCCGGAAATAAAAAGACAATTACAGCACTATGGGCTGGATGCCTCTATGCTAATTATGGAAATTACCGAAACGGCGATGGTGGCAGGTGACAAAGCGGCTGAAAAGATAGCTGAAATAGCGGCCATGGGAATAAAAATTGCGTTTGATGATTTTGGTATTGGTTATTCCTCCTTATCTTATTTGGTGCGCACCACTCCCTATGAAATAAAGATAGATCGCAGCTTTATTATGCAGCTCAGTCAAGACCGCAATAAAGTAGAACTGACTGCAACTATTATTCGATTAGCTAAGAAACTGGGTGCAGTAGTGGTTGCCGAAGGCGTGGAGGATGAAGTTACTGTCGGACTTTTAAATAAGCTTAACTGTTATATCATTCAAGGTTACTTTTATTCTAAGCCATTAACACTCGCGGATTATAAAAACTACAGTATTGCGCTTTCAAAGAAAATAGCGAAGTCTACAAGCGCGGTGAGCCGATTAGATTGAATTATCGTACAAAAAAGAGCGCAACAAAACTCATTTTTTGCCTGCCCATTCTACCTATGCGCAAAAGCGAACTGAAAAACAGCTTGATTGACCAAGCATGATTATTTTCTTATGTTGATAAAGTATAGAGCCATCAATATTATGATGGCTTTTTTATATCGAATAGTTGCAGTAGTATTACTGCTTAAGCAACAACAGCCTCAGCTTCAGTTGACACGGTTTTCAGCTTTTCACCATAGATTGAACGCAGGTTTTGTACTACAGCGTCACGGGTAACGGTACCCACTAAGCGTTTGTTTTCAATTACTGGTAAAATACGCGGTTTTGAAATACGCATTTCGCGCGCTCTGTCATTAACAGAAAGCGTGCTGAAACTGGTCGCAATACCCGAATCTGTAACGGGGTACAGTTTTGGTTTATCAATCGCGTAAAATTCAGCCAGCTGCAGTAATGTGTCTGTCGGCGCTAAGCTTACTATGTCTGTTTTCATTAAATCGGCAACGGTACGGTTTGCTTCTGGGATATAGTCTTCACACCATAATTCTACTAGTATTTCATGCTCAGAGAAGAAACCAACCACTTCATTTTGGCTGTCAACGACTACTGCGCCTGACAGGTTGCGATCTAACAGATTATCCAGGGCAATTTCTACTGGCATTTCAGGGCGAAGTGCGAATGGTGCGGTATGCATGAATTGGTTAACCGTTTTATTAGTGTTCATAGCGAATATTTCCTTTGAAGTTGAATGAGATTGTGCAAACAGTGGTGTTATATGTGATTGAGAAACCACTTTTAATTGCGGACGAGTAAAGATTGACCAGTAGCCGAGACCGACAAAACCTGCGCCACCAACGATGTTGCCTATGGTGACCGGAATTAAGTTAGCGAAAATGAAGTTTGTCAGGGTTAAGTCGGCAAACTGACCTGGCGTTGCACCGACATTGGCCCAAAATTCTGCAGGAGCAAGTTGTTGGATTGCAATACCGAGTGGCACCATAAACATGTTGGCCACGCAGTGCTCAAAACCACTGCTGACAAACATAGCAACAGGCAGAATAACCATGAAAGCTTTGGTGAGCATATTGGTTGAGCAGAAGGTTAACCAAATAGCCAGGCAAACTAATAAATTACATAAAATACCCAGTGCGAAGGCTTCGAGCGGTTCGTGATGCAGTTTATGCTGCGCAATTTTAAGCGCATTAAGACCCCACTGGCCGCCGTCATTTTGGTATAAACCGGCAGAGACCACTAAGGCCAGTAATATCATGGCACCGATGAAGTTACCGACATAAACCTTTCCCCAAATACGGAGCATTTTAGATAAACTGATCTGTTTATTCGCCACCGCAATAGAAGATAAGACTGAACTGGTAAAAAGCTCCCCGCCAGCGATTACCACCAGGATAAGCCCCATGCTAAATGCTAGACCCCCAGCAAAACGACTGATCCCCCATCCGGTGTTAGCATTACCTGTGGTCACTGTGATATAGAATAGGAAAGCCAAACCAATAAACACACCCGCCATAATCGCCAGTCCTATCGTCATGCTGGTGGTTTTTTGTGTTTTTCCTAACGCATACTTTGCTGCCTGGTCCATCATTTCACTGGGATTGAATTGCCCTGTGTCATTTTTTATTGCTGAAACCATCGTACCTCCTCTTTCTGTTATGGCATGTGTTAGATGCCTTGTTAAGTCATTACAGATTAGAGATATTACTTACTAAGGTAAAATTGATTGTTTTTAGGTTATAAATCAATTTTATTGATGCTATAATTTGCGTAAATTAATGTGTTGAAAATAAGGGAGTTATGCGTTATTCACTCAAGCAACTGGCAGTCTTTGATGCAGTGGCTACAACAGGAAGCGTCAGCCAAGCGGCAGATTCATTGTCTCTTACCCAGTCTGCAACCAGTATGTCTCTTGCTCAATTAGAGAAAATGCTAGGGCGATCACTGTTTGATCGTCATGGCAAGAAAATGACGCTAACCCATTGGGGTGTATGGCTTCGGCCGAAAGCTAAAAAGCTTATACATGATGCTCAACAGATTGAATTGGGCTTTTATGACCAGCATCTGATCAGCGGTGAAATATCATTAGGTGCGAGTCAAACAGGTGCTGAACATTTGGTTCCCAACCTCATCAGTATTATTGATAATGATTTCCCTGAGATTCGAATTTCCTTAGGTGTGAAAAATACCACCGGAATCATTGATGGCGTATTAGATTATAAATACGACTTGGGGCTCATTGAAGGGCGCTGTGATGATTGCCGCATACATCAAGAGGAGCTATGCCGGGATCATTTGGTTATTGTTGCAGCTGCTCATCATCCTTATGCCAAACATGAAAAAGTGAGTTTAGCGCAGCTTGAGCAGGCACGCTGGGTATTACGTGAGAGTGGCGCAGGGACTCGTACTATTTTTGAGAGTGCTATTCACGATAAAATACCGGATTTAGATGTATGGCGTGAATATGAGCATGTACCTGTGCTCAGAACCCTGGTCGCTCAGGGACAATACTTAACGTGTCTGCCTTATTTGGATATTGTTAAATATATTGAGCGTGGCGAACTGGTTGCGCTGAACGTACCTGAACTAAACATGGAAAGAACGCTATCATTTATCTGGCGGGCGAGCATGGAACAAAACCCGATCATTGATTGTATTAAAAAAGAAGGCATTCGCATGGTGAAAAGCCAGCATATTGTTCGTTAGCCTGTCTTTCGGCAGTACAAATAACGAAGTATCAATTATTTTGATACTTCGTTATGCATAATAACTAAATACATTTATAACTCTTTTATCTGTATCAAATTCCTTTCTACGCTTATTTTTTAATCTACTTCTCACCTCGCCATGGGCGCTGCAGCGGCTTAACTGAGTTATCTACGTAATTGATTATGAATATCTATTTACGTTGTCAGTCTTTAAGCCATGATTATTATTCACTGAGAAAGGAGATAACAGGAAAAGTAGATCACTAATTATAATGACAGTCATTGTGCTGACCACCGTGTGGTTTGGTGTGATGCTGAGGGGTTGGTTAAGAGTGAGGTAGAGACTAGTTGATGTTAAAAAGACGAGAAGGCGAGGGCTGGGAGATGTTTGTATATCTGGTTTGCCTGATGCCTTCTATAATGCTTATATCCGCGCTATTGTTTCTTCTTCATTGATGTTTTTTTTATTGATAGTGCGGATCAACAAGTAGGTGTACAGAGGTCGATTTCGGTTTCGTCATTTTTTATTACTTATGCATGACTTACTTATTATTTTCTGCTTTAGCGATAGCATTTATTTTTTTGCTAATTTCGCGACGCTCTTTAGAAAGTCCTGCACCGGTAATAATATGATCGTCAACTCGGTCTTCATAGTCAGATTTCATGTTAGAAACAATTTCTACAATTTCGGCCTGACTCATTTCTGGTGAAAGATAGTCGAGCAAGTTTTCCAGTAGATCTACCCGCTTTTGGTTGTCGCGGATCTTCTTGTCATTATCATGAATTTCCCGTTTTAGTTTGTTTTTACGACGGGCACTTTTTACTACATCAAACGCGTTATTCATTGTTACACCTTATTTATTTAATGAAATCTAGGGTAATTTAGCAGGATAATTAACTAAAAGCTCGGGGTTTTTAAAGTTATTAACACTAGATGTCAAAAATATGCACCTCCGCTAATAATGACGATAGATTAATCACTCATTCGCCAGTTTAAGTTTTTCTCTTAATATTTGAGCCTAAGTGCTATTATTTTAAAACATTAAGGAGAAATAATTGTTATGAACTATCAAAAACTTAAATTTCATTGGCCAGAATTCTCTCAATCCATATTGGATTTTTCCAAGCGCTTAGGGCTGCAACATTTTCAGCTTCACTGCGATCACGTGGCTTTACGGGTGAATGATCTGGAAACAGCACAGGCATTATTGGCGCAATGGCAACCGTTTGGTCAAGTAATCTCTGGCAATGTTATCAATGGTCGACCTATCTATATTATCGCATTGGATAACCCTTTAACACTGGGCAACTGGGCTATTGATTGCGTTGAACTGCCTTTCCCGGCCAAGCGCTATCCGCAAGAGGGTTGGGAGCATATTGAATTAGTACTGCCAGGCAACGCCACAACCATGGTCGAGTTGGAACAAGCATTACATGAAATCAACCCAGCTATTACTGCTGTGCTAGCAGCAAATCCAGAGATTAAGGTAAAACGATCTTCACCGCAGGGTGAGAGGGAAAGGCTGGCGAATCCGACAATTGCATTTAAATTGGGTAGTCTCTGTATCAAGGTGCATGGTGCGGGAATAAAAGCCGTGATAGCAAGTGAGAACGCGTAAATAAAATGCCTCTGAATTAGCATGCTAAATGGTCATGGATATAAACATTCCTTATACTTAATGCAGAGAATTATGTATGCTCCTATCGATAATGATAATTAATCGTAATAACCTTAGGGGAAGTGCGGTTTTATAATGGGTTATGATGAGAATAAAGACGCAAACAACAGATAACAAAATAACTTGGCAACTGATCCGCCAACGGGTGCTATTACAGAAAAGACCGCTTATAACAGCGCATATTATTGCTATTTTCGCTACCCTGGTCAGTGTACCCATCCCGCTCTTGATGCCGCTGCTTGTGGATGAAGTACTGCTGAAAAAACCCGATTTTGCGGTACAGACCATACAAGGTTACTTTCCTGAATCTTGGTGGGGACCACAACTGTATATCCTGGCTATTCTCGGGCTGGTGGTGGTGCTGCGTCTGGCCAGTTTAGTCCTGTCTGTGTGGCAGGCACGGCAATTTACCATTATCGGTAAACAGCTGAGCTTTTATATCCGCAATAAATTAATGCATCATTTACCCTTGGTATCGTTAACTGAATATGAAACGCAGGGATCGGGTGCGATAAGCTCGCGCTGTATTACAGATGTTGAAACCATCGATAAATTTCTTGCCGAGACCCTATCCAAGTTTTTAGTCAGCATCCTTACTATTATTGGTACGGCAGCCATTTTATTGTGGATAGACTGGCAGCTGGGCCTGATCATCTTACTGCTTAATCCTGCGGTGATTTATTTCTCGCGTTCTTTTGGTAAACGAGTCAAAAACCTGAAGAAGCGAGAAAATGCGGCATTTGAGGCATTTCAAGAGGCGTTGATTGATACCCTGGATGCTATCCAGCAGTTGCGTACGGCACAAAGGGAAAAACAATACTTTAACCGAGTGATTGAAGCTGCAGATGAGTTGCGCCAAAGTGCGATCCAGTCACAGTGGAAAACGGATGCGGTAAATAGACTCAGTTTCACGATTTTTTTGGTCGGTTTTGAGGTCTTTCGAGCGATTGCTATGTTGATGGTGGTCTATTCTGATCTCTCTATCGGTCAGATCTTTGCCGTATTTGGTTATCTCTGGTTTATGATGGGGCCGGTACAGGAATTATTAAGTATTCAATTTACTTATTTTGCGGCATCCGCTGCGCTGAAACGACTTAATGGTATTTTTAGCCTCACTCAGGAGCCTCAGTATCCTTGTTCAGTGGATCCCTTTACGGCACAGCAGAGTGTCTCGGTTGAGTTTAAAGATGTTTGTTTCTCCTATAATGAAGAAAATAAAGTCATCCGCAATGTGAATCTGGTGATACCGCAGGGGAAAAAAGTAGCAATAGTCGCGGTAAGTGGCGGTGGTAAATCGACGCTGGTGCAGCTGCTGCTCGGGTTATATGAGAAACAGCAGGGTGAAATTTTAGTTAACGATGTGCCGTTAGGACAGATCGGTTATCACAAGGTCAGAGAGAATATTGCAACCGTGTTGCAGCAACCTATCTTGTTTAATACTTCTATTCGTGAAAACCTGTCGATGGGCAACACCTTTACAGATGACGAGTTGTGGCAGGCACTGCAGGTCGCAGAAATGAAGCCAACGATAACCGAATTACCGCATAGATTGGATACGCTGGTTGGGCGTAACGGGGTGCGTTTATCGGGCGGGCAGCGGCAGCGTCTCGCGATTGCCAGGATGATCTTAAGCAAACCGAAAATGGTTATTTTTGATGAGGCCACCTCGGCGCTCGATACCGAAACAGAAAATCGGTTACATCAAAATCTCAATGAATTTTTACAAGACAGAACAACATTAATTATTGCCCATAGACTCAGCGCGATCAAACAGGCTGACTTGATCTATGTGCTGGATGATGGCGAAATTAGCCAGTCAGGACAACACCATGAATTATTACAAGTTGAAGGCCTCTATCAAACATTGTATGGCCGCTTGCAGTCAACTTATTAACCGTGAGGGTCAAAAGACGATGAATAAAAAACCAGTGACAGTCCAGAGCAACACAGGCCAGAGCAAAACAGCCCAGCAATGGAAAGCGCAGTTAACGGATGAAGAATATCAAGTGTGTCGTGAGAAGGGTACGGAGCAGCCATTTAGCGGGGAGCTATTAAACAACAAGCAGTTGGGTATATACCGATGCAAATGCTGTGACAGTGAATTGTTTACCAGTGACAGTAAATTTAACTCAGGCTGTGGATGGCCAAGTTTTGATAAAGAGATCAAACCGGGCGCGGTTATTTATACACCTGACAACAGTTTAGCCATGCAACGCATTGAAATAACATGCAGCCAGTGTGATGCACATTTAGGGCATATTTTCCCGGATGGCCCCACTGACACTGGCCAGCGTTTTTGTGTAAATTCTGTTTCGATGAACTTTAAGCCTAAACCTGAACCATAGACAGAACCAAAATAATTAACAGCATGCAATACAAGGAGGATGAGATTGACTATAACGACCAAACTGACAGGGATTGAATCACTTTGTTGTCATAACCATTATGCTGCATTGCCGGAAGGGTTTTATACTCGACAAGTACCTAACGGTATCCGCCAGCCCAAATTGGTCAGCGTCAATAACGCGGTACTGGCGCTAATAGGTTTAGATCCTTGTGTTGTCGAGAGCCCGCACTTTTTACCGCTCTGCTCGGGAAATTGGCTACCCGATAATTTTTCGCCGCTGGCAATGAAGTATGCCGGTCATCAATTTGGTCAATACAACCCGGATCTTGGCGACGGTCGTGGTCTATTACTCGCTCAGATCAAGGGCTCAGGCAGTGCCACACAAACCTGGGATCTGCATCTAAAGGGCGCTGGACAGACGCCGTACAGTCGCCAGGGTGATGGTCGTGCGATATTGCGTTCTAGTATCAGGGAATATCTATGCAGTGCGGCAATGCAAGGCCTGGGCATTCCGACGACACAGGCGTTGAGTCTGGTGGTTGGTAGTGATGCGGTGATGCGCGAGCAGCCTGAACCCGTAGCCATGGTATTGCGGGTAGCAGAATCACACATTCGTTTTGGTCATTTTGAGCATTTTTATTATACCCAGCAATGGGATGAATTAAAGTTACTGCTCGATTATACCCTGAAGCAACATTTCCCCCAGTCGCTGCAGGATGCGACTCCCTATCTTTCATTCTTCCGACAAGTGATCAAGTCAACGGCTGAGCTTATGGCACACTGGCAAAGTGTCGGATTTGTGCATGGGGTGATGAATACGGATAACATGTCTATCCTAGGGCAAACATTTGACTATGGCCCGTTTGCATTTCAGGACAATTTTGAGACTGATTACGTGTGCAATCATATCGATTATGCAGGGCGTTATGCTTTTAATCAGCAACCTCAAGTGGGTTATTGGAACTTGATGGCACTGGGGCGTGCATTAACCCCTTTAATTGACGTGGCAGAACTCAATGACGCGTTAGCCGCTTATGATGATTTATTTTTGTCCTGTTATCGCCGATTGATGCGGGCTAAATTGGGTCTCACCATAACAAATGATGGAGATGGGGATCTAATCAAACAGTTGTTAGCGATATTGGCGAGCAATAACGTTGATTTTAGTTACTTTTTCCGTTTGCTGAGTGATTTTAAAACGAGCGAGGGCAGTGATAATTCATTGTTGCGTGACTTATTTATCAACCGTGATGAGTTTGAACATTGGAGTCACGCTTATACGCAAAGATTGCAGTTGGAACCGAGTCGGGATGATGTCCGCAAGGTGCAAATGGATAGAGTAAACCCCAAATACATTTTACGTAACTATCTCGCGCAGCAAGCGCTCACCAAGGCTGAGAGTGGTGATTATACAGATGTGAACCAATTGCTTGAGGTGTTATCGGCGCCGTTTGATGTGCATCCAGAGTATGAGCAATATACAGCATTACCGCCCGACTGGGGACGTAAGATGATATTAAGCTGCTCTTCATAACTAGCTCGTGATAATCTTATATTTTAAAATGAAAAAAAACCGCTTCTAATCAATAGAATGCGGTTCTTTAATTCTAATCAAAAAATTTTAATGATACTTAAAAACTTTGTGATTATGTTTAAACTATTATTTTTTAAGTTCTGAAATAGCTTTAGTTAACTTATCAACTTTGTCATTTAACTCGTCAACTTTTGAACCATCAACACCAGAAATCTTACTGAAAACTTGGTTTACACGTGTTTCTAGTACGTCTGTAGACAGTTTTTTCTCAGACAGTTTTTCTTTTGCTGATTGTTCAATTTTAGTGCCTTTTTCAACAAGCTCTTCAAAAAGAGAAGAAGATTTGTCTGAAACGCTTTTAGCTTCATCAATGCTTTTGCCATAGGCACCAAGACCCGCTAACCAGATATTCTTGGCAATCTCGTCTTTGCTGCTCCAAAGTTTTTTTGCCGTATCTACTACATTAAGTTGTGTCATAGTGCTTATCCTTTAAATATGTTTCTCGTTTTGACCAGATAAGAATAAGATCTATAATTAGAAAAAGCATACAAATTATGTATTTAATTATTTTATATTTAACGGTGTGTTTAGCTATACCCATGACCATTCGAAATACTGATTTCTGCATTTTGAATGGTCGTGGGTATATAATGAATCGATAAAATGAGTATTGTTTTTCAGATTTTTTGTGTTTTACTGATGCGGCCTTACATAGCAGTGAAATAAGAATGAGGCATTATTCAAAGGGGAAATATTCTCTTATTCAAGAGTTGCAGTATACAAATGATTGGTGAGTCACTAATTAAGCAGTAATCTTGCTATTTATAACCAATTAAACGATCAAGTGCAGAAAAAGAGTAAGTAATCGCGCGGTTGTTTGTATTATGACTACTCTATATTTATAGGTTATAAGCTTAAATTTAATCGAGGGGGCTGGCAGTGGAATTTCAATTATTAGTTGCAAATGGGTTGGTATTGGTATCGAGAGTTAAGCAAGAAATTCGTTTGATCCGTTCATATAATTACACACAGGCAAGCCTCGATATTTTATATACAGCATCTTTTAACCTCGCTTCTGCGGAAGATCTATTAAATTATGCTATTGAGTTATATTCGGCTAATTCCGATGTGGCGGGCGAAAAAGTGTTAATCGCTAGCGACGCGATAAAAAAAGTACAGACGATGTTAACGAGAGAGTTTGATGCTGAGGTTGAATGTGAGAGCAAACCTTGGTTTGACAGTGTTGCTGAAAACATTGGTATCTGCGCTTAGCACCCAACTTATATGCACAAATACAACGCCGGTTGATTTTCACTCGTGCTTATTTTCAACTAAGGTTTGATGGATAAAAGGTGAGGACATCGAAGACAATAGGGCACTATAATTTAATTGAAATTTAATTTCTTGTCCCACTGTTAAAGGTAAGCCTGAGGTTTCAACGACCAGATGATCACTGGTTGATGCGACAATTTTCATTCCTAACGGTGGTTTAAGTCCGAGGGTGCATACATCTTGGCGTCCGATAGCTAAAATAGCTTGTGAAACATGACCTCTGTCTAAGACGTGTTGTTTTTCACCGAAAGCATTTAACCCTAAATCTCCCCAAGGTAATGATGGCTTTGTATTGGATTCTATAACCTCTGCGATGAGTGTGAAGGCATCGGTAAAAAGACCATCAATGGTTTGTTGATGACGCGTCTCGCAGCCAAGGAAAATAGCTTCTCCTAGGCGGAGATTATTTATTCGAGTTTTGGTTCTATTATTTAGCGCCCAGTTAACGTTGGCAGAATTACCACCCGATACAATATCTAGTTTAATATCAAATATTCTTTCTATGTCATCTGCAAGGTCTGATAATTGAGACATCTTGCTGTCATCAGCGGCAACGCCATAACGGCAGGTAAGGTTCGTTCCGATCCCTTTGAGTATAATATTGGGTAAATGAATTATCTTACGGATAAACGCGATGAGATCGTCTGGCATGACACCTTCACGTAGATCGCCGAGCTCTACCATTATCACCACACCATGCCTAATATTTAACTGACTAGCGACTTTTGAGAGCTGTTGAATGACTGATATTTCGGTATTGAGACTAATAGTACAATGCTTAAGTACGCTTGATACTTGACTTAGCATAGGTGAACGAATGAGCATTGTCGGTAAAGTGATACCGGCCTGTCTTATATATTCAATATTTTCGACGCGTGAATCTGCAATCATCGTTGCCCCTGCATCTATCAGGGCTTGGACAATGGCGGGATGAGCCAGACAGACTTTAGTGACGGGTGTAACCGCTATACTTTTAGTGCTTAGCTGATGAATTAGCGTGTGAGCGTTATGATAAACTTTGGCACAATTGATTTCTAATCTTGGGCAGCTCAAGACCTATTTGTCATGATTTTATCTTCTAAGTGGGGATATGCAGATGAAATTATTTGTAGAAGATGGTCTGTCGGTTGCGATAACGCGTCTGTTACTGGGATAGCCAATTCAGCTGAATATTTTTCAATCGACGAGAGTATTTCATCAGAAGACATATTTTCGTGGTTGAGTGTTAATCCAATAACAGAAGTATCAGCGAACAATTCAATGAGTTCTATTTCAGAGGCTACTGATGGCATTGGCATTTTGGGGAAGTCAATTCGGGATAGACGCTTAGGTGCATGCTGCAAAATTACGCCGGTTGGACAACTGCCACGTAATATAAATGCACTTGTAGAGAATGCGGGATGACTCAATGCGCCTTGACCTTCAATGATGATCAGATCAGGGTTCTCTGTTTCATAGGCTTTGACAATCATGGTTTCTAGTTCCCCGGCACAAAATTGGGAGGGCACAGCATCTAAAGCCACGCCATAGGGAGCGCCTTGAATAATCCCCGTTTGGCCTGTCGCGATCATCACTACATTAAGCCCTTGCTCCTGCAAAACATTTGTCAGCATTGTCGCTGTTGTCCGTTTACCAATTGCACAGTCGGTGCCTAAAATCGCAATACGTGGGCATTTAACATCGTGTATTTTACCACTGAATGCTTGTAAATCTTTTTTATTTTTAGGTCGGCGAATATCCAGTATTTCAACATTATTGGCTTTACTTGCTGCTAACAGTTGCGGATCATCATTAAAAAATTCATGCAGCCCATTAACGATACTCATCTTTAGTGCCATCGCATCAAGGATAAGGGTCTTTTCAGATTTAGACAGCATGCCACTGGATGGCGCGAGACCAAAAATAAAGTAGTCCGGCGTATAGTCAGCAATAGCGATTGCTTGTGCTATGTCCGCAACAATGGGGACCCCATTGCGCTTATCATCCAGAACGACGCCTGAGTCTAAGCCTGTTTGGCCACTATCAATAACGGAAAGGATATGATAATTTTGTGAATACCTCACAAGCCCATTTGCTGTTTTGCCATCAATCTTGCCAAAGTTGCCTTCACAATAAATAATCGCAGTCGGAATTACTGGGTTGGTTTTATTTAAAATAAGATCAGGGAGTATTGAAATGCAGCTGGTTTCTGTCTCATTGTTTTTTGAAACAGGCAGTACCTTAACCGTATTTTGGTTTTGCGTTGACATAGTTTAGCCTAATAGTAGCTTTAGGCTTAGAAGGGCGACGAGAGCGTGCCGAGATGTGATTCGGAAGTTTACAAGATGTCTCCTACTAAGCGGTAGGGAGTGCGCAGACCTTAACACAGTTAACCGGTTACCGTTCGGTTTTGTTACATTTTGTTAACAATCCGCGTGAGTGCCTTCTCGATTACAACTGAAACTTGCTATGTCACGTTGATAACATTTCTCTCCCTGAATTGAATTTCATGAAGAGAAATTCGGTCAGGAATAATGAAAACCTGAAAGCAACTGTTCGCTATTAATCTGCTAACAGTATTTTTCTTAGCAAGTTTGCCAACTGATCTCAGCATGTTATCCATATTGGCAACATGCGCATTCAATGCTGCGTCCACTAACTCAACCCCCTCTTGGGTCAGGGTAACTTTACAGCTACGTCTGTCCTGTTCACTGGCAATACGTTGGACAAAACCACTTTTCACCAACTGTTCAATACGTGTACTGACCGCGCCAGAGGAAAGCATCAGAGAGTTATACAGCTCAGTAGGAGTGACCGCGGCAGCATCACTGCGGCGCATTGTGGCCAAAATATCAAACTCAATACTGCTCAGTTCGTGGTCTTGAAAAACCGGTTCCAACTTTTTCTTCCATACATCACTGGTTCGACGTAATCGCCCGACAACACCCATTGCGGAGCAATCTAGATCCGGCCTGACAGCGAGCCATTGAGCAAGTATTTTATCGACTTTGTCTGATGACATTTTTATCTCTCAAATAAATATCTTTTCAAAAAGATACTTTTTGGGTGTGATTAACGAATGAGTCAAGGAGAGTTATGAACAAGATTCAACAAATTAAGACAATAGCGTTAACCGCAATTGCGCCTATTGTCTGGGGCAGTACCTATATAGTGACAACAGAAGCGCTACCGCCAGAAAGTCCACTTATTGCCTCAACAATACGAGCGCTACCTGCTGGTGTATTGTTGGTGCTTATTAGCCGAACATGGCCAACTGGATTGTGGTGGCTTCGTATGGCTGTGCTAGGTTTTCTGAACATCGGACTATTTTTCTATTGCTTATTTTTTGCGGCAACCTACCTGCCGGGTGGCATGGCATCGATGGTGATGTCTATCCAGCCTGTGATTGTCATGATCATGAGTTGGTACCTGCTTAGCACCCGCTTCACTTCACAGCAACTAACCGCTTGTGGAATAGGTATTCTCGGCGTAGGACTGCTGGTGCTTAACAGCTCAGTCGTGCTCAATATCGAAGGCGTGTTGATCGCCATAATAGGAACGCTGAGCATGGGCTTAGGCGTGGTGCTGACAAAAAAATGGGGACGTCCAACGGGCATGACGATGCTTGGATTCACAGGTTGGCAGTTGTTATTTGGCGGTATCATGCTGTTACCTGTCTCGCTTGGGTTGGAAGGTTTTCCAACCCCACTTACGTCTATCAACTACCTAGGCTATGGGTACCTAAGCCTGATCGGTGCCATTTTGGGTTACTTTCTCTGGTTTCGCGGTATCGAAAAACTGCCTCCGTTGACTGTCTCTTTTATCGGTTTTCTAAGCAGCATTTCTGCCTGTTTCCTTGGATATCTAATATTAAATCAAACTCTGAATTGGTCCCAATTACTTGGTGCTTTAGCCATTCTGTTTTCAATTGTGCTGGCTGCGCCTCGCTCATCCGTACAAACCAACCAACCATCTACCACAGCTTCAGACTGTAAAAAGAAATTAGTATGAACATTACCATCGTATCAGGAAGTCAAAGAGCGCATTCCCAAAGCTTAAATGTAGCCTATTACCTACAAACGCTGGTTGAGTCCCATTTTGACAAGACAACAGTTTCCGATTTACACCAACTGAATTTACCGCTTTGGAGTGAGGGAGTATGGCAACGCCAGCATTAAAGAACTTTTTGATGCTGACTACCGATGAGGAACTGGCACACAAACAGCACTGCTAGTGAGCGCTTCAGCCAGTGTAAATGGTGTCTATCCAATAAGTGAATTACGCATGACGGGCAACAAAAACAGCCATGCCTGTTTTCAGCCGGATCATCTGATATTTCGTGACTGCGAAGCTATTTTGACAGCTGAGCACGAATGCACCGACAAAGAGCTACATGCCCGCAGCGAATATACCATGCAACTGCTCGCCGCTTACGCCAATGCACTAGCGCCTGTGCATCGTGATATGGTTAGTGCTGGTAAAACCTTCCGATATGGAATGTAACCACGGCTATCGTGGAGTCACTTGCCCAGTAGCATCGTCATTCAACTTGCCTATAATGACTAAAATTGGTGGGAATGCTCAGTATTGGGATAAGGCGATCGTAGTATTTTATGTA
Source organism: Moritella sp. (assembly GCA_047628235.1). Taxonomy (GTDB): domain Bacteria; phylum Pseudomonadota; class Gammaproteobacteria; order Enterobacterales; family Moritellaceae; genus Moritella. The sequence goes on from JBLHPA010000004.1 coordinate 30,035, forward strand.
TTTCTAAGAGTGATTTAGTTGTCTGAATTGAATTAGCTTTTAAACTAAAAAACCGAGACATGTTTTTTCTGTCGAGTTGGGTCGGATTTATCTTTTTATTAGAAGCAACCATACTTGTAATAAACTTACTTAAGCACTAGCGAATCAGTAAGTGATATCAAGGTATGGTTGCTATTAACTTATTCTTTACCGAACACGTTATTTTCTTGTTCAAGCACGCGAATAAATGTGGTGCGTTTGCTTAGCTCTTTCAGTGCTGAAGCACCCACATAGGTACAGGTTGAGCGTACGCCACCAAGCACATCTAACACGGTATTTTCAATTGGGCCACGGTAGGGTACTTCAACTGTTTTACCTTCAGAAGCGCGGTAATTCGCTACGCCACCAGAGTGTTTGTTCATTGCTGTTGTTGAACTCATGCCATAGAATTTTTTAGTTTTCTTGCCATTTACTTCACAAAGCTCACCGCCGCTTTCATCATGGCCAGCGAACATGCCGCCGAGCATGACGAAATCTGCGCCACCGCCGAATGCTTTTGACACATCACCGGCACACGAACAGCCGCCGTCAGAAACAATCATGCCACCCAGGCCATGAGCAGCGTCAGCACACTCAATCGTTGCAGATAGTTGAGGATAGCCGACACCTGTTTTAACGCGGGTGGTACATACTGAACCTGGGCCGATACCGACTTTTATGATATCTGCACCAGACAGAATTAATTCTTCCGTGATTTCACCAGTAACTACATTACCAGCCATAATTGTTTTCGTTGGGTATGCAGCACGAACTTTACGTACATATTCAATGAAAAATTCTGAGTAACCATTGGCTACATCGATACAAATAAACTGTAAACGCTCATCTAATGCTAGAATTTGTTGAAGCTTTTCGAAATCAGCATCTGAAGTGCCTGTTGATACAAAGATGTGATTAAAGATTTCTTGGTTTTCGTCTAGGAATTTTTTCCACTCAGCGACACTGTAGTGCTTGTGTATAGCGGTTAACATTTTGTGTCTGGCTAACTCTTTTGCTACGGCGAATGTGCCAACTGTATCCATGTTGGCAGCTATTACTGGCACACCTGACCAGATAAATTTGCTGTTTGGAAAAGTGTATGTACGCTCTAAGCTTACTTGTGAACGACTTTTCAGAGTAGAACGTTTTGGGCGGAAAAGTACATCTTTAAAACCGAGCTTCAATTCTTGTTCTATACGCATGACATCTATCTTCTGTTTGTTTGCACAACACCAATAGTCACGGCTGTGGTATTTTACAGGCGCAAAGAAAACCCTAACTGAATGGGTTCATGGATGGTACTGTGCAAAAAATTATAAGGATTTAGTTTAAGCGGTACAAGCGAATCATGTGTGCGAGGAAGTCGCGTTTCATCAACGCGCCTATACGAATAGATATTAGTTCAAGCGGTCATTAAATGTAAAGCGTTAATTTTATAATCCCGGGTTAAAGTTGGTTGGTAATCCTGTTTTATGGGCTGCTTGTAGATGGTTAATGCTTACGTATCAACTGTTTGGGTTATGCTGTTAAGTTTGCGTATCGCCGATTCAATGACTTGATTTGTTACTGGGGCGTCGGGGTTATCATCAGGAGTAGTACCCCCTATATATAAATTGAAAGCGTTAGAAAAGTGATAGTTAATAGTGACCTTTCTTTATTTTTCCTAGTATTTCCAGAGATAAGTCTAAATAGTTACATTTGTTTAACATCCACTCGTTAAGGTTAACATACCCATTGAGTGGTATTTAAAAAAGTGGTAATCGAATAAAGTCGGGTGGAAAAAGGAAATGAATTTGAATAATGGATTTGTCAGGACAGTGCCAGTCGGGTTAGTCAAACAATTAGGCTATGTTGCAGTTATCATTTATTGCTTGTGTATTTCTATCGCATCCGTATGGGTCAATACTTCTTTTTCCGGCGTAGACGCTCACCTTCATCACCATTTTTGTTGCCCAGTTAATTTTTGTTTTTTTTAGTGCTGTAAACAGACAAAATTTAATTGGATTGATTTTAGATAATTCAAAAAGTGTTATTTATTTAAATATTTTAACGGTAACCAGCTGGTTTTTTATGTTTATGGCGCTACAAAAAATTGAAGCCTCAGTCGAAGCTGCAATTTATCAAGGCTGGGTTCCGGTTTCTGTTTTACTATGCGGGCTATTTATTAGCAGAGCTAAATTATCAAAGAAGCGTGCTGTTTCTGTATTGCTTATATTTCTGTCAATTGTATTACTGGTTTATGCCCGAATAACTTATCAAACTGTATCAGCTGTCGAGCAAAGTGACGTTTATAGCGGGATCATATTGGCCACCATCGCGGGAATAACTGCCGGGGTCTACATCTTCTACTCATCAACGATGCATGAGCGTGGCAGCATACCAACCCTGTCAATCCTGTCTGTCAGGTTTGTATTGCTGCTAGTGATCACCGGATACATGAGCTTCTCCGAAGTAGTTTATTTAATTCAACATAATCCCACACAGCTAGTAGATATGATTTATCTGTCACTTTTTATCGTGGTTATTCCCATTTATTGTTTGCAATCAGCCATCTCCACATTGGGCGGCGTTAGGGTATCAGTTATAATCCCGGCCGTTCCTGCAATAGCCCTGGCAGTAGAGTACTTTGTCGCCCCTTGGGGAGGCGTCGTCGTTCCTTCATTAATCATCGTACTTTGTACCTGTGTTATTTACTCTAACCATATTCTTAATAGTTCAGTGGTCAAAAAATGATGTTTTGAATATAGATTTTTAACTCAATAAAAGGACTTTAATATGAGCAATGTAGATAAGCCAATCGTAACTACAATTCAAGCCATGATTGTGGAGTCAGGGATCAATGAGAATGCATTTTACCAAGCATTCCAGGATAAACCACTCTCACGGGAAAAGGTAAAAAAAATTTTTCAATAATATTACTATTACATTCGCACTTTTCCACAAATCTTGTCGGGTCTTGCGCCTCGTGTTGATGATGAATTAATACGCCTTAATATCTCAAAAACGGTGGTCTCTGAATTAGGTGATGGTCGAGGAGACCCGCATTACATCATGTTTGAAAAATCGTTAGCGGGCATCGGGGTCAAATTAGATGATTATCAAACGGGCACTTATATCCCCGAAGCAGAGAATTTAGTTGAAAATCTCAGGCGCTTGTTTTTACAGGAAAGCCCGAACTATGCAATCGGCGCCCATTACGTTATTGAAGAGTTTGGTTTTCCGATGATCGCGAATCTGTATGAAGGGTTCCGCCTATATGATGGCTGGGAGCACGAAGATTTTAACTATTTTTATCTACATATTCTTATTGAATGTAACCATGTTGAATGGATACAGGAAGCGATGTTATCTGCAGCGACAAACAGTAAGGCAGAAAAAGAAATTCTTGAGGGTGCGAAACAAGTGCTTGTTGCGTTATGTGAGTTTTGGGATGGTCTATATCGGATCGCTATCCGCTAATTGATACAAGACATGATTAAATAGTGTTTTAGTCATGTCTTTAAGGTTTATCGATGAATCAGATAATAAAAGATAATGACTTGTTAAGTATTTTTGGAGAGATGACTGCACTATCGATACAACAAAAATCAATCAATTTATCTCAAGGTCTCCCTGAACCCATTTTTGATAATGACTGGCAAAAAATCATATGTGCGCCTTCAGAGGTAAACTGGCAGTACACACCAACCACCGGTATTGCTGCATTAAAAAAGGCAGTTCAGTATTATTATAATGAGGATATTGCTGACGATTGTGTTATTACCTCGGGTTGTACTGAGTCATTATTGTGTGCGCTGCATGCGTTTAGTCATCAAGGCTACGACACACTTTTAACCTTCGAACCTTATTATTCTTACTACCCTCAGATGGCAAACATGGCTGGATTAGTGTTTCAAACATCAGCCCTTGATATCAACCAGCAAGATCAAATGATCGACTGGGAAGATGTAGCCAGCCTGATTACGGATACGACCATCATATTGGTAAATACACCGCACAACCCGACCGGTTACGTGCTCAGCAGTGCGGACTGGGACAGGTTAATCGACATTTCTGAACAGTGTCGCTGTGCGATCATTATTGATGATGTTTATAAAGATTTTGCATACGTCGATCGCACAACACCCTATCGCAGATTGAGTCATAGTCCTTTGCTTGTTGCGGGTTCCTTGTCTAAAACATTGGCTGCAACGGGCGTCAGAATAGGCTGGTTATTGGGTCATGAAACATATCTAAACGATGCTATTAATATGCATCTGTGCATGTCAAATTGTTCACCTGAAATTCTCCAGTTAGCGGCATGCACCATGTTGGGGGATTTTACCCCGGCGAAGAAAATTATGCTCAACCAACATTACCTCGCAAAAAGAAATCGACTGTTTGACGCATTGGAAACCGCAGGATTTCAGGCGGTGTTACCTATGGGTGGGCATTTTGTTATTGCTAAAAAACAGGGGGATGAAAATGCCAAAGTGCTTTGCTATAACATGACTAAAGAGGTTGGTGTTACACCATTACCTTTAGATAGTTTTTTTAATTCACGAGATGAAAAATGGATAAGATTCTCATTTGCACTAGATGACAAGCAACTTAGCGAAGCTTGCGAACGGATCACTGAAAAATGGGGAAGGGCATTATGATCTATGATTTTATTATTGTTGGCGGTGGACCTGCAGCAGCAATGGAAGCTGAAAAACTGTCATCACAGCACTATTCAGTGTTAATGATTGCCGATATGCTCGGCGGTATTATGCACGTAATGGGTAAAGAGTATCTGCAATCCTACTGTAATGAATTATCGTTATCGAATAATGACATTAAACTGGAAAATTACATTTCTGATAATGCGTTAACGCCAACAGGTAATGAATTTACGGCTTATGTTTCTGACGTGATCGAACAGGCTAACGTTAAAAAAGAAATTGGTTTTGTTTCTTATATCAGTAAGGACAATGATGTATTTTGTTGCGATATTTTAAAGGAGGGAAAACCGAAAAAGTATCAGGCAAAAAATGTTGTTATTGCTACCGGGATAAAAGCTAATTCGGTACCTTCGTTTATGTTTGGTACAAACTTTATGACCTGCCTAGATGCGTATCTGTTTTTTAGGAAAGAGCGGGTTAATCAGTTTAAAAACAAGAGGGTTGTGATCGTAGGTAGTGGTAATTCAGCTTTTCAAATTGCCAGGATTGCGGCCACATTTGAATTAGAAGTTACTATTTTAGCCACTTCTTACCTCGGTTTATTCCCTCAAGAAACGAATGATAAATTTGCACTACGGGCGCAATCACAAATAACGATAGAACGAATTTGGAAGACACAAACAGAGGCTAATTTTAAGCCCCCTCAACTTCTATATTTATACCAAAATTGAAAAATGTAATGGTTATATTATTGTGACTCTGCACAAGAACGATCATACGGTGCATATTGCTAAAGCGTCTTATAACAATGTCTGTGGTGATAATATGCAGGCGGGCGCAGATACCAAACAAGTTTCATTCTCGACAGCAGATAGCATTTTTATATCAGCCACCGGCACAATCCCCAATATTCCAGATAATGAATTTGATCTTTTTGTTGATTGTAAGGAGGCTGATATCGATATAGAACGTCGTTTTAGTGACGTCAAGGGACTGTATATGGCTGGTCCTGTGATTGGCTGTCGTTCGATAAATACAATGAAAGAATATGCTTATGAAGTTTAACTGTAAATATGACACTTTCATCTGTGAAATAGACTCGTTTAATTTTCAAACCGCAACAGCCCATGATATTGCGATGCTAAAAACATATCTCTATAAATTTAAAGTGCTGATACTAAAGGGTCAAAAACTGAGTGAAGAAAATTATGAACGCTTGATCGATTGCCTTGGGAAGCCTATACCCCATGTGCTGGAAAACTTTGCCGTACCGGGCCATCGGAACATCATTAAAATTTCAAATTACGTTGATGCCCAGGGCAAGCAATTTGGCGTTCTCGATGGTGGGGCTTATTGGCACAGTGATATGTCTTATAAACCGCAGCTTGGTATTGCCACGGCGCTGTACTGTATAAGTACGCCTGCTCAGGGCGGTGAGACTCACTTTATTGACAGTGTTTATGGATTGTCACTTTTAATTAAAGAGGAAATAATTTTAAGAAAATTAACTACTCAGACCAGAAATAAACTTTCAAATATAAAAATAAAGCACCGTTTTGGAAATAGAAGAAAGATAGACGACCCTGTGCAACCTGAGCAGATAACATCAGATTCACAACGATCTCAATTGACCGATGTTATTCATAGTGTTATTGAAAGACACCCCGTTACCGGTGAACAAAGTCTTTTCTCAATAGCCGGGACAGGGATAAAAATCGACAACTTAAATGCTGACGATTCGGTTAATCTGTTAAACGAAATTGAAGATTATATATTAGTTAATTCACGTTGTTACCGACATAAATATAGCAAAGGTGATGTGGTTATTTGGGATAATATGACAACCATGCATAAGGGATATGAGATTAATCCAACCCGTAATGAGCTTGATTGTCGCTTACTATATCGAATGAATTTCAGTTACAACAAGGATGACACATGAAAAACACACTCATTTTTATATCGCAATCCTATCTGAATCACGCCACTGTTGATGCTCTTGATGCGGTGGCAGATTATGCCAGAATGGTACTGATTCTTCCTCAGGGTGAAGATATTGACCCTAAAATAGCGCCATTTATCGATGAACTGTATATTGTCGAGGCTTCGTTAACCGAAAATATTCGTCCCGTGTTCAACTTAACCAGTCTTATTACCGTGATCACGCCTGAAATTGCCCGGGTCGGCACACCGGGAAAGGTCCGAATTTTCTGCCAGCAAGAAGATAACATATTAGTGGCCGCTCAGGTTCGTCAGCAGCTGAATATTAAAGGAGATATGCCTGAAATCATCGAGCTGTTTAAAGATAAGATTAAAATGAAGGCAGCTGTAAGTAACATCTATCCACAGAATATACCGAAACATGAAACCCTGGATATAGACCGAATGTGTGCTGAGCCCGCCGCCTATTATGGCTATCTGGCGGAAAATTTAGGTGAAAAAATGATAGTGAAACCTACCTCGGCAGCGGGTAGTTTTAATGTTGAGATTGTTAATGACATCGCAGACTTTTTACGTGTTGGATCAATGATAGGGCAAGACGAATATCAGTTTGATTACGAGATTGATGAGTTTATTTCCGGCACCATGTATCAATGCGATTCTCTGGTTATTGATGGGCAGACAACTTTTTGTAGTATTCTTGAGTTAGGTTGCACCAATTTTGATTTTGTTCAGGGTAAACCTTTGTCAGTATTTCCAGCTATAGATAAAGCCCTATATCAGCGTTTATACAATTTTAACCAAGCGGTCATTAGCGAACTCGGGCTTACTGATGGTTCAGCTCATCATGAGTTATTTATCAAAGATCAGACGCAGGAGATTGTGTTTCTCGAAATTGCGGCACGTGTCCCGGGTGGTATCGGTGTGCATTTTCATGAAACCAATAGTAATATCAATTTGATCGACGCCAATCTGTATTTGACCGTAAATAAAGAGCTATTGGCAAAAATACAACCAGTGCCAAAAAACAATGTTGTTTCAGCGTTGCTGCCAGTGACTAAAGGGATCATCAAAAAATTAAATGAGCCAGACATTCAGAGTCCCTATGCTATTACCTGGTATGTAAAAGAGGGGGTCGAAGTCGATTGCCGTTCATTAATAGATACTGCTGGTGTGCTGACATTTAGTAATGATGATATACAGGTATTGCGGTCTGATTTTGAAAAGTTACAGGCTTATATTCCGGTGACAACTGAACAGTAATGTGACATGTAGGCATTAAAATTGATTGCAAATGATTGCTTGGGTCGAGTCAATGCGCCTGCAACAGCAGGCTTACTTTAACTGACTCGGCCAAAGTATTATTCAGATTTATGGCGCTGCTATTTTACCAGCAAGTTGTAAAGTGTAATCTCATATATATCAGCTAGTTGCTCTATATCGGATACTTTTACACATTCGTTAACTTTATGAATGGTCGCGTTCAGAGGGCCTAATTCCACGACTTGGGCCCCGGTTGGCGCAATGAAACGGCCATCAGATGTGCCGCCCGATGTGGACAATTCAGTCTCATAACCGCAGACACTGGTAATTGCGCCTTCGATTGCGCTGAGCAGATTTCCTGGTTCGGTGAGGAAGGGCTGGCCACTGTGGATCCAGCTAATATCATAGTTTAGTTCATGCTTAACAAAAATGGCCAGGATCTTTTCTTTGATTTTATCTGCGGTTAGTTCTGTTGAATAACGCAGGTTAAATTGGCAGGTTACATCACCGGGTACTATGTTGCTGGCACCTGCACCACCACGGATATCGGTGATCTGCAGCGTCGTGGCAGGGAAATAGTCATTGCCCTCATCCCATTTTACTTGACTCAATTCTGCCAGGGCCGGAGCAAGTTTATGGATTGGATTTTCGACCAGATGAGGATAAGCCACATGTCCCTGAATACCTTTTACTATGATATCTCCGGTCAATGAACCACGTCGTCCATTTTTGACTATATCACCGACTCTGTTGGTGCTTGATGGTTCACCGACAATACACCAGTCAATTTTTTCATTACGCGCTTCTAGCGTATCAATTACCCGGGTTGTGCCATTGATAAAGGGCCCTTCTTCATCACTGGTGATCAGCAGTGCGATGGAACCCTGATGATCGGGGTATTTGTGAATAAAATTCTCTACGGCAACCAGGAAAGAGGCGATAGAACCCTTCATGTCGGCTGCGCCCCGACCGTGCAAATAACCGTTGATAATGGTGGGTGTGAAGGGGGCTGTATCCCAATTTTCAATCTTGCCAACAGGCACCACATCGGTATGTCCGGCAAAACAAAATAGCGGTGCGGTATTACCGCGGCGCGCCCATAGGTTAGTCGTATCTTCAAATACCATGGTTTCACAAGTGAAGCCGAGTTTTTCTAAGCGTTCGATGATCATTTGTTGGCAGCCCGCATCTTCGGGCGTCACCGATTTGCGACTGATAAGATCTTTGGCCAGTTGTAATACTAAACTTTCGGACATGAGTAATTCCTTTTTACAGCACATATAACTATTTTAGTTACAAAGTAATTTTTGAGGTTCAAAGTAATATTTAGGGTACAACCAAATATTCAGGATGATAGTTGAGAATTTTCTAATCGACTACATTGAACAGTTTTGCGTAACTATCAGCTTTAAAACCGAGGGTTAACTCACCATCAATATCGAGTATAGGACGTTTGATCATCGCCGGGTATTCTAGCAGCAAGGCGATAGCGCTGGTCTCATTGAGGGACGATTTCTGATCATCGGTCAATTGGCGGTAAGTGGTTCCGCGTTTATTCAATACCTGTTCCCAGCCCAAGGTTTGACACCAGTTCTGCAACTGGGTTTGGTCTAACCCGTCACTACGGTGATCATGAAAGGTAAATTCGAGGTTATTTGCTTCTAACCATTTCTTGGTTTTTTTGATGGTGTCGCAATTTTTTATGCCGTACATCACAGTTGTCATTTCAATTCCTATTTTCTTACCAGGCAAATTAGCTAGTCAGTATCATTATCGAGCTAGTGCAATTAGCTAATTAGTATAAATAATTGGCAGCTAATTGGTAGCGTTAGTCATGATAATCACGGTGTTATTTGGGGGCGATGTATTATGTTAGCCTGATTTTGTTGTATATTGTGCCGTATTAGATAGTTTTGCATCTGTTGGCGGTCTTGCTAGTAAGGTGTTAGAGGAGAGAATGTTAAGTGAAAACAATTACTGGTCTTAAGGATATCATTGATCAATTCGATACTTTTATTTTGGATCAATGGGGTGTGTTGCACAATGGTGGTGATGCTTTTGAAGAGGCCATTGAGGCATTAGAATTTTTACAGCGACATAATAAAAAAGTGGTGATTCTTTCCAATAGTGGCAATACCCGTAAGTTTTCTTACGCACGTTTAGATGCTTCTGGGATCCGCCGCGATCTCTATATTGATGTACTCACCTCTGGTGAGCACATGCGCCATAATTTTAATACCGGAAAATTTGACCATCTGGGTAAAGATGCGCTGTTTTTCTCCTGGGATGATAATTGCAGTGTACTGGACGATTGCGGCTTAACAAACAGCAGGGTTGATGATGCTTCATTTGTACTGTGTTATGGCGTTGGACGCGACGGTTATGTGGCAAGTTATATGGACGATTTAAAATCGGCCTACGCACGCAAGCTTGAATTGGTCGTTAGTAACCCGGATCTTGTGGCGATGAATCCGAGGGGAGGGTTAAATATTTGCCCTGGGTCCGTTGCCAAAGCGTATGAAGAAATGGGCGGGACGGTCCACTGGCACGGTAAACCGCAGCGTGATATTTACGTCATGTGCAAAGCGTTAGTCGGCGGTTGGGAGAATGCCATTGCTGTTGGTGATAGCCTAGAACACGATATACGTGGTGCGAATACGGCAGGTGTATCAAGTTTATTTATTACTAGTGGTATTCACGCTAATGAAATTAGTGATAAGCAAAGCATCATCGATTTATGCACGGAATTTGATGTTAGCCCAAGCCATTATGTAGACTACTTTAAGGTGTAAAGAGTTAGAATTAGCCTCCGGCCCCGTAGTTCACCGTTGACCCTGTGGGGAGCGTTACTGGCATTGCTGCCCATTCACTTAATGGTTTAGGCCGTGAGTAAAAATAACCTTGCGCATAGCGGCAGCCAAGCTGTTTGAGGCGTTGTGCTTGCTCTGCGGTTTCTACACCTTCCGCCACAATATCCGCATTAAAATCACAGGTCATGTTGATGATTGCAGTAATAATAGTGGTATAACTGTCGCTCTCTAGCATCTGACTGACAAATGAGCGGTCAATCTTCAAACTGTCGAAGGGGAGTTGAGTCAGATAACCCAGTGATGAATAACCAGTACCAAAATCATCAATCGCGATATGAATACCCAGTTCTCGTAACTGCTCGAGAATATGAGTCGTCTGCAAAGGCTGACTGATTAAACGCGACTCTGTGACTTCTAATGTCAAATTACTCGCAGGTAGTTGCGTGGTCGTTAAAATGCTTTTTAACTGGGTTACATAGTGCGTATTAAGTAGTTCTCTCACCGAAAGATTGACATGCAGGGTGAATGATTCAGGCCAGATCCCTTGGCTAATTTGGCTTTGGGTATCTGCGCATGCTTGGGTTAATATCTGTTGCCCAATCTCAGTGATCATGCCCGTTTCTTCAGCTAATGGAATGAACTGCAGTGGTGATACCATGCCGCGACTCGGACTGCGCCAGCGCACTAAGGCTTCAGCACCACTAATGCTGTCATCGGCTAAATTAATGATGGGCTGATAATAAACTTCAAATTCATGGTTAATAATGGCGCGTTTTAACTCTGCGGTCAGGCGCGTTTTCTCTTGTGAATCCTCGATCATATAAGGTTGGTAATGACAGACGGCTTCTTGCTCTTGCTGCATAGCTTGGCTTAAGGCCAAACTGGAGTTACGTAGCCACTCATTAATATCGATAGCTTCTGCTTTGCCGCTCATCACGCCAGCACAGGCACTCACCATTACCTCCATGCCATCAATAACGAAAGGCCGGTTAAAATGTTCTAGCAGTTTTGTGGAAAACCTGTCGGTATGGCTGGTATCAATAAAGTGTGGCGTGAAAATAGCAAATTCATCTTTTTCCACCCGGGCTATGGTCACATCACTGTGCAAGGTTTGCTGCAAACGCTGGGTGATAGCAATTAATAACTTATCACCATTGTGATGGCCCAAACTGTCGTTGGTATGGCGAAATGCTTTTAACCCGATTAAAATCAAGATCCCGCGTTGCTGTATTTTCTGGGCATGAATGTGATCAATTAAGCCCTTGCGGCTGAATAATCCGGTTAAACCATCGTATATAATCTGTTGCCGCAATGAACTAAATGAGCGTTGCAAGCGTGAAGACATGGATTTAAAGGCTGAAATAAGTTGCGTGGTTTCATGCAGTTTAATACCGTCTTGAATTGTTACATCCCAATTATTTTCGTCCAATGTTTTTGAGGCATTGGCAATATCCATAATCGGTCGAGTGATCATGTTGAGAATATACCAACCAAGGATAAGACCGAGCAGGCTAAGCACTAATGCAGTAATAAGGCCTAAATTTTGTTGTTCTTGTAGCCCACCTAATAGTGCATCTTCGGGCATCGAGATAACAATATTCCACTGCAGGTTATTATTGCTGTATGGGGTAATGCGGCTGAAATAGCGAATACCATTTTCCCTAAATTCAAAAAACGATGGAGTCGGCCTCTCTAATTGCAGGTTTGGGACAAGATGTTCGCCGCTTGTTGCAATGACTTGAACACTGCTTTTACTCGCTAAAATGCGACTATTATCTTGCGCAACAATGGGGGCGTAGATTGATGTCGCAATCAGTTGTCTGTTGCTATCGGTAATATAAGTAACGCCGGAGAAGGCCTGGCTTTCATGTTCAATAAAGTTAGCAATACGGCTGAGATTAACATCGATAGCCATTACGCCCAATAATTCATTTTCCTTGAATACAGGGGCAGCACTTGTAATAGTGAGCTCCTGCTGTTTATCGGCATTACTGTAAATATCTGACCATCCTGCTTGGCGCGACTGGGAAAAAGGGAAATACCAAGGGCGGAGCGTGGGATCGTAATTGTTGATACTGTGGATGACGGCTCCTTCACTGGTGGAACCTTGGTAAAACTTCAGCTGGTTATGAGTACGGTCATCTTTTAATAGCAGCTCTAAATCAAAATTATTATTTTTGCGAAAACCCACAAAATATTTCTCTTCACTGCCAAAAGCAATGGTATTGATGTGGTTTTGTTGCACATATATTTTAGTTATCACATCTTTCAGGTAGTCTTCAAGCTTGATTAGTCTTGGCGGTTGATAAAGTTGATGACGTTGGATGCTATCGGCCAGTGTCAGGGTCGTATTGAAGGGTTGTTCTAAAAAACGATCAAGATTATTCTTAATATTTTGGGCGTGCGACGTCAGTAATTTAGTACTAACTTCGGATAACGTTCTTTCGTAGCTATGATCTTGCACAAACGTGAGGATACACACGGTAAGTAAAAGTAAAATACTGAACGGTAGCATAACCGCGCAACGGAGAGTTCTGCATTTTTGTTTAATCATGAAAGTGATTTGAATTCTCTAAGCTGCATTGGTATTTATATTTTCGACTTATTTTCAGTTACATGCAAAGATTTAGCCTGATAATATGGCACGAGGTCACAAAATGTCATGAATTTTTCACTGGCTGTTATTATTTAATCAGTATATTTAAACACAACAAGCTTAAAAGTAGGAATGATATCGCATATTTTGGATTTATGCCGTGTTTCTTTAGTAAGGTATTTGGCAGTAGATAATTCGTAAGTAATAGCAGGGTTATGCTATTACTTACGTTAAAAATTTACGTTAAATCTTTATGCTAAGGCAGCACTCAAAAAGATAACGGGGGGGGGGGGCTTTAAATACTTGCAGCTTCTTCTGCTGTCAGATAACGCCATTCGCCAAGCGCCAGCGTTGGATCTAATTCAATCACACCAATCTGCTCACGGTGCAGGCCAATAACGCAATTACCTTGGCTGGCAAACATGCGTTTCACCTGGTGATATTTACCTTCCTGGATAGTGAGTAGCACTTCCTGTGGACTCAGGATCTCTAATTTTGCAGGCAGACAAGGTTTGTCTTCGCTGCGCAAGTGAATACCTGCGTTGAAATCGGCGATCGCAGTTTCAGCAATTGGCTCTGCCAGTTGTACGCGGTAGCGTTTGCTGCAATCACGTTTCGGCGAGGTAACTCGATGAGACCATTGGCCGTCGTCGGTGATCAAGACCAGACCCGTAGTATCAACATCCAAACGACCAGCAATATGCAATTCATTGCGTTTGTCTACTTCAATAAAAGTGAGCACAGATGGATGTTCTTCATCGACTGTTGAGCAAACCGTATCGACTGGTTTATGCAGCATGATGTAACGAGGTGGACGTTGGCTCAGGGAAGTGCCGCTAAGCCAAACATCCATGCCATCGGTCACTTTATAGTCGGACTTACGTACCACGTCGCCATTTATTTTAACATGACCGCGGGCTATCTCGCGCTTGGAAAGAGTACGGGTGAGGTTAGTACTTTGAGAAATAAACTTATCTAAACGCATGGTGATCAACTTTTGTCATTGGAGTAATGATGAATATAGGTCGATTATCAGGCTTTTTGACTATAAGCGCAAAGCATAGTGAACAATATATAAAACAATTCTGTGTACGGGTTAAAACATCGGCTGCTTTCTCTGAATGATGTTTACCCCTACGCTGTGATTCAGATACTCATTGGATCAGGCGCTAAGTAGCTGTGAGATCTGCCGTTCTGCATTGCTAAATACGTCATCGGCTGAGTTCATCGCAGCCCCTTCAGCGTAGATGAAATTAATTTCGTTCACGCCGATAAAGTGCAGTATTTGTTTCAGCCAAGGTGATTGAGTATCCGCTGGGGTGTTTGCGTACATGCCACCACGGGTTGCGATGATATAAACTTTTGGCATTTTTAGCAGCGGTTTAGGGCCTTCAGCTGTGTAGGTGAACGTTTTGCCCGCTCTGGCAAGATGATCAAACCAGGCTTTCAATGTTGATGGTACCCCCAGGTTATACATTGGCACGCCTATAATTAATACATCACTGTGGCTGACTTCATCAATCAGTTTATCTGAGATGGCGACGGCTTCTTGCTGTTGTAATGTGCGCTCTGCTTCCGGCGTGTTGAAAGCTGTAAACTTTTCTTCCGTTAGATGTGGGATAACGTCGGCATTCAGGTCTCGGTATAGAATTTCACTGTTTGTGTTGTTATTAACATCTAATTTATCGATAAGTTTTTGAGCGATTTTAGATGATGTTGATTTATTGCCTTGTAAGCTACTATCTATATGTAATACTTTGATTTGTTGTTTCCTCGTTATGATTCTCAGTAAGTTTACGGAAAATTTGATATTTATTAACCGGGCCAATCAAATCTATTTCATCGAAAAAATAGATGTTACAACGTGCTGATGCCCAAATTGGCTGTTCAGTGGCCACGGCCATTGATGTTTCGGGGGTAAATGGAAGGTGATCATTCTCTATCCGTTACGCGCCGTGTTTATGCCGAAGTACCACCTCGGCTGGAGTATGCACTTACTGTTTTGGCAGATCGTCTTAACCCTGTGTTAGATCTGTTGTGCGACTGAGGGAGGGAATATCAGCAAACGCAGGGAAGGTCATTACAAATATCATCTAGAAGCCTCCGCCCTACTTGATTACTTTTGTTACCGAAAAGCGCTTTACTAATGTTGGCCTAAATATATGCGTTTCGTGTAATGTTACTTCTTTTTTAGCAAGCCGCAATGATAACTGCGCAGCTTGCTCTGCCATTACCTGAATAGGGTAGTGAACCGTGGTTAGCTTTGGGTGAAGGTGCTTTGAAATTATGCCATCATCGAAACCTATTAAAGACATTTCTTGCGGTGCTTTAATATTATTTTCTTCAAGAACAGCAAGCACACCGGCGGCCATATAATCATTGTAAGTTGCAATGGCCGTAATAGGTATCTGCTTGTTTATCAAGTGAGCCATTGCTTGCTCACCACCTTTTTCATCAGGGCTAGCATATTCAATGTAGGCACTAAGTTGAGATAATCCATGTGCCTTGAGAGCATCAAGATAACCTGCTTTACGCTGTTGGACATCTTCAATATTATGGTTAGAACAGACATAACCTATGTGTTGATGACCGTGGTCGATCAAGTATTCTGTGGCAAGGTAAGAACCTTGGTAATTATCGAGCGCGATACACTTTTCTGAAATTTCAGGAATATAGCGATTAATCAGCACAAGTCCCGGTATTTCTTTCGCAAATTGAATTAATTCTTGATTGCCTAATCCTTTGCTGTGAATAACTAATGATTCACATCGATTGTTAATCAGTAACTCTATTGCAGCACGCTCAGTTGCAGCATCGTGATAACCATTACAGATAAGAATGTGTTTGCCTTTGTTAAGCGCTACATTGTCAATTGCTTTTAGCATTAAACCAAAAAAAGGGTCCGACACATCCCCAACTAATACTCCCATCGTATTCGTGGACTGGCTGACTAACGCGCGAGCATTCGCATTGGGACGATAAGCAAGTTTTTGCATTGCAAGGTTAACAGCTTTGATGGCTGACTCGCTTGCTTTAGGCGATTTATTCATAACACGAGAAACAGTAGCAATAGATACACCTGCGGCCTTTGCTACATCTTTAATTGTTGCCATATATAACTCAATGAATATCAGTCTTGCTAGTTAACATTAGCAACAGATATAGGGTTTGTCGGGACATTAGAGAGCGCCCCTTAAAATTAGTTTACATCGTAATGTATACGTTACCATAATAGTACATAGTGGGGAATAAAATTAGCATACACAACGTGTTGTCATTATTATAACTCGCCTACCCTTATGTTTTTTATTCCTATCATCAATCCTTGATATTGATCTCGGTTTTAACTCTCTAGATCTGCTTTTTGAATGCTTTTTTATATATACCTAATCATGAATAGTGACCCTGCTCATAAAACAAGAGTAACGCTCACATTTTGTTTTGGATTTTTCGTCACTCTGCAATAATATATGTGAGCGTTACTCATGTATTGTTTTCCCCTTGTTACGGAGTCGTGATTTAGGCTCGTAATTCGGCAAAAAAAACAAAGGATTGTATCAAACAGTCCGTAGTTGGGTGTTTATTGGGAATCTGAGAACTCGATGCAAGGGCTCAGGTATAAATGGAATATTATAGGTATATAATTATGAATAAATTAAACCCTCTGTTTTGCGCTGTTGCCCTGGCGATGCTCGCTCCGGCTGCGAATGCGAGTTTCGATAACTTTGTCAGCGACTCCACCCTTGATACCAAGTTCAGGACTATCTACTACGATATGGAGATGGAGTATGACAAAACGTTCGATCCAGGCATTGGAATGAATGTTGATTATGATGTTGACCAGACTCTTGAAGATCTGGGCGCTTCACTCTGGCTTAACTACCAGTCAGGCTGGCTGTTTGATATGGTGAGTATTGAGCTTGGTTATCAGGGGGCTGTGATTGCCAATCAGGATGGTACCGCCGATTTTACAGAGAAAACAGGCAACTACGGTGGTAAATTTGATTTTTCAGTGCCTAGTAATCAGCTCTACCAAGGCGATGTAGATGCAGATTCTGTGGGTAAGCTGGCGAATGCCAATATTCGTTTACGCATGGGTGATGATGACAACAATCTGCAACTGAAGGTGGGGCGTTTTACGCCGACCATTTATGACCTGCTGCATCGCCCTGATATTAGTTTCTACGCCTTGAGCAGTATTTATGAAGGCGCACAAGTGGCGGGGGATTTAAAGTGGAGTTGGGGTAAGATCAACCCTTGGTTTAACTACTTTACGGGGTTTAGCAGTGAGCACAGTGACGAGACCATTCAGTTCAGCGATCTGGAATCGAACGCTGCCTATGATGCGTTTGACGCTATCTATAATGTCGGCTTCCATACCGAGACAGACTACTTTATCACCAGCGCCTCTTACTCTTATGCCGAAGACTACCTGAGCAACGGAATTATTGAGTTCTACTCGGGCATTCCTCTGTCGATGTTCGGCCTGAACACCAATGATGATGAGTATTACATTAAATATATGCTCAAGTATGGGTCAGAAGAAGGCTTGGGCGCTGTGAATGAGGACCACTCTACCGATGTGACTGAATTTGCCGTAGGCCTGCAGGCCGGCGGTCTGGATTTCCTCATTGGCGTGACTCAAATTGGTGATGAAAGCTTTTACGGCTTTCAGACCCAAGATGGTCATAACGCCGGTGGCGGTACCGCAGTTTGGGGCGATATGGCCCTGCTCAATAGCTTTAAATATGCTGAACAGCAGACACTGTTTTTGGTCGGCGGCTATAACCTGAATGTATTGAATCTACCTAACTGGCGTCTGCAGACTACTGTTGCAGTGGGAAGCGGCATCAATCTGGACAAGCTGAGTGCAGCCGAGTCTGGTCTGGTTAACCAAGAAGATTTTACCGAAACAGAAATTGATCTGGTTTATAGCCAAAATGGTTATCAGGGCGAAGGACTCAGTGTTCGTCTGACTTATGGCCAAGAAGATAACTTTAATGCCAAAGGGGTTGGTTTGTGGGTTGAGTACAACGGTGACATGTTGAAAGCATTCGACTAAAGCAAGGCGGGCTAAAGTGAGCAGCAAAAAACGACGTTATATCTGTTTAAGTTACAACTTATTTTAGCCCATGTTTACCACAGCAACGCTCGGATCAGACTTTAACGACCGTAAATGACGAATTCCTAAATTCATAAAATGGGTGTGGGAAAATTATAATAATCAATAATTAGGTAAAGACATGAGTCAAGTAGTAAAACTTCCAGGGAGCAAACAATTTGCTTATTCGATTGGGCAATTGGGTTGGTCCATACTGATCAATATCGTCAATTTGCAATTGGTTTATTTTTATATTCCACCAGCAGATTCAGGTCTAAAGTCATTTATTCCGCAAGTGGTTTTTTTAGTTGTATTGAATACATTGACCTTATTAGCGGCAAGTGGCCGTTTATTTGATGCGATTACTGATCCTTTGATTGCGAATCTAAGTGACAATTGGAAAAGTGATAAAGGACGTAGAATTCCATTTTTAAAAATGGGTGCTATTCCTGCCGCTTTATTTTGTGTCTTGATTTTCATCCCAATAAGTCAAGATGCAGGTTGGGTTAATGTGGTTTGGTTGTTTTTCACTCAAATATTTTTCTATTTGTTTTTAACCGTTTATGTCACCCCCTATTTTGCCTTAATACCCGAGTTAGGACACACATCCAATGAAAAACTAAACTTATCCACATGGATTTCAATCACCTATGCATTGGGTATTGTGGTTGCTTCTCAGGTGCCTGTTTTTGCTGGTATTTTTGGTGGGATTCTTGATATCTCCGATCCCGTTAGATTGACTCAGATCGCGATTGCTTTTGTTGCTTTTCTGGCGATGATTTTCATGATGGTGCCGGTATTTTTCATTGATGAGAAAAAATACTGCAAATCAGTGCCCAGTGATGTGCCTTTAATGGAAGCTGTAAAGCGTACCTTCAAAAACAAAAACTTTGTTTATTATGTAGCCGCTGATTTTTCATATTTCATGGGCTTAACTATTATGATGACAGGTTTGTTGTATTATATAACCGTGTTACTTGCTTTGCCCGCAACCATGATGGCCGTATTGCTGCCCTTAATGGTTGTTGTCTCCTTTTTGTTTTATCCCGTGGTCAATATATTAGCTAAAAAAACGGGTAAGAAAATTCTTATTGTTATCTCTTTTCTGTTCATGAGTGTGATTTTTCTTATGAATTATTTTCTTGGTACTTTCCCCATTGGCAATGATGTTCAAGCTTATTTGCTGGTTGTTTTTTATGCTGTGCCACTCGCCTTTGTGGGCATTTTACCCAATGCGGTATTGGCTGATATTGCCGAGCATGATGGTCTGAAAACCGGGATTAAACAAGAAGGTATGTACTTTGCTGCAAGAACCTTGATGCAAAAATTTGGACAAACCTTTGGTGTGTTAGTTTTTGCTATGCTGACTTCTTTAGGAAAAGATCCCGGTAATGATTTTGGTATTCGATTGAGTGGCGTGGTTGGATTTGTTTTATGTGCTGGGGCTGGTCTGTATTTTATCAAATACAATGAGAAAAAACTGCTGGCAGAAATTGATGAAATGAAAAAAGAGCAAGGAATCATCTAAGAAAGAACAAAAGTCCTTTAGCTTAAATAGGCTAAAGGACTAATTGCGGCAAGCCGTTTTATCTCTGTTTCTATGCTCAAATGCCAGAGTCAACCCTGTGTTGGCTCTGGCATTTGAGGTTCGGTAGTCATCAGGAAAGATTATACCTTGTTTGCAATGGCAAGTTGGACAGTCCGGTATGCACCGTCATAAACACCCGCATTTTTGGCTTTGATTATATTGCTGCACATCATTTCAATAATGTCAGTTTCATCTATCATCAGCTTCAGCATCTGTATAGCGGATGATGTATTTTCAAACTCAATAGTCCCGTCGCCGATTTCAGCGGCTCTTAATGCGCCGTATGCTTCATGTCCACCAACGCGTTTGATCAGCAGTTTCGGCACGGGATAGAAAGACAATTCACTGGGCTTAGTCACCATCACATCGGTAATGCGCATCAATAAATTTGTTGTATAAACAGCAGAGAAGATCTCTTTGTTATGAAATGCATAGACACCTTCTACATTAGTTTTCATTGCGCTATTGGTGAACGATTGAATGCCTGACCAGTCATCATCATAGAGGTGTGCCATCTCTTTCAGATCAGGGAGTGCGCTAATAAGATCAAGCCATACATTTTTATAATCACCGACATTGATCAGTAAGCATACTTTTTTCTGTACGATCAGGGGCAGTAGGTAGATTATTATTGCTTTATAGATTTCAAATTGAGCGCCGGCACCGCCAATGGTAAGAAGGATGCGGCGTGGTGCTTGGTTGTGCAGGCGGTCGATGCGTTTTTGACAGTCACCTTCGAGATCCATCAGCAATTCATGATCAATAAAATGCCCAACGTTTTCAATGCTGCCAGCGGGCATTGGCTTTAATGTTTTAGTGCCATCCATGCCTTTGAGCATACGATAGCCAAAATAACTCGATGGGGTTTGCACAACATGTTTTGCCCCCTCGCTAAGATGCAGCGCCATAGGCCAGTTATCAGGTATAACGTTAATCACATTTTGCATATTGGCATGAACGGCTGCTTGTGCTGGCCAGGCATGTGTCGCAATAAAAGGCAGGTCTTTAGGCAGATTATTGAGAACAGGAGCCATCAGCTCACTGACCTTTTGATCCATGGCATTATAGCTGAGTTTACGAAACCCTTCACTGTTTAACTTATCCCAGTACAACTTGTTAAATAAAGGGTATTTTTGAGATAAACGAGAACCTAAAGAATACAGATTATTCAGATGATTAATTACCTTACCGCCGGTGGTTTGTTGGTAAGCATTCAAGTCTAACCAGTAAGGCGTGTAACCTAGGTGATTGGCAGCAGATGCAATTGCCATTGAGATCCGATAATGCCCGTAGCCCATACGAATATTGCCAACAATAATCCCCTTTTCGGTGTCTAACGGATCACCTTGTTCACTGATATTGATATTTTTAACACCCAGATAAGGTTCTAAAACTGGGTTTGGAAAGCTGGTCAATGGATAGGATGCATGGCTATCGTCACCAAATTTTTTAAGGTATTTTGTTTTGGCCTTTTGGGCTTTTTTCACAGTGCTGGTCGATTGTTTATTTCCAAAAATGGTTGACGTGCGATCCATTTGGTTCTCTCTTAATTAGTATGTATCTTGATTATTCATCGAATTGTTAATGTGAGTATCACTCATGTTTATTATTGTTGATTTTATTGTTGAAAGTCAAAATATGACTATTACTCATGTAACGCTTTGTGGGTAACATCACGAAATTGCTCTTCAGCCGCCGATCTTGATGTTTGTTTTTTATGCCGACCATCTACTTAATAATAATGAGTAAGAATTGCGAATAGGGTGATGAATCACATAAATGTGAGTAACGCTCATTAATTTGGTTGACGATTTTTTCCTGTCAGTGCACTATTGTGAAAATAAATGTGAGTATTGTTCACCTTTAGATTATAGCCCTGCCTAAATCAATATCTAGCTGATTTATAACCAGCCAGGGAAAGGGCCCCGTTACCGCTTATTGGTTGTTGTAGACATGAACCTAAAAATAGCTGGTTTTGGACTCTTTATCGATTACAACTTAGATATGCTGAATGAATAGTGAGAATATAAAATGAGCAAGCATGTTCACCTTAATTTTAATTGGCAATACATTGCAGATATAGGATCAAATTTTGAGTTGACGGATGATTTATTCGTCGATGCGATACCGGTAGATATACCGCATACCTGTAAAGAAATACCGTTAAATAATTTTGATGAACGAGCGTATCAGTTTAAATCCGCCTATAGAAAGTATATTGATCCTGCTGCAATCAAGGATTTTAAACATGCCATGTTGAAATTTCATGGCGTATTGAATACCTGTAAAGTGTATTTAAACAGAGCGCTTATTGCAGAAGGTTATTGTGGTTATCTTCCCCTTGAGATTGACATTAAACCCCATATGAAAACGGGGATCATGAATGAAATTATTGTCGTGGTCGATTCAAGTGAAGATCCTGATGTGCCTCCTTTTGGCCACGTGGTTGATTTTCTTACCTACGGTGGGATCTACCGTGAGGTGGAATTAATCCTGTTGGATGATGTGTTTATTGAGAACTGTCAAATATTGACGCCAGATGTTACTGAGGACATTAACCCGGTAGACATTCAGTTGCACATCGCTAATCCTGCGGGGCTGAAGGATGTTGCCAAGATACACATAGCACTGTGTGATCCTGATGGTATGAACATTAAACATCATGGCAGTGAAGTGATATTGACGGGGGATGCGGAGACTCAAATTGTCAGCATCCACCTGCAAATTGAAAAGGCAAAACTGTGGCAATTGTTACAGCCTAATCTGTATACGTTAAAAGTATCATTAACGGCCGATGATTATGCTGATTTTAAAACGTGTCGATTTGGTTTTAGATGTGTCGAATTTAAATCGGATGGATTTTATTTAAACGGTAAAAATGAGAAGTTGATCGGTCTGAATCGGCATCAATCGTTTCCTTACGTTGGTTATGCGATGCCCCGGTCTGCTCAGCAGCGCGATGCTGAAATAGTCAAGTATGAGTTGGGTTGCAATTGTGTACGTTCATCCCATTATCCACCGAGCCAGCATTTTTTAGATCGCTGTGATGAAATCGGCCTACTGGTTTTTAATGAAATCCCAGGTTGGCAGCATATTGGCTCTGATCCTGTTTGGCGTGCTCGTGTTCTCGATAATGTTGCCGGTATGATCCGGCGCGACTGGAATCATCCTTCTGTTTTTATTTGGGGGGTGAGAATAAATGAGTCTGAGGATTGTTCAGCACTGTATCAAGCGACTAACCAACTGGCTAAGGAACTCGACTCATCGAGAGCTACCGGCGGGGTGCGTTGTATTGAAAAGAGTGAACTGCTGGAAGATGTTTATACTTTTAATGACTTCTCGCATACAGGACAAAATAACCCATTACTTCCGCGTAATAAAGTGGTGGGCTCAGCAGCCCCTTACTTAGTTTCTGAGCATACTGGGCATATGTTCCCTACTAAGGCCTATGATAGCCAAGATCGACTTTTAGAACATGCCTTACGTCATGCCAGAGTATTGAACCACATGTATGGCGATAAGGATATTTCCGGCGCATTAGGCTGGTGCATGGCAGATTATAATACCCATGAAGATTTTGGCAGTGGTGATGGCATCTGTTACCACGGGGTATTGGATATATTCCGTGAGCCTAAGTATGCAGCATCTGTTTACGCAAGTCAGCAGAAAAATATACCGGTTATGGCATTTGCCAGTAACATGAAAAATGGTGATTATGCCGGCGCTCAATTTGGCGCTGTGCATGTGTTTACTAATTGTGACTACATAAAACTGTATAAAAATAAGCAATACATACAAACGTTTTATCCTGATAAAGCCCATTATCCCGCACTGCCACATGCCCCTATCATTATTGACGACTTTATCGGCCCTCTTTTTGCGCTTAATGAACCATTTAGCCAGCAGGATGCGGAATATTTCAGATCGTTATTTTCGATTGTGACCCGAGGGGGTATCGAAGCAATACCTGTATTGCAAAAGCTAAAAATGTTATGGGTATTGAAAAAAAATCGGCTAACCATTACCGATGCGGTGGCGTTATTTACTAAATACATTGGTAATTGGGGCGATGCCACAGCCACCTATCACATCGAAGGATACCAAAAGGATCGATGTGTGATGAGTAAAGCCAGTGGCAAATCACGCCAATCTAGTTTGATGTTATGTGCAGACAATAACCAATTAACACAAGATACCACCTATGATGTTACCCGCGTCGTGGTGCGCTGCCAGGATGAGGATGGTGCGCTGCAACTTTATGCGAATACGCCGCTACAGATTACGGTTAATTCAACCATCACCCTGATTGGGCCTGATTGTATTGCGCTGATTGGAGGGCGGGCTGCTTTTTGGGTGAAAACTAACGGTAAAAGTGGTGTCGGTATTATTTCAATCGATTCACCGCAATACAAGCATCAACAAATACAATTGCAAGTGTGCAGTTAATTAAACCAACATTGAGATGGTATTATGATTGAGATTAATCAAAAAAAACTTGTATTTCAACTTCATACAGACGCGTCCAGTTATATTATAAAGGTGGCTGACAGCGGTCACTTGCTCAACCTGTATTATGGTCGACGCATTGTACATCGAGATGATCTGGCTATTTTGGACCATCAATATCAGGTGGATTTAGGCTCTACAACCGCTTATTCTCCGGGAAGTGGCAATTTTTGTTTAGAGACTCAAAAGTTAGAAGTGGCAACGACAGGTAAGGGAGATTACCGCGATCCCAGCCTGCATATTGTGTACTGTGATGATGGTTCCAGCACGTCTGACTTTTTGTATGATCGCCATATAGTGCATGATTATAAGCCACCATTAGCCGGATTGCCGCAGACTCATTGCGGTGCTGAAAAACAGCGATCACTGACGATTATATTAAAAGAAAAAATAAAACCGGTAGAGCTGCACCTGCATTACAGCTGTTTTGAGCACAGTAATGTGATCACCCGTAGTCTGGAGATCATCAATTTAGGTGAATCGGCGATTAAACTTGATCGGGCATACAGTCTCAGCCTGGATTTATTTGGTGGTGACTTTGATGCGATCCATCTGAGCGGTAAATGGATCAATGAAGGCCAGGTTGAACGGCATGCCCTGGCCAAAGGCCAATTCTCAATTGGGAGTAAAAGAGGGGTGAGTAGTGCCACACATAACCCCTTTATGGCTTTGGTTGACCCCACATGTACGGATCAGGCCGGGGAGTGTTTTGGTTTTGCTATGATCTACAGTGGTAATCATCATATTAGTGCTGAAGTATCCCCTTATGAGCAAACCCGGATCATGTTGGGTATTTCAGATTTTGATTTTGAATGGCCGCTTGGCCAAAATGAGCGTTTTATCTGCCCTGAAGTCGCTATGACCTATAGCCATGAAGGACTTAATCAGATGAGTGCTCATTTTCATCATTTAATTAATCATCACCTTATTCCCACTTATTGGCAGGGTCGTTCACGGCCGGTACAAGTGAACAATTGGGAAGCGACCTATTTTGATTTTGATGAAGACAAATTAGTCAAAATTGCCAGCAAAGCCCATAAAATGGGGGTTGAACTGTTTGTATTGGATGATGGATGGTTTGGTAAAAGAGATAATGATAAATCCAGCTTGGGAGATTTCTTCCCTCATACAAAAAAATTACCAGGTGGATTGGCGCAAATAGCCAAAAAAATCCGTAAGCAAGGGCTTGATTTTGGTTTATGGGTTGAGCCCGAAATGATTTCTCCTGACAGTGAATTATACCGCAATCACCCGGAATGGGCCGTTACCAGTCCGGGGCGGGATCCTTCTTTGGGACGGCAACAATTATTGCTGGATATGTCAAATCCTGCGGTTGTTGATTATTTATATCAACAACTTGTCGATGTTTTTAAGCAGGCAAACGTCAGTTACGTCAAATGGGATCATAATCGAAATTTTAGTGATGTTTATTCCCATTGGCGCAATTCAGAACAACAATCAGGGTTCTATCATCGATATACACTCGGCTTATATGAGCTGCTTTTTCGCTTGCAGGCCGCGTTTCCAAAGGTGTTGTTTGAAAACTGTTCCAGTGGTGGTAACCGCTTTGATTTAGGGATGACCTACTTTATGCCACAGACATGGACCAGTGATAATACGGATGCCCATGCGCGCGTTGCCATTCAGCAGGGTTTTTCTCTGTTGTATCCTCAGTCATGCATGAGTGCACATGTTAGTGGTCGACCTTCACACCAGGTGTTAAGGCATACACCTATCGAAACCCGCTTTAATGTGGCCAGCTTTGGTAATCTCGGCTACCAGACCGATCTGACTAAATTGACCCATTTTGAACAAAAAGCGGCGAAAAAACAGATCGAATTTTATAAAAAGCACCGTCAGTTATTACAGTTTGGTCAGTTTTATCGATTAGAAACAAAAAGTCATTGTAGTGCATGGATTGTGGTCAGTGCGGATAAAACAGAAGCGATAATCGGTTACTTTCAATCGTTGCAACAGAGTAACCCAAGTTTAGAGCGGCTTAAGTTGCCGATGTTGGAAAGCCAATTTTGTTATCAGATCACGAGCCGGAAACAATATCAAAATATTCGCCAATATGGGGATCTGGTTAATGAGCAGCTGCCTATTGCAATCAAAGACCGAGGCATGATCCATGGCCTTATCGCTAATCGTGTCATGCATCCGGTTACGGCTGAATCCTATACCGCCTATGGCGATCAACTCAGTCATTTTGGATTGCCACTAAAAAGTCAATTCACAGGCACTGAAATGACCGATCATGTGCGCCATATTGGTGATTTTGGTTCTCGTTTATATTATCTAACGGCTATTGTGGAATAAAACGATTAATAAAACGATTAATAAAA
>JBLHPA010000005.1:0-54847 GCA_047628235.1 Moritella sp.
ATATAACGTAGCTTAAGGCTGGCGTTGTTTGTGTATGGGATTGATAAATTTTTCAAATAAAAAAACCGATTGTTGACTAATCTAAAGAATACACTAAAACTGATCACAAATTTAATTCTTTTGGTATCAGGCTTAAATTAAACTGCTACAAAGTGATCGATAATTCCGATACCTTCTCAGTAAACCCCAAACTTATTAATAACTTAACTAACTTTGGACTTAGTTTTTCGTCTTTGTTTATTTTTACAGTCTGAATTTTTTTGCTCTTACTCTGCGCTAATATTTGTTGAATAAGGAACTTACCAACACCACGCTGCTGGGTTATATCTCTTACTGCGATACAACTTAATAGGGCATTGCTACTATCATATTCGATAATAAGTCCAGCAATATGCCTGTCATTAAATTTTGCGACAAATAAGTCGCGGGTGTTATCTGAGATGACGCTATCATAGGCTGTTTTGATTGCCGCTTCATCATCAGTAAATGGTAGGTATAATTTTGTTATATCGATGAGTAACTGTGGGGTTGTATCTGTTACTGTAAATGCTGATAATCTCATGCTGATCCCTTTTTTATATACCCACTGATATTACGCTAAAATAGGCGGATATTTAAGGTTTGTTTTATGCAATGTCGAATGAATTGTGGCGCTTGTTGTGAAGCGCCTAGTATTACCAGTTTTATCCCCGGAATGCCAAATGGAAAGCCCGCTGGAGTCCGCTGTGTCAATTTGTCTGTAGGTGATAACCTGTGCTTGATATTCGATCAGCCAGAACGTCCAGCATTGTGTGACGCCTTTAAAGCATGCGCCGATGTATGTGGTAGCAATCGCCAGGAAGCGCTATTCCTTATTGCTGATCTGGAGCAACAGACTTCAACTTAAATTGTTCACTCGGCGTGGCCAAACTTTGATTATCTCGTTCCAGTGCAGCAGCTAAATGCTGATTTAAGAATTCAATTGTAGTGGGGTAAGGGTGAGCAATTATAGTAACCTACTTTTTGTTTGGCAATTACGAGCGCATGCAGAAGTTGTTGATTTAAATATTCTGTATCACTCTGGTTATCGAGAAAGATGTCTCTGATCATATCAGGAACTTGATATCTGTGGGCTATATCAGCTGCGATTGTCGCGACAGTTGTGCGGCTATTTATGAAATATAGCAGTTGCTGTTTTAATATTTCCATTACAGCATTCAGTGGTTCTTCTTGGGCCGTGAGTAAGCTACTCATGTGATTATTGACCCCTGAAGCACCAGCTACCGAATCAATAGCCTGCTGTATGGTTTGATTGTTGCTGGTTTAGACCCAGAGGGCCCATTGCTTTATCGTGAACTGATTGCATAGGCATACGCAGCATAATTTCACGTTTTCGCAAAAGAGACTGAGTTGCTATTTGCTGGGCATAGGGCGTATTTGGCAGAATTTAAAAAGTAATAGCAGGAGGTAGTGCAAGCAGCCCTTATTTATCGGTGTATTCCCCATATCATCAATAATTATAGTCACAGCTGCGTAGGAAAATATGAGCGCGCTGGTTAAGTATAGCCACATCATATGGCCAATAACGTTTAACGTTTTAACCATAGTTTTGGATCAAGCGCATTACCCTTGTGCCTTATCTCAAAATAAACCCCTGATTCAAGTTGTCCACCACTTCGGCCAGCCAGCGAAATTACTTCGCCTTTACCTACTTTCTCACCACTTACTTTTAGCAGTGTCTGGTTGTGACCATATAAACTCATATAACCCTGTCCATGATCGATGATTGTGACCATACCAAATCCGCGCAGCCAATCGGCAAATACGACCTTCCCGGCGCTGACAGATCGGACTTTAGCGCCTTCTCTTGCACCAATGACCATACCGCGCCAACGTACATCACTGAAACGCTTGCTGTTGAAATTATGCATGACCTTGCCTTTAATTGGCCAATTTAAACGACCTTTATACTGTCTTAACCCCGCTAGAGAAATCTGTATATTTTGTTTGTTTCTAAGTATATTAATTTGTTCTTTAAGTTTTTTTTCAGCAAGTTTAAGCTCCGTGAGAGTCAGCCTTTCACTACGTATGATTGCTGCGATATTAATATTGGCATTTTTCTGTTTGTGTTTTTGCTGCTCTAGAGAGTCCGCTTTTTGTTCTTGGAATAATTTTATTTTTACCAGTTGACCTTTAATTTTTTGTTGTTCTGATTGATTCTTATCAATTGCTGTGAGAGTGCGGTTAAATTCTTCTATTGCTGCTACTCGGGCTTTATTGAGGAAGTCATAATAAACCAGAGCGCGTTCAATTTCGCTGCTATCTTGCTGATTAAGTAATAGCTTGAGGTAATCATTTTCACCCGTAAGGTAGGCACTCTCTATTTGCGCAGCCAAGATATTCTGTTGCTTTTTTTTGTCTTTCAGTAAGATCTTTTCTTGCTTCATTAAACCATTAAGATCTTTTTTGATATTGGTGATTAAATTGGTGGTATTTGTTAACTGTGCAGCTACCTTGCTGATCGCGCGATCTGTTTTTTTCGTCTGCTTTGACAGAACATTCAGATTGGAATTTTGTTTATTAACTGTGGCGCTTTGTATCTTGATTTTATAACGAAGTTGATCAAGTTCGGCCTGGTTATTCACTGCGAAGACATTTGGTGATATTAATACCAGCAGGCTTATAATGCTATAAGCCATGCTGTGTTTAAAAAATGACATAAGATAATCCCTTCCCCATACGGGGAATGATTATTTCAGATTCATTAAGTTGTTACCAGTCATTTCCGTTGGAATCTCTTCACCAAGCAGATTTAGTATAGTTGGCGCTAAATCACACAGACGACCTGTTGCTGCAGGTTCTGCTTCACGGCCGATGTATATGAGAGGGACAGGGAGGTTGGTATGCGCTGTATGAATACCGCCAGTCTCAGGATTAACCATCATTTCAGCATTACCGTGATCGGCTGTGATCAAGCATTCACCGTCGGTTTTATCCAATGCTGCTACAACTCGACCTATCGATTTATCAACAGCTTCACAAGCTTTTACTGCTGCATCAAATATTCCAGTATGGCCAACCATGTCACCGTTTGGATAGTTGCAGATAATGACATCGTATTTTCTACTCTCGATAGCCGAAACTAATTTATCAGTAAGTATCTCTGAGTTCATTTCTGGTTGTAGATCGTAAGTTGCCACCAGTGGTGATGGGATCAGTTCACGGTCTTCACCGACAAAGGCGTCTTCGATTCCGCCATTAAAGAAGAAAGTAACATGTGCGTATTTTTCCGTTTCAGAAATACGTAATTGGGTTTTATTTTGTTGCTCGAGTACTGAACCTAAGGTATTAACTAATTTATCTGAAGGAAAAGCAACGTTAGCCTCTATGCTAGCTGCATACTCAGTTAACATCACAAAATCTGTTAATTTAGGCGTTACATTACGCTCAAATCCACTAAAATCAGAGTCAACGAATGCACGGGTGATTTCTCGGGCACGATCGGCACGGAAATTCATGAAAATTACAGCATCACCATCAACAATCGGTGTTGCTTCGCCAATGACGGTCGATTTGACAAATTCGTCATTTTCATCACGTGCATAAGCAGCTTTTAGGCCTGCTAGTGCTGAATCTGCTTGATAATGCGCTTTAGCTTGAGTGAGTAAGTTATAGGCTTCTTCTACGCGATCCCAACGATTATCACGATCCATTGCAAAGTAGCGGCCAATTAATGTTGCTGTTTTACCTACACCAATTTCAGCAAATTTAGCGTCGAATTTCTCTAGTGAACCTTGAGCACTGCGTGGTGGAGTATCACGACCATCAAGGAATGCGTGTAGATAAATCTTTTTTGCGCCTTGTTTAGCGGCAAGTTCAATCATAGCAAGCATTTGATCGTCATGACTGTGTACGCCACCTGGTGACGCTAAGCCTAGGATGTGTACTGCCTTATCATGAGCAACGGCAGCATCAACTGCTTTAACTAAAGTTGGGTTTTGATTAAATTCACCATCAGCGATGGCTTTATCTATCTTAGTTAAGTCTTGATAAACGATACGTCCAGCACCGATATTAACATGGCCCACTTCCGAATTACCCATCTGGCCATCTGGTAAACCTACTGCTAAGCCAGAGCTTGAGATAAGCATACTTGGGTAGTCTTGCCATAACTTATCTAAAATAGGGGTTTTTGCGTGGGCGATAGCATTATCTTGTTGATCGGGACGATAGCCCCAACCATCCATAATGATAAGTGCAATTGTCTTTTTGGCTTCAGACATGGGTTAACCTCTCTTTTGATTTGAACTTAAATATAGTAATATTACTACACTTTTAACCGTTAATTTGGATCTTCTTTTTGATCTAAGTCGAAAATTCGAAATTTTCAATGACCAATGTCTGTTAAATTACTACATTTTGGTCTGTTTTACCTAGGTGGTGTCTGCCTGCCTGTTATAAATCCTATGATTAAATTAATTTTAGACTTATTCACTCACGCTTGCCTGGAATTCATAGATACCCAAGCCACGTCAAGATGCAGGGTTCAGCGAGAATTCATTAGTTTTTAGGCAAGGCAGCCAAATGAATAAATAGTTATTCTATTTTGAGTTTGGCTAACGCAGCATAAAAATCAATGAAGCTCGCCCTTCGGGAGCATCTTTGGAAACACACTTCTTCACAAAATAGACTTGAAATGATGCACCATTCCTATGTATATTTCGTTCGAATTCTTTTTCCAAAGAAAGCTCTGAGCCTCGCATCTTGAAGTGGCTTGGGTATATTGGGCTGTTTTTATTCTTAACCGCATGTATACTCCCTTGTGAATAATCCATTATTAGCTAATTTTAGAGTCATAATCACATGCAAGAATATATTGAGTTTGCTTCGAACAATCCAGCATTATCCCTCGGTTGGGTTGGTATTGCTGGTTTCCTTATTTATTCATTTGGAAGCAGTGCTTTCTCTAAAGTGAAGCCGGTGAATAATCATCAGGCCACCACTTTAATGAATAAAGAAAATGCTGTTGTTGTTGATGTTCGTTCTGCTGAAGATTACCGCAAGTCACATATTTTAGATGCAGTTAATGTTACAGTAGCTGATATTGAAGCGAATAAGCTATCGCTTATTGAAAAATACAAAAACACCCCAATCATTGTTATGTGCGATACAGGAATGAGTTCAGGCCGGGCTGCTAAGGGTTTGGTTAAACAGGACTTTACAACTGTTTATAATTTAGCGGGTGGTATCGCTAGTTGGAAAGAAGCTAATTTACCAACAGTGAAGTAATAATCAGTTTGAAGATCACCTGTGATAGCAATTAATTTATCAGTTTAAATCTATAAAATATTGGAATTTACTTATGTCAGAATCTACGAATCAGCAAGAATTTAATATCCAACGTGTTTACATCAAAGACGTTTCTTTTGAGTGCCCAAATTCACCCGCTATCTTTCAACAAGAGTGGAAACCAGAAGTTAAACTTGATCTTGATACACGTAGTAGCAAGCTAGCTGATAATGTATTTGAAGTGGTGCTGTCACTGACCGTTACTGCAAAAGATGGCGAAACTGTTGCGTTCTTGTGTGAAGTTCAACAAGCAGGAATTTTCAGCATCGGCGAACTGAACGAAGGTCAATTGGCCCATTGTCTGGGTGCATTCTGCCCAAATATACTTTTCCCATATGCCCGTGAAACGATTGCAAGCCTAGTAAGCCGAGGTTCTTTCCCGCAATTAAATCTAGCACCTGTTAACTTTGATGCCCTGTTTGCTTCATATGTGCAACAAGCACAAGTTGCTGACGCGCAATCTGCTGAAGCAAAAATAGAGCAAAAGCTGGACTCTTAAGCTATGGCAATTAAACCTGCCTTAATGACAGTGCTCGGTGCGGGGTCTTATGGCACCGCATTGGCTATGTCTTTAGCACGGAATGGGAACCGGACTGTGCTTTGGGGTCACGATGCTGAACATATTAATGAACTTGCTGAAGCTCGCAGTAATGAAGCATATTTATCTGGTCTTAAGTTTCCAGAGACATTAATACTCGAAACTGATCTGAAGCAAGCGGTTGCAGCCAGTCGGGATATTTTGATCGTTGTGCCTAGTCATGTTTTTGGTGAAGTGCTTAGTCGGATTAAACCCTTCTTACGTGCGGAATCTCGGATCTCTTGGGCTACAAAAGGGTTGGAAGCAGAGACTGGACGATTATTGCAGGATGTTGCAACTGATATTCTTGGTCCTCACTTTCCGCTAGCGGTATTGTCCGGTCCAACATTTGCCAAAGAATTGGCCGCAGGACTACCGACAGCGATAAGTATCTCTTCCACTGATCCCAAGTTTGCTGACGACATTTCGCATTTATTGCACTGTGGGAAAAGTCTGCGAACTTATACCAACCAAGATTTTATCGGTGTACAACTCGGTGGCGCAGTAAAAAATGTGATTGCCATTGGTGCTGGATTGTCTGATGGGCTTGGTTTCGGTGCCAATGCACGCACGGCATTAATTACCCGCGGTCTGACAGAGTTATGCCGTTTGGGTGAAGCGCTCGGAGCGGATAAAAATACCTTTATGGGTATGTCTTGCCTGGGTGACCTGGTATTGACCTGTACAGATAATCAAAGCCGTAATCGACGTTTTGGACTTGCACTGGGTGCTGGTAAAGGTGTGGATGAAGCTCAGGTTGAGATTGGCCAGGTCGTGGAAGGCTATAGAAACACCAAAGAGGTGTATTTACTGTCTGCCCGTCTCGGCGTTGAAATGCCGATCACTGAACAAGTTTATAAAGTACTTTACGAAAATAAACCGGCGAAAGAAGCGGCTTTAGCATTACTGGGTCGTGATAAAAAAGGCGAATAACAGATCACTTACTGAGTGAAACGGGTATAAGTATACAGCGTGAATATAGCTAATTATTCACGCTGTATTTAAATCCGAATAGCAATAATTGTATTATTAGTAATACGAATGCTCACCAGATTGATGCTCTGTGGCATCTTTCACAGCGGTCAACTCCTTTGGGAACTGCTCCAATAACTGCTTCTCGATACCTTCTTTCAAGGTAAAGTCTACCTGGCTACAGCCATTACAACCGCCGCCAAATTGCAATATAGCAATGCCATCATCAGTAATTTCAGTGAGTACCACGTGTCCACCGTGACCAGCAAGTTGTGGGTTTACTTCTGTTTGGATCACATAGTCAACTCGCTCAAGTAAAGGTGCATCATCTGGCACTGACTTAATCTTAGCGTTAGGCGCTTTGAGAGTTAATTGTGAGCCCATCTTATCGGTAACAAAATCAATAAAAGCATCTTTTAAGAACGGTGCGCTCATATCGTCAATTAGTGCATCAAAACCACTGAATGGCATTACCATGTCTGTGCTTTCAATTGCTTCAGGTGGACAATATGATACGCCACACTCTGCGTTTGCGGTGCCTGGATTAACCACAAATACCCGGATGTTAGTACCGTCTTTCTGGTTGCTAAGTAGTTTCACAAAATGTGCTTGTGCATCTTCAGTAATCGTTATCATTATGTCCTCTCGTCATACCTGACCAATTTACTCAGGCTTTATTGTAACGCTATTTTTAACGAGAAACCACTAATCTGCTAATGTTCTGGCAACACACCATATATCAATAGATTGCACGCCAGATTTCGCTAATACTTCGGTTGCTTCCCGGATCGTTTCTCCTGTGGTGACGACATCATCAATCAGTGCAATGTGCTTAACATTGAGTGATTCGATCACCTTAAATGCACCTTGGATATTTTGTTTACGCATCCCCATTTTCTGTAGTGATTGGGGTTCTGTGAACTTAACGCGGATAAATTTGCCTTCGGAGATGAGCGGAACCTTTAATTGCTTGGCTAGCTCTTGCGCGATCACGTGGGCTTGATTGTAGCCGCGTTTACGCTGCCTTTTTCGATGTAGTGGAATGCTCAGTAATGCTTCTGGGCGCTGGATATCGCCTCGGGCAATTTGTCGGGTAATGGTGTGGCTCAATAGACGACCGAATAATATGCCTATTTGTACCTGCCTGGAAAATTTAAGTTGCCGGATTAAATATTTACACTCCAGAGTATAATACATACAGGGAATAAGATGGTGCCAAGGTGGCTGCTCAGATCTGCATTCCGGGCAATCATTCAGGTTGTGCCTCTGTTTAGAATAAGTATAAGGTTGGCCACAATATAGACACAGGGGTTTGTTTATGTAGGGTAATTCTTGGTTACACAGTTGACACAGAAATGGACACTCTGAATCTATGGGCATATCGCATAATGTACAGCGTGGTTGCAACAGTCTGAGACTGAGTTTATTTATCATTGATATATCTGGCAATTTGATTAGTATGTCCTCATCCATAAATGACAGAGCTAAGTGTAGATGAATAATTTCCAAGATGCCGACAAACATGTCGAAGATGTAGGTTCTACGACGAGTTTACATGTTGATATTATCGGCACTGGTCCTGATATGGTCTTATTACACGGCTGGGGGTTAAACAGTGCCTGCTGGCAGAGTATTATGCCAACTCTTTCTCAGCATTTTCGTCTTCACTTAGTCGATTTACCCGGTTTTGGTTTCAGCCATGCACATTATCGTCAAACCGCCTCCTTGGCAGACATTAGTACAGCGCTTGCTGCTGTTACGCCACATCAGGCTATTTGGCTGGGTTGGTCACTGGGAGGGCTGTGTGCTACCCACTTTGCACTCACTTACCCGCAACGTGTTTCTGCCTTGGTAACGGTTGCTAGTTCGCCGAAATTTATAGCCCAGGATAAAGTAGTTGAAGACGATCCTTGGTGTGGTATTTCGAGTACTGTGCTAGCACAGTTCCAGTTGCAATTACAGCATGATCTAACACAAACCATTAGCAGATTCCTGGCGATCCAAGCGTTGGGGAGCATGACTGCAAAGCAGGATATTAAACGCTTTAGAACACTACTTTCAGTAAGGCCTGAGCCACATGCTCAGGCACTAACAAATGGTTTGGCATTACTGGCGGACGTAGATCTTAGAGCAAATTTAGCTCAATTGGTGATGCCTGTGTACCGTTTCTATGGCCGATTAGATTCACTTGTACCACAGGCGACCGTCGACTGGATGGATGCGTGTTTGCCGGACTCCCCAAGTGTGATATTCAAATCCTCATCCCATGCTCCCTTTATTTCTGAACCGGACAACTTTGTTAATAAACTACAGGCATTTTTTAACAATTAGTTATACACTGGGCAACGAACTTTAATTACCTTTCTCTGGCGAGAAGGTATGCTTGGTGGCAGGAGGGATTATGCAAGTTAATTCAACAGTTAATACAGCTATGTTAGGTTATCAGCGTGCGACAAATAATCTGGATGATGCCGCCCATAAACTTACGCAGCAAACTCGGGATTTAAGTCCATTACCTCCTAGCACTGCAGGGGATCGTCCCCTGGCTGAGACGAGTACTTTGGCTGAGAATCACGCCCCAACATCCTCAACGCCCACTGCGGAATCAATCAACACCGAACTGCTTGGTATGCAGACCGCCATGTATAACGGCCTCGCGGCGCTGCAGGCACTCCGCACTGCAGATGATATGATGGGCACATCAATTGATGTGACGATCTGATGGCGCTTGTTGTTCCGCCACCAGCTTCCATCCCCAATGCATTAAACCCGACTACAGCCGCTGTGCAGCGGGATGCTGAAAAACGTGAAATAACCCCGGCAATTAACCCCGATAGTGCTTCGGCGTCGGCCGATAATGCGACAGCGGATAAAGATAAAATTGATTACAAATCTGCAAGGGATAAAACAGCAAAAAAAAAAGACAAGAAAAAAGCTGAGCCAAAAAACAAGTCAAATAATACGGCTAAAGATAGTGAAAATTTAATTGATGACGTTACCGTTATTTCAGATGAAGTCAATGAGCAAGCTGACGTAGAATTTAGCTTTGCAGTAGGAGCCACCCCCGAGGCGATCATTGCTCAGGTATTGGCGCTGAAACAGCATTTACTGGAAAAAACTTCGCTGACTGATGCTGACCGTTGGCAACTCTCTGAAATTAACCGAGTGACGCGTAAAGCGCTAACTGATCTCGCTCGTTTAAAGCGACTTGATGAGGTGAAAGCTGTAGCGGCAGAACTGCCTTTGGTTAATACTGTGCTTAAAGGTGATGTGGTTATAGGTGTTTCTCTCCCAGTGGCTCTTGATGATCTGTTTGCTTTCTCCTTTGCCGACGATTCTGAGCTGGCCAAAGTATCAGCAAAGTCGAAATTAGCCGGTGCTGTGGTCGGGCAATTTTATGAAGACAATATTGAACCGCAGATCCCGCCGAAAATAGACCATCAAGAATAGGCATTGCTAGTATATATACCCAAACGCCTTCAAAATGCAGTTCGAAGGCGTTTGGGTATATATAAAATAATACTGATGGAGAGGATGTCATGTCAGCAGAACGGGTACAGCAAGCAATACAGTTAATTGATGAGATTAACTTGTGTGATCCTGTGAGTGAAAATGTTAATGGAACAATGCAACCAAAAGAGTGGTTATATGGTATTCGCATGAGTGAGTGCCTGGCAGAGTTTGCGCCGGATGCTTCAGAAGCGCTGCAAATAGCTGCTCGTGCTCAGCATATCAAACGCTGGAGTATTCCGCGGGTGGATTATCCACTTGGCCGTGAGGGATATAATCAATGGCGTCAGGAATTAGGCCGTTTGCATGCGACGGAAGCGGCTAAAATTGCCCAGCAGGTTGGCTGCAGTGCGGCTGATGTACAGGCGATTGGGCGTATGCTACGCAAGGAGAAACTGAAACGCGATCCAGAAGTGCAGGCGTTAGAGGACGTTATCTGTCTTGTTTTTCTAAAATATTATTTTACCGCATTCACTGACAAACACAGCCCTGAAAAATTGCTTGTTATTGTCAAAAAAACATGGGCGAAGATGTCTGAAAAAGGCCATTCCGCTGCGTTGAATTTACCTTTTACCGCAGCGCAACAAGCGCTATTCGCGCAAGCCCTTCATTCGTGACAGCAGCAACTTATCAATCAAATTGATAACACTTATCCTTCGGGAACACGGCTGGCCATGTAACAGGCCAGCCGTATCTGGGCAGCCCCTCGCTAAGCTTGGTTACGGGCAACCGTGTCTGGCACCCGCATTTGAATTTATGCGCTGTTTTTGGCGTTGAAACTAGAGCTATAAAGTTGATCTATACTATGATTTTGTTATATGTACCTGCACTTCATCACTTTATATCTTACATACCTCTGGTATATTGGCTCGATGATTGAAACATTACCACTGGTGTTTATTTTATGGAGTGAAAATTAATGCAAATGGAAATTATCTCGGCGGCTGTCATGTTGTTTTTAATCATGGATCCGTTGGGTAACCTACCGATATTTTTATCTATTTTAAAGCATATTGACAAAAAGCGCCGACGTACCGTTATGATCCGCGAATTGTTGATCGCATTATTTGTCATGCTGCTGTTTCTGTTTTTGGGTGAACAAATTCTTGGATTTTTAAACTTGAAGCAGGAAGCAGTAAGTATTGCAGGTGGTATTATATTATTTTTGATTGCTATTAAGATGATATTTCCTTCCGAAGGCAGTTTGACAGGTTTGGCGGTCGGAGAAGAGCCCTTTATTGTACCGATGGCAATACCACTACTGGCAGGTCCTTCTATCTTGGCGGCGTTGCTACTATTAGCGCACCAAAATCCGGATAAAATGTTGGAATGGTCAATTTCTTTGATTATAGCCTGGGGTGTTAGTGCCTTTATATTAATGTTCTATGAGGCATTTAACCGAATATTAGGAGAAAAAGGGCTTGCCGCAGTCGAGCGCTTAATGGGAATGCTGCTAGTCATGATCTCGGTGCAGATGCTACTGGATGGTATTGCAGATTATTTAACAACCGTTGGTTAATTGATAGTAAATCCGTGTTGTAGTGATGATGTAAACAAAAAGTTTCATTGTTGTTTGCAAAGTACAGTTCCAGTGGTAGATTAACCCATATACCCCCAAGTGATTGTAAGAAAATCCAACGCTAAACCAGGTACTCAACGGTAACTTGGGTATACGGCCACAGGCCAGTTGTTCTCATAATATGACAAGGAAAGTGAATGAGCATTATGTCTTTTTATCCACCCCCGCGCACCCTAATGGGACCCGGTCCATCTGATGTTTATCCTAATGTATTACAGGCGTTAAGTCGCCCTACTGTGGGTCACCTTGATCCTCTATTTATCCATATGATGGATGAAGTTAAAACATTGCTGCAATATGCATTTCAAACTAAAAATGCCTGCACTATTGCAGTCTCTGCGCCGGGCTCTGCAGGTATGGAAACATGCTTTGTTAATTTAATTGAGCCGGGCGATAAGGTTATTGTCTGCATCAACGGCGTATTTGGCGCGCGTATGGCTGAGAATGTAACCCGCTGCGGTGGTGAATTAGTGAAGGTTGAAGATGAATGGGGAAAACCCGTAGATCCGGCAAAATTAGACGCTGCTTTAAGCGCTCATCCTGACGCAAAGATTGTCGCTTTTGTACACGCTGAAACGTCAACAGGCGTGCTTTCTGATGCTAAAACGCTGTGTGGCTTAGCCAGGCAGCATGGTTGTTTATCTATTGTTGATGCGGTGACATCATTAGGTGGCGTACCTCTGTATGTTGATGATTGGGGGATCGACGCAGTGTATTCCGGTACTCAGAAATGTCTGTCGTGTGTTCCCGGTCTTTCTCCGGTGAGTTTCAGTCCTGCGGCGGTCGAAAAAATTAAAAATCGTACCACTGCAGTACAAAGCTGGTTCTTAGATCAAACCTTAGTCATGGGCTATTGGTCTGGTGACGGCAAACGTAGTTACCATCACACCGCACCGGTAAATACACTATATGCCTTACATGAGTCGTTAGTGCACTTACAAAATGAAGGGTTGGAAAATGCGTGGGAACGCCATGCGCAGCAGCATTTAGCACTGCGTGCTGGGCTGGAAAAACTGGGTATAGAATTTATTGTTGATGAGTCATGTCGTTTACCTCAGCTGAACACTGTTATGATCCCCGACGGGGTTGATGATGCAGCGGTACGTAGTCAGTTACTGAATACCTATAACCTGGAAATCGGTGCTGGTTTAGGTGCGTTTGCAGGTAAAGCATGGCGTATCGGCCTGATGGGTTATGCCGCGCGTACGGAAAATGTCGCGTTATGTCTGCGGGCATTGGAAGACACCCTGAACTAAGTGCCGTTGCATATAGTGTTACTGCATACAAGACGTGCTATCGAATATTAGCGAGTTGCTCATCTCGTCAACAACGAGATGAGTTTTTATATCTGCTCATTATACAGTTTGAATAACTATTCTTTTTCCACTGTTGGGCTAGTTTGCTCGGCCTGACTCACTATATCCTGTACTAGGCTGTTATGCGGGTACATACGCACAGTCTTGCGCAACAGTTTTTCAGATTCAGCATGTTGCTCCCGTTTGTCCAGCGCGCGGATCCAGTTAATATAAATATTGGCTCGAGGCGTTGTTTGGCTGATCTCAGTTGCCCAGTTTATGTATTCATCAAGTTCCTGCCTATCGTTATTATACAACGCAATTTGTAAACGATACATCATGACATTAAATTCCAGCCGGGTGATCCAGGCAACGGGATTGATCACTTCTGTCAAGGGGGTGATATCGCGTCTATCGCTACGTTCGTACTTGGTGAGCAGGTAGTTGGTATGTAATGTCGTGACCATAAATAGCAAGGTGATGAGCGGGATGAGTAGTGCGCAGGTACGCAGTAAAAAGGTATAGTGAAAATGGATATAGTTGGTACTGGCGTAACGGCTTGAGATGTACCAGACCAGCACCAAG
This sequence comes from Moritella sp., assembly GCA_047628235.1. Classification (GTDB taxonomy): domain Bacteria; phylum Pseudomonadota; class Gammaproteobacteria; order Enterobacterales; family Moritellaceae; genus Moritella. Next base: position 13,847 of record JBLHPA010000005.1, read on the forward strand.
AAAACCGCCCAATGGGCAGTGGAATGATAAAACGGGTATTCGGTTTGGGTATGCAGTAAAATGGGAAATACGAGGCCCAGCAGCGCAATACCTTGCCAAAATGGCTGTTTGAAAATAATGCGCAAAAAACCGATACACAGTAATGCAATCCCCATTAACGCAACAATACCGCCTTCGATACCCCAATAGAGCAGTTCATTGTGTGGGTGATCCAAATTCTCTGGAGAACCAGGCAATGCTAACCCTTGGCTGAGTGCTTCAGTGTAGGAGTTGAGATAACTGACTTCAAAACTGCCATAACCCCAACCTAATACTGGTTTTGCTAAAAACATGGCTAAGCTGTGCAGATAAATCGGAATGCGGGCTCCGGGATCTGTTAAGACTGCAGCTGAACGCGTAACCTGATTTGTAGTCTCTAATGTTGTTAAGCCAATGAACGTGGCCATAGCGCAGCAAAAAAGCCAGATAAACAAGATTTTTAATTGCTTTGTTTTATCCAGTTGTTGCCATATCCAGGGCAGTAACATCAGGGGAGCGATGAGCAGAGAGAGGTAACCGGTACGTGATTGCAACAAGACAACCGGGATCATGGTGAGAAAGCTGGTCAGATAACAAAACAATTGTTTAAATCGTTCACTTGGCTGGGTTTGGCTTAAGAGGTAGAGCGCCAATGCCACACCCGTTACGAGAAAGGACGCTGAAACATTGGGTTGCTGGAAAATGCCATAAGGGCGGTTGGCTAATTTTTGATAACCAACCCAGTTATTGACCGGCAGCAGGTAATACTGTATCAGGCTAAAACAGGCTTCGACCAATACCGCGCCTAAGATCAGGTAAAGCAATGCCAAACGTTGCTGCTGATTGAGTTGCAATTGCTGCAGAGCAATAAAAAATAACAAACCACCGAGTAATCCGAATAGGCGCGTGTAGCTGGCTCCGACGACCGTGGGATCGGCATATAATACCGGGATCAGCATGCATGCCGTTGCAGCGATAAATACCAGAGTTAGGCGTGAGTAAACCAGTTGACCTTGGTGGGTTATCTGCCAGAAACCTATGCCGATCAAAGGGGTGATGAACAACCACCCCACCACATTGAAGGGTAGATGTAAGCCTGAACCTCCCCCATTATGCTGGAAGTAATGCATTCCCACTAGCATATAGACAGCAAAGATAATGAAAAATCCTTTTTTCAGCGTTGTCAGTTTAAGGTCCATGGTACCGCTCTTTATTGGTTATTTTAAGGTGTTGGCTCGTTCCAGTATAGGCTTGAGGAAGCGTGCTGTGTAACTTTGTGGATGTTCACAAATGGTTTCAGGCGTGCCGGTTACCAAAATTTCGCCGCCGCCGTTACCGCCCTCTGGACCAAGATCGATCACCCAGTCTGCTGTTTTGACTACATCAAGGTTGTGCTCGATGATAACGATGGTATTGCCGTGATCACGTAGCCGATGTAAGACGTTTAATAGCTGTTGAATATCATGAAAATGCAGTCCAGTGGTAGGTTCGTCCAGTATGTATAGTGTTTGACCTGTGTCGCGTTTGGATAATTCTTTCGCTAATTTAACCCGTTGTGCCTCACCACCAGATAGGGTAGTTGCTGACTGGCCGAGGCGTATGTAGGATAACCCTACGTCCATCAAGGTCTGTAGTTTACGTGCAATCGGGGGGATGGGAGCAAAGAACTCATTCGCCTCTTCCACTGTCATATCCAGCACTTCATGAATATTTTTGCCCTTGTAGCGTACTTCCAAGGTTTCGCGGTTATAACGCTGGCTTTTACAGCTATCACAGGGCACATAGACATCAGGCAAGAAATGCATTTCAACCTTGATTAGACCATCTCCCTGACAGGCTTCGCAACGCCCGCCTTTGACATTAAAGCTAAATCGCCCCGGTTTGTAACCGCGTGAACGAGACTCCTGGGTACCAGCAAATAACTCACGAATAGCGGTGAAGATACCAGTATAGGTCGCCGGGTTAGATCGCGGCGTACGGCCGATTGGACTTTGGTCAATATCGACCACTTTATCAAGTTGATCCAAACCTTCAATAGATTGGTAAGGTGCTGGTTTTGCGGTTGTTGCGCCATTTAATTCAGTATGGGCGATCTGGAAGAAGGTATCATTAATCAGGGTGGATTTACCGGAGCCGGAAACCCCGGTCACACAGGTCATTACACCGATAGGTACTGATAGGTCGACATGTTTTAAATTGTTACCGGAAGCCCCTTTCAAATGTACCCAACGATCCGTGAGCTGAGTACGTTGCGCGGGTATCGCAATAGCCTTTCGACCACTCAGATAATCAGCCGTCAGCGATGTTTGACTGCGTAATATCTCATCGATACTGCCTTGGGCGACAATTTCACCACCATGCACGCCAGCACCCGGACCGATATCAAGAATGTAGTCAGCTGCGCGAATGGCGTCTTCATCATGTTCAACCACGATCACCGTATTACCCAGATCGCGCAAGTGGATTAAGGTTTGCAGTAAGCGCTCATTATCCCGTTGATGTAAACCAATGGAAGGCTCGTCGAGCACATACATGACCCCAACCAGGCCAGCACCTATTTGGCTCGCTAGGCGTATCCGTTGTGCTTCACCGCCGGATAGGGTTTCGGCGCTGCGCTCCAAGCTTAAATAATTTAATCCGACATTCACTAAGAAGCCGAGGCGATCACAGATCTCTTTTAAAATCTTCTCAGCTATTTGACCTTTCTGTCCGGTTAACTGCATAGTAGAAAAGAATTCAAAGGCTTCGCCAATGGCCATGTGTGATACTTGGGGCAGCGTTGTCTCCTGAATATAAACATGTCGAGCTTCCTGACGCAGGCGAGACCCAGAACAACTGGTGCAGGATTTTGTCGTCAGGTATTTACCTAATTCTTCACGTACAGCGTTGGATTCCGTTTCTTTATAACGGCGCTGCATGTTGGGAATAATGCCTTCAAATGAATGGCGACGAACCACTATATCACCACGGTCATTGATATAATTAAACTCGATCTCTTGTTTGCCACTGCCTTGTAAAATATAATTTTGCACTTGTTCGGTTAAAGAATTAAAGGGTACGGTCAGATCAAATTGATAATGTTTTGCCAAGGAACTGAGCATCTGGAAATAATAAAAATTACGTTTATCCCAGCCACGAATAGCGCCGCCGGATAAGCTGAGTTCAGCGTTAATAATAACCCGTTCCTGATCGAAATATTGCTGCACTCCTAAGCCGTCACAGGTCTGGCAGGCGCCTGCCGGATTATTAAATGAAAATATGCGCGGTTCCAATTCCGCCATGCTGTAACCACAGTGTGGGCAGGCAAAATTGGCAGAAAAAATGATCGGTGCTTGTCCTGAGTCATCCATATCAGTGATATAAGCGGTACCGCTGGACAGAGTGAGTGCGGTTTCAAATGACTCAGATAGACGTAACTGCAGGTCATCACGTACTTTAAACCGATCAATAACGACTTCAATCGTGTGTTTTTTATGTAGGTCTAGCGGCGGAGGATCGGAGAGGTCACACACCTCTCCGTCAATACGGGCGCGGATATAACCTTGACTGGCCAAATGGGCGAGTGTTTTAACGTGTTCCCCTTTACGTTCTTTAACGATCGGTGAGAGTAACATCAACTTACGGCCTGACTCTAAGGCTATGACGTGGTCGACCATTTGAGTGATCGTCTGAGCGGCTAAGGGGGCATTATGGGTCGGGCAGCGCGGTTCGCCGACACGGGCAAATAACAGTCGCAGGTAGTCATAGATCTCTGTGATGGTGCCGACAGTGGATCTGGGGTTGTGAGAGGTCGATTTTTGCTCAATAGAGATGGCGGGAGACAGGCCTTCAATATGGTCGACATCGGGTTTTTCCATTAACGATAAAAACTGTCTTGCATAAGCAGACAATGATTCGACGTAACGCCGCTGACCTTCTGCATAAAGGGTATCAAATGCTAGTGAAGACTTACCTGAGCCAGATAACCCGGTTATAACAATAAGCTTGTTACGGGGCAGCTCTACGCTGATATTTTTAAGATTATGGGTGCGGGCGCCCCGAACAATGATCTGATCCATACCTAACTCACACTACGCAAAATAATTAGCTAGTATCGCATAGTTAGCGCTTATTAGGCATATTTTTTGTTAACCAACACAGAGTCAATACGGTTAGAAAATACAACGTATTTGCAGGTGACTGCAGGTTAAAGTCGACGCTGATATGAATCATCATGCCGATAATTGCCATGGCACAGCCAAAGGCAATGCCCTTCATAAAATTAGACTGGCGTAGATACTGGGTGCGGAGAGTCTGCAACAAACTTGCGATCACCATTATACCCAATAGAGCACTGGCAATCACACCATACTCAATGATGAACTGCAGGTACTCATTATGTGCATGATCGAAGAAAGCAATTTTAGCTTGTTGATAGGCGGGAAAAACAGTGTAAAAACTGCCGCCGCCAGTGCCAGTCCAAAGCGTTTGCTGGACTAACTCCTGGGTCCACTCTATGACGTCAACTCTAATTTCCTGGCTCATCACAGTCGCTTCAAGCCGTTGCTTTACCTGCTCCAAGCCAAACCAGGAACCAACGATGAGGGTATCGATAGCGAGCAGACTAAGGATGAAAATGGTGAATGCCTGTGGCCGTTGCCGATAAAATATCAAAGCAAGCACGGATGTAATGATGGTAGTTGCAAAAAATGCTGAGTTACCCATCCTTGAACGACTCATTACCAGGGCGATGACCATGATCACTAGCGCAAGACGAATGATAATTTTGGAACCAAGTAAAGTCGCTAACAGGCGGTTGATATGCTCTGACCAGCTGTTGGCGCGAGATCGATATAATTGGGTAACTAATAATCCGCTTCCTATGGACAGGCAGAGTAATAGAAAGTTGGCAAAATGGTTGCGATAGACAAAGCTGCCATTGGCTGAACTTGTGTTTGGCAAACCCCATACAAGGCTAGTCCCCCCGCCTGCCAGTGCCTGCATAGTGCCGTAAAAGGCTTGGCAAGTACCCGCTGTGACAATACAAATACAGAGTAATTTGAGCCGTTGTCGATGCGTGATCAACCATGCCAAATTCATTACAAACAAGCAGTAACTGATGCCTTTGCGCAGAGCAATTTTGGTTTGTGCCGGATCAATTGACAGTGGAACCGATATTGGGGCCGATAGAGGAACAACATGCTCTGTGGTAGTGAAGGTCGACTGGTAAACATCTGCACTGAAAGGCGAAAAAAGTTGCAACCAGTCAAGCGGTAAAGCCAGAAGCTGCAATGCTGTCCATAATTGGAACAATACTAATGGGCCAAGCAAATATTTAACTTGGCGCAGCTGCCGCCATGATCTGGCGATGTTTGAATTAGCAATAATCAATAAGGTTTGCAGGGCTATAATGCATTCGGCTATTGCCCAGGCCCAGGGCCTGTTGCTGCCTAATGGAATAGGCAGCCAAAACAGTAGTACAAGTAGGCTTATAAAGAGGGCATTATCCAGTTTTTTACTGCGAATTAATTCGGTGATACCGTGGTACCACCGGAACCAGAACCAGCACTGACGACAGTAATACTACCGGGAGTGGCTATAATTTCTTGTACCTGAGTGGGTGCAATAAAGGCCAGTAATAGTTGTTCAGTGGAAGGACCTGTAGCGGGTGCCGGGAGCACATCGCCAATATCTCGTCCCGATGCTAATGCGGCAGTGACCAATATTTGTGCATCGATATTATTGTCTTGGGCTACACGAGCAATATTGGGTAGTTGCTCCACTGGCGCGGCGTCCAGCGCTGCAGTTAAAATCTGCTCTGTGGCAGCAGGGGGCGCTAAAGCTAAGGTTAATGCAACAATGCCCGCTGTTTGTTGTGGTTGCGCTAATATTGCGGCACTCATGATTGCAGGTGTCTGCTCAGGTGTTGTTTTTACTAACATTGTAACTATCGTATTGAGTTCTTCAGGTTGCACAGCCAGTGCTGTTTGCGTAATCAATGCGCTTTGCGTCGGTTGCGCTTTTGACGCAGCAACTAAAATGGTGCTTAGTTGTTCTGGATTATTTTGTAATGTTTGGGCTAAGACTGGCGCTAAATACTCTGGATGCTCGGTAGCAATAAGTTTAACAATAACACTGGCATCGGTAGGTAACAGATCTAAAGTTGAAGCAATGATAGCATCAGCCTGAGTTGGATTTTCTAGCAGTAGTTTAAGCATCGTTCTAGCGACGAGATGGGCATTGGCCATATTGCTCTCGCCGATCAGCCCCGATAGTTTATTTGTCTGTGGATCTTCGCTGGTGGCAAGGGTTATTGCTTCTGGCTCTGCGAGCACTTCTTCTTCCATTACCATCATTTCAGCTAATGCAGTCTGACTTACAACGAGACTGGTTATTAAAAATGTTGTGAATACTTTATTCATAATTGTTATTAACCTTAACTTTGTCTGTTGAAATACGGTCCGTCGAAAAGAGTGATGTCGCGGAATATTCAGATTTTAAACAGCTGTTGTGAGAACACAATACTTGGCTGTTTAATTCATACTTTATTCGGTATTTATCCTTTTATATCTGGTACTTATCTCATACGTTAACGGCGCTATTGTTTCTGTCGGCATTGTTGCGTTTCTATGCTGGCGCTGTTGAGTAGCAAGCAGCTGAGGTTGTGATGCTGCTGGATGATTTGCTCAAATTGGTATTTTGGTAATCGCGCGGGAGCTGTAAATAACTGCTTGGCGACATCAGCCCGTTGCTGCGGCAACAGTTGTTGCCAGTGGGCTAAGCCAAAGTTGAGAAACAATTTCTGGTTTTCTGGATCAAATGGCGCCCATCTGTTTGCCTGGACTAAGCTTGCGTAGATCTGCTCAGTAGGTTGTGCTTGGCGCCAGCCGAGTTTGGCGAGATGACGATGAGTTTCAGCCCAGGTTGGTCGCCGTTTTATCGCATCGCGGTATAATTGTGTTGCTTGCTGGATGTGTGGTTTGGCTTGTTGAACAGGGGGCGTTAAAGTTGAGGATTGTGCGAAATATGCAAGCCACTCATGATTCTTGGCGATGAGATTTAAATAATAGGGATTATTGGGTGCTAAGCGCAATAGCGTGGTTGCTAAATCGGTAGCTAGTCGGCTATTTTTGCGATCGGCCAATTCACCCTGGTTCCAGCGTTTGTGGTATTGCTGCAGGGCTGAGCTTGTTACATCGGCATAACCTTCTTGCCATGCGCCGTGGATCAGCCAGAGGCAAAGCGAGATGAGTAGTAGCTTTAATAATGAATTAGCCATTTGTTTGTGGATGGATCTTTAATTGCTTGGCTATGGCCATAGTAACCTGTGCCTGATTTAAAATTACCCCGTCAATGGGCGTGTAATTCTTTAATAATGCCAGCATGTATTTACGTATTTGTCCCACACTGTTGGTATTCGGTTTGATAATTAACAGGGTACCGTCTGATATCTGACTTACTTTCATCGCTGCGTCACTGGTATTTAACGCGGGTGTGTCAAATAAGATCAGGTCATAATTTTTCATTGATTTTAGCAGATCAGATCTTAACTTTTGTAAATCATGAGTATTGCTTTGTTGCAACCATTCCTGATCCAATGGCATTACATGAATATTATCTACGACAGAGTGGTAAACCTTATTCCGGCCTTTGAGAGAGGTACACGGTGGCGCTACTGTTGATTGTGTTGAAAAAATTATCGATTGAGTGTAAAAAGAACTTTTCAACCAATCGAGAGTATGATGATTCTGGGCGATATTTAAGTCAATGATGAAGATTCTCTTATTATTGCTGATGGCGCTAGCCAGTTGCCAGGTTGTTTGGGTGGCACCCTCTTGTGGATGAATTGAGGTCAGCGTGAGTATTTTTTTTTGGTTTAATTGTCGATTAAGTAAAAAGGCTTGTTGGAAATAATTTTTGGCATAGTTGGCAACTAATATCTGGTCATTCTCATTAAGCTGTTCGCTGGCCAGTGTGAGCGCGATAAGTGGAGTATGTAATTTATGTTTAATATCATCGATACCCGTTACTTTTTCACGTAAACGACTCATGCTGAAAATGAAAATTGGACAGAGCAATAACCAGGAGAACATAACCCCAGCGAAGATATTTATATTACGTTCACCACTAACGGAAACGGGTTCGCTGGTCGATTGATAAAGCGATAAATCGTATTTACTCAGCTGTTTGACAGAGAGAATCTGCTGATAAACACGCTGTAGGTCGGTGTATTGTGCGGCATAATTGGCCAATTTTATCTTTCTCTGGTGCAATAACGTCAAGTTGTCAGCAAGATTACTATTGTTGTTGCTATTACTATTTATTTGCTGAGTAAGCAGGTTAATATCCCGTGTTAGTGTCTCGATCTGTATTTCAACATCGCTGAGTTTGGATTTTAACCAGACTGGAACTGGAGTCTTGTCAGCGGTTATGTGGTCGGCATTCGCGGCAATATAGGCGGTTAAAGCCATATCAAGCGATTCTGCCAGCCGCGCAGGTTGCTGGCTTTCAATGCTAATTTCTATCAGGTAAGAGCGATTAACCCTGCTGACATAGAGCTCTGGAACTTGCCCCTGATAGCGATACCTACTTTCTTTTAGCGCTTGCTGTAAGGGCGAATCTGAATCGTTTAGCTGTTGTAGTTGCGTAATGTGGCGATTGATACGCATGTCATGATTGATGGATTGTGACCCTGCAGGACTGAATTGCAGTATAGCTGTTGTGCGGTAAACATCACCGAGCTGAAGTGTAACAAATAAACAAGCTGTCGCAAGCAGGGCTGTGAGCAGTATAAGCTGAGGGCGGTTGCGCTTGAGCATGGTGAAAAAAAGCAGAGCGCCAACTTTGTTTTCACCCTCTAGCGCCATCGCGCTGGACATTGATTTTATCGCTATCGACTTTATAGACATATTTGACTTATAAATTATAGACACAGTCATTATTCTTCCTGCATTAGCAGGCTAGAAAAAACTTTGCTCTATATTGAGGATGTTATCGGGGTGAACGTCATCGTTTAATGTGACTTTACGTGCGGTATCACCGCTTTTGTTGCTAGATAACATAATCGACTGCTTGGCTGCACGTTCGGTGAATCCCCCTGCGAGAGCAATTGCTTTATCCACTGTTAATCCTGGTTGGAAGGCATAACCTCCAGGTTTATTGACCTCGCCCTTAATATAGAACTGACGGAACTGCGCAATACTGACCATGACTTTAGGGTTGATCAGGTAGTCACCTTTGAGCCCCTGATAGATGGCTTGTTTTATTTGTGCAGGCGTAAAATCGACCACATTGATTTCACCCAAATATGGGTAATCAATACTGCCGGAAGTATCCAATAATACAGTCAGACTTAGATCCGCTTCGCCATATACCTTAATATTGATTTTATCGCCAGCACCCAGCTTATATTTATAGATATCTTCATTCGCACTTAACTGCCAGCAACATAAGGTTAAACACAATAATAAGGTTCTGTACAACATAGTGAATCCTCTTCGTTAAAATATAAATTGGCTGGTTAATCCGTAGATATTTTTATCGTATGCTAAATTATTAATAGAGGATGATTTATCTATGAATTCATAACTTGCGCCAAGTTTTAGCCAGGTTCTTAGTTGATAAGTCAGGTTAACATTAAGCGTATTTGTTTCGTCTTCACGATTGCTTTGCTGAAACTCTTCATCCAGATGTGTATATGCAAGTAGGCTCGTTAGGTTATGCCGCCAGTCATGCTGCCAGGTGAGCGCTTGGTTGTTGGTGCTGACGCTTTCCTGACCGCTAGCGGAACCTTCAATATATTGCGTCACACTCAGATTAAATGTTGAATAGGTTTTAGGGCTCCAGCCTAAGCCAATATCCCAAGATGGCGCAGATATATCGTCGCGGCTAGCATTGGCATAATTTACCTTTTCGTAACCGACTTTAGCTGTTCCTTGAGTTTTGCCACTAATATCCCAGGTGATACCTGTGTAAGCAAGTATGTCATCATTATCTAACGGATTACTGGCATTATCATAACTGCTACTGGTATTGCTCACCTCAAAGAGAACATCGAGGGTTGCTGCGGCAGCATAATAGAAGGTGATGCCATAATTGTATTCACTGAAATCGGCGACATCGGAATAATCAAGGTTGTCTTCATCGTAATATTTATTATTAAAGCCGATATTTGGTTTAATTCGAGCGCTAGCGGCTGCGGTGCCGTAGGTATAACTCAAAGCGACATTATTGGTGTAATAAACAGAAGGTTCAGTGATATTCTCGTTACCTTCGGCAATCCCTGTATTCGCGTCATCATGAGCAATACCGAATTGATACATAAAATTGATATTGTTGCGATTGTTGATATCGCTGTTGAGGTAAGCTTTTAGCGTATGATCGGTATAATTACTGTCACTGTCTTCGGCATATAAACCTTGTTCCAGTTTATAGGCAAGTGCAAACTGACTACTGCCTCTTTCACCAATCAGATTTAATTTGGGAATGACTTCAATTAAATTGGAAGCTCGCTGATTGTCATTGCTGTTGGCTATATTATTGTCATATTTATAATTAACCGCTACTTTGGGCGCTACTTTTAACCCCGTACCGGTAATATCCGCTAACGTCTCTGCCGCAAGAACCAATGATGGAATTAAAATCATTGGGAGAAATAAATATTTAATCATCATCACATTCCATTGTTGAATATTGTAGTCAATGTCGCATTAAACATTAATGCCTTGGTATTTTAACGGTTTAAGATAAATAAATGGTTGAAATGTGGTAGCGCTTTAGTATGAGGGCAAGTATGAGAATTCATGATATCTTTTTGTGATTTTGATACCTTTTATCATCCAGCAGTGACACGTTATTTAAAATTATGCCATTGACTTTAATATTGTGTTTGGCAAGCATAGCAATACAATCGTCTATTTCATTTTTTTTCGAATGATTGCAACGGGTGACGACTATATTGACATCAGCAGATTGGCCGATAACAAAAGTATCACTTACTGGTTGGCTAGGCGGTGAATCAATAATGATATAGTCATATTGGCTTTTTAAAATAGTCAGGCAGCTTTTAAAGCGTTTTGAGCGAAATAAATTCAGTGGATTATCGGGACATTCGCCGACGGGCATCACGCCGAGTTTTGTCAGTTCATCGTACCAAATGCTATCACTTAAGCTACCGCCTTCAGTCAAAACATCAGACAGACCGGTGTGTATTTTGGGAATGCCCATTTTTTTCCGATTGCTGGTTTACGCATATCAGCGTCAATAATAATGGTTTTTTTTGATTGTGCGAGGGCCATCGCTAAATAAATCGCGGCCGTGCTTTTTCCTTCACCAGCAGCGGCAGAAGTGATCACGATGACTTGCTGTTTTTGCCCCAGGGTAGACATTTGTAGTGATGTACGTAAACGCTGCGCCGCTTCGCAAACAGTTTTGTTTGACTGAAATAGTTGTTGTGGCGACAGCTGGTTAAATTGATTATCTGCCGATTTTAAGTTAGGTAAAGTGCCAAGTAAAGTTGGTTTTAGGCTGATGATATTGTCTTGGTTAATGCGATAGAAAGCGCGTAACACGGCATGCAGAATTAAGATGATGATAGTTAGTAATACAACCAACACTAAGATCAGGAACCGTTTTGGTTTGAAGGGCGATTGTGGCGGTGTTGCCGTACTGGCTAGGGTGGTTGCTGACGGATAGAGAACATTGGTAAGACTGCTTTCTTTAAGACGGTTCAGGAATGTACCATACAACTCCCTGCCGGAGGCGAGCTCCTGACGGAGTGTATTATAACGGGTTTTATGCTCAATTTCACTATCGACAATCAAATTTTCTTGCTGGAGAAAGTCGGTAAGTTTTTGTTCTGCATTATTTAAGTTATCTTTCAGTATTTGCACACCATCTTCTAGCCATTGGGTTGCACTGATGGTTTGTTGAACATGAAAATTACGATCATGCTGGATATATATAGGTTGGCGTAGGCATTGGCAATGAGAGCGGCCAGTTCTGGGGTGCGATGCTCGTAAGTAATATTGATAAGCTGCGTTTTTTTACCGGATTAATGCTGACTGCTGATTTTATTTGGGCGTTAAATGCTTGCGCATTGGGAGGCCTATTTTGCTGCTGAAGCAGTAAAAGCCAGTCAGGCTGGCTGTTTAATTCACGCATCAGGTTATTTAACCCACGTATAAATAGATTAGTCCGTGCTGGTTGTATGTAATAAGCGTGCTGGCGCAACTTTAGTTGGGCAATTACTTTTTCAGTTATTTGGTCAGAGCGTAAAATTTCTATCTGGGTTTGATAATAATCGTTTTTCAGTACACCGTTAACAGATGTTAATGAGGGTGATTCAGTCTGCAATCGCACTACTGCAGTGGCTTTATAGATGGCGGGTAACTGGGCAATAAAAATTGCGGCAAAAATAGCAGTGAGGACGGTTAACAAACTGATACGCAGCAGTGAGCGTCTAATTATATTGTATAGATGCTTGAGATCAATCTCGTTTTGACTTCCCTGTTGCGGTATCGGGTTACTATCGTACTTTTGCTCCACATCATATCCTTTGAATTATGGGCTAAAGATTATACTGTCACTGTTAGAAAAATTACGAGTGCAAGAAAAAGCCATATCCGTGATGGCTTTTGCGAGCAAAAATGAATTACATCAGGTTTTCTTTGGCCCATGAAACAGCCTGCAAGCGGTTTTTAACTTTTATTTTTTTGAAAACATTATACAAATGCGATTTGATGGTGTGTTCACTGACATACAAAGCATCGGCGATTTCGAGATTGGAAGCCCCGGTCATTAACTGGCGCAGAATTTCCTGTTCGCGGGTTGTTAGTTCCGGTTTTCTATCGAGCTCAATAGCTTTGGCGGAGCGGTAGATTGAGATCAGTGAGCTTAACGTGCGCCTTGGCATCCAAAATTCACCTTCAATAATTTTCTCGATACCTTTGCATACGACATCGAGTTCATCGCGTTTATTGAACACCCCAAATATAGACGGCCAGGTAGAGATATTTTCCATCGTGGTATCGTCACTTAAATTGATTAATGCAAGGCGAAACATGCCGTGATATTGCTTCAATTTATTTTTCAATTGTTCTTGAGAGGTGGCGCTTAGGTTATCGGTATCGACGAGTAACAAGAGACTATCATCAATCGCGATACGCTCAACTTCAGCGACTTCACGCAGTTGTTGTACTGGGATGTCTAATTTAGCTCTTAGGCAAGAGACTAAGGTTGCTACTTGTAGACTTGGTTGCGATAGTAGTACTACATTTGGGTAATCCGACATGTGACTAAATCCTTTAGTGTGTTTGATGATATCCATATACATGCTCTACAGTATTATAATACTATTAATAGTCAGCTAATTACTTAATTAAAGTGCTAATTTTAATACCTAAGTTCAATATGAAACGGTACTAAAGTATTGGCTTACGCGGCCAACAGCGAGTTAACTGCAAATATCCTATACGAGGTGCACACTATCGGCATACGAAGTGTGAGTCAATACCAAGGGATGTTTCGCTAGCGATCATACTTTCTAGCTGCAGTTTTTTCGATGTTTTATACCTTGGTTTAGCGTTGTTTTTTGTTGAAGTTGTTAATTTTATAGGGCTTAATTTTATAGGTAGGGCTTATATTAGTGTTTTGCTGTTATTTTTCCGTTTCAGGTAATGCTAAAGTATTAGTTGCGTGGTTTGTGATCTCCTGAATAATATTTATTCGTGTGTAAGGTGGACGTGTTAGTATTGCAAAGGGGAAATATGAGAGGTAAATGGATTAATTATGGACAATGTAGGTTTATCTAAGTTAGAGAAAAAAACGGCGCTGTCTTTAGCGTTAGTTTTCGGGCTGAGAATGCTCGGGTTATTTATGATCATGCCAGTATTTGCTATTTACGGTCGTGACCTAGATGGGTATTCACCACTCTGGGTCGGTATTGTGATTGGCGCCTATGGCCTGACCCAAGCCATATTACAGATCCCTATGGGTCAGCTCTCCGATCGCATTGGCCGCAAGCCAGTAATTATTGGTGGTTTAATATTATTTTTTATTGGTAGTGTGATCGCTGGCATGGCGGATTCTGTCTATGGGGTGGCCTTGGGGCGTATAGTTCAGGGAACTGGTGCCGTAGCCAGCGCCATTCTCGCGTTAGCGGCAGATATTACCCGTGAACAGCAGCGCTCAAAAGTGATGGCTGTTATTGGCATGTGCATTGGTTTATCGTTTGCATTTTCACTGGTGGCTGGACCGCTGCTGGCACAGTGGTTTGGTTTGCAGGGGATCTTTTTAATTACAGCGGTATTGGCATTAGTCGGTATTATTGTGGTGCATTTCGTGGTGCCGAATTCAACCACAAAAGCACCGGCAGGCGACGCCAGTACAGACAGTCATAAACTTAAAGCGATGCTGCGTAATCCTCAGCTATTACGGTTAGACATTGGGATTTTTTTACTGCATCTGACGTTAACAGCGGTATTCGTTTCGCTGCCGTTTGAATTAGAGTCTGCTGGTTTAGCGGGGGAGCACCACTGGTGGCTGTATTTCCCTGCATTACTGCTATCATTTGTGTTGATGGTACCTATGCTGATCATTGCGGCGAAGAAGAAAATGAATAAGCAGTTCTTTTTGTTGTCAATTGGCCTTATGGCACTGGCTTTGTGTGTGATGGGCAGTGCCAGTGGCAACCTGGCATTGTTTGGGGTCGCAATTTTATTATATTTTACTGCGTTTAACTTTTTGGAAGCTTCCTTACCTGCGATGATATCAATGTCTGCACCCGCTGGCGCAAAAGGATCTGCGATGGGAGTGTATTCGACGAGTCAATTTGCCGGGGCATTCTGCGGCGGCATTCTGGCGGGCAGTTTATATAACCAGATCGGAGCGCAGGGGTTATTTTTTGCTATTGCTGCAGTGATGGTAATATGGTTTATTATCTCGCTTGGTTTAGATAATGTGGGTCAAGTGACGGCACATACGCTATCTGTGGTGATTAAAAACCAGCGTGAAGCAGAATTAATCGCCGAAAAATTAATATCACTATCAGGTATTAATGAAGCTGTAGTAGTATTAGAGGAGCAGGTGGCTTATTTAAAAGCGACCAAAGATTTTGAATTAGACCAGGCTTTGGACCTGGTTCGTGAACAGCACAGGAGCTAAGCATGGCCAGTCGTGGCGTAAATAAAGTAATTATTCTTGGTAATTTAGGTAATGATCCTGAAATCCGCTCATTTCCAAATGGTGGTGCGGTAGCCAATCTAACAATTGCCACCAGTGAATCATGGCGTGACAAGCAAACGGGCGAGCAGCGGGAAAAAACCGAATGGCACCGTGTTGCAGTGTTCGGTAAATTAGCCGAAATTGCCGGTGAATATTTACGTAAAGGGTCACAGGTATACATTGAAGGTGCACTGCAAACCCGTAAATGGCAAGATCAAAATGGTCAAGACCGTTTCACAACAGAAGTTGTGGTGCAAGGTTTTAATGGCGTGATGCAAATGATTGGTTCTCGTCAGGGTGGCCAACAGCAGCAGGGCGGTTACAATCAATCGCCACAGCAGCAACAGCCACAACAGCAAAATCAAAATGCGGGTTGGGGTCAACCACAACAACCGACCGCACCCGCAGCCGCCGCTCAGCCACAGGGTGGTTATGCACCGCAGCAGCCGCAACAAAGCTATGCACCGCAACAACCCGCGCCACAGTCAGCACCTGCTGCACCGCAGAAGGCACCACAGCAAGGTTTTAACGAACCATCTGCTGATTTTGATGATGATATTCCGTTCTAGATTTTTACGCTAAAGTAGCGTGTAGAAAAGGTTAGATTATTCTGAATACAAAGTAGCCCACTGATGAGTGGGCTATTTTTTGCCTGAATAACAGTGATCATGCGACATACCTCGCTATTTGGCATGTGTTAAATAGGGTGATTTCAGGTTCGTTAATGTTATTGATAAACAATTACGCTAGAATAATTGGCTATTCTGCAAATTTGCTTTGGGTAATATCATTTTAGTTTATTTGTTATCAATTTTATTGCGATATTGAGTTCTGATATAGGGATGTATAGGAATATGAAATTTACCAATAGACTGATAGGTTTTATTGTATTTTGTGTGATCTCGTCTGTCGCAGTGGTCTTGCTCGGTGGCGGAATAAGTTTACGCCAATTAGCCGTTGAAACACAAAAGAAAAATATTACCCGACTAGTAGATGTCATAGATGCACAATTAACTTTGGAAGACAGTGAACCGCGTTTTGCTATTTGGCTGCCTGAGTTGTTACGTGCCCATTCGGTATTGCAGTTGAGTGTGGAAAAAAATGGCATCATTAGTTACGAATTTGATGGGCGCACGGCTGATACCGCTAAATATTCCAACTTTCTGAAAAACTATGATTTTAAGTTAAAAGCCAATACCGATTATCAAGCGAGGGTCGTCATGCTCTCTCCCTTTTATGCGATGGAATATCCTTTTGAGCTATTATCTGGGCTGATATCGGGTTTAGTGATCGCGTTCCTCGGTTTGATTAGTGCTATCCGGCGTATCAAACGCGGTATGCATGGCGCGGAGTTATTGGCTAGCCGAAGTTATCATATCTTAAATGGGGATCACCTTAAGGTTGCTGTCGGCGTGGCTGAAGAATGGCCTAAATCGACCAGTCGTGCGTTCGATAAATTAATTGCAGATCTGGAAGATACGAAACAGGAACGCAGCCGTTTTGATTCTTACATGCGCACAAATGTATTTGTTGATGCCTCGACAGGAATTGGTAACCGGGACTTTTTATTAAATCAGCTGGAAGCTATGCTGTCAGAACACGGTATTTTAGCCGGCACGGTGATAAAAATTGAACTCTATGAATTGTCGAAATTAAACTATGACTATGGTGTTGCTAACGTAGACTCAATGGTGAAATCGGTAAGTGAATTACTGAGTAAATTTATCGACCGATTTACGGGTTCAGTATTGGCGCGTTACCGTGGCGATCAGTTTATGATCCTGTTGCCGTGCATTACCGGGCAAGAGACAGAGATTATCATCAAACAGTTATATAAACTGTTGAGCCGGGCGGGATTGTCAACTCAGGTTGATTGTGAAGAACTGTTTTATGCTGGTGTGGCTATCTATAACTATGGTGAGTTAGCTGAAGAAGTTCTGGAGAATGTAGATCAAGCATTAAAAATTGCTATTTTGCAGGGAAATGCGGGTTGGTTTTTGTATGATCAAGATGACTATGTGCCTGTATACGCGAAGGGTTCTGTCAGGTGGCGCGGTTTATTTGAAAAAGCATTCGCTAACAACGCGTTTGATTATGAAAGTCAAATTGTGGTGGCGATGGCGGATAATCGGGTATTGGGTCATGAAATTTATCCGCGACTACTGGATGAAAAAAATGAGTGGGTGCATGCCGGCGTATTTCTGCCAATGGCGGAGAAATGTGGGTTTCTCAAGCGCATTGATCTGTTGACCATCGAGCAGGCTATTTTACGACTAGAGCAACCGGACTCTGTTGTTTGCAGCATCAATATAGACATCGAAAGCCTGCTGGATAAGCGCCTGATGCGAGCTGTGTATCTGGATATTATTCGCTTGCCCAAGCGGGCACGCGCTATGCTGCATTTTGAGATCCATGAATATCAGATTAAAGCCAATTTGGTTGCGTTATCTGAACCGGTTAAAAATCTAAAATCTCTGGGCTGTCGCATCGTGGTCGATATGGTGGGGCAGACGGTGGTTGATTCCACCTACATCAAAGATTTGGGCGTTAATGTCATTAAAATTCATTCTAGTCTGGTGCGGGATCTGCATAAACGCCAGATCAACCAATTGGCAATCCGCAGTATTCTCGGCGGTACAGCAAACCTCGACACCTTCGTTATTGCTGTTGGTGTTGAATCGCAGGGGGAATGGGATGCCTTACAAAAGTTGGGTATGTACGGGGCTCAAGGTTATTTTTGTAGCCGGATTGAACATATATATAACAGCACCTTAAAATGAATATTACCATCAGGTTAACTCGCTAAAGGCATCCTGAGATTATCTTCTGTGATCACCAATACAGTTGGTTATGAACACTGTTTTATTCCACTCATTACTTACTACTTTAAACTGATTAAAGTATGATGCTTTAAGCACAACTCTACTATTTATTTCTTTCTCTAGGTGTGACAGTTCGAATATGCGTATACCATGGTTGAAAAATCAGCAGGCTAAAACACGCATCGGTGTTTTTGTAAGTAAGCAACGCATTGATATTTGCGTTTTATCGGCCAATAAGACGGCTATTTTATTGCTTGATTCGACACCCCTTGCTGAGATAACTGAGTTGGGCGCTATTTTTGGTGCGCAGCTCCGAAAGCATGCGTTAGCTGATTGCGAATGTTATTTTGTATTGTCGAACCAGTTTTATAATTTACTGCAAATTGATAAACCAAAAGTGCCAGATGATGAAATATCTAGCACACTGCCTTTTATTGCGAAGGAGTATATCAATGAGCCCATTGATAGTGTGGTGTTTGACTATTTTTCTGTGCCAAGCCAAGCCAAGCCAAAACAAGATAAACCTGGTCTATTGTGCAAAAACGATTCGACTAATTCTGCTAACATTCAGGGCAAGGTCACCCGTGTCGGCCCAGATTCTGGCGGCGTTGATGGCCTGTTTCAGTATGCTAATGATCAACCTGTAAAGGCACCGTTGAAGACGCCAGACTGGTCTACATTAACGGGTTTTACTTATTTTAAAAAAGGCGTCTCTGCGTTTACGCAAGCCAAGTACAATGAAGTGGGCATCATTAAGTTTGATCTGCAAGATGAAGATTACCATGGTCGGCCGATTGAAGTGGCAGGTGATGGCATCACTATTGGCCGCTTTACCCCGGATCATTTTACCCTCGTTAAGTCTGAATCGAGCGTGACTAATTACCTTACTACACCTGAAGGTGTGGGGGTCACTTATATGAGTCAGCCTGCGCTGGTCTTTAATTACAAACTTCAAGCTCAGAACCTGGACGGGAAGGTTACACGTAATTATATTGGTGATTACAATAAAGCCGAGATTGCAACACTTGCTAAAGACAAGGTTAGCTTTGCTGCTGAGTCAGATAGCGTAAATGCTTCGATCCGTTTAGCTGATTTTTCAGGGAGCTGGTGTAACGGCGTTTACCAGTCTGGTTCTTGTACTCAATATGGGGGGGATATTGGCCAGTTTCGTCGGTTGATAACTTGCCTACCTAGACAGTCGAAAAATTGCCCAGATGGACCTTTTATGAACAGCTATTTCGGTATCAAGCTTGAGGATACTGATGAAGTGAAAATTAATGAGTTAGACATGTTGCCAGCAAGTAGTGCTAAATCAACAGCGAAGCGTCTGTCGCAGAAAAAGAGTGAGCTGCGTTATGGTCGGTGGACGATTGCTGATGGCTATGGCCCAATTAATCAACCTTTTCCTGTGACGATGCAACTTGAGTACTTTAATGATAAAAAGTTTGTATTAAACAAGGATGATAGCACCACTGCATTCAGTGCATCCGCTGCGACAGCAACCTTTGATTATAAAAATAAGGGCATAAATTTAAAGCCAACTGGTAATGGAACTTTCCAGGATGGCTTTACCCAAACGCTGATTATTCATGCGCATAGCCATATTGGTGACGTGCGATTGAAACATACTGCACCAATATGGTTACAATATGACGGGTCCAGTGCTGGTGATGCTGCAGCTACCGATGATAATCCTGCAGCAACAATATCTTTTGGATTTTTCCGTGGTAATGACCGCGTTATTTACCGAAGACGAGTCCACTAGCACAAATACTGTAAAAATGATTTGATACTAGAATACAACCGCTTAATTTAGCTTGCCGAAAGCCTTGCGCATTGGTAAAGTTACCTGATCCCTCAAAATTTTACTTTTAGGAATACCCGTAGCCATGTTTAAGAAGTTAAGAGGCTTATTTTCTAGCGATTTATCAATCGACTTGGGAACTGCAAACACGCTGATTTATGTTAAAGGTCAAGGCATCGTACTCGACGAGCCTTCTGTTGTAGCAATCCGCCAAGAGCGCGGTTCCAACAAGAGTGTTGCAGCCGTTGGAACTGCAGCAAAAAAAATGCTGGGCCGTACTCCCGGAAATATTGCTGCGATTCGACCAATGAAAGACGGTGTAATCGCTGACTTTTTTGTTACAGAAAAAATGTTACAGCATTTTATTAAACAAGTGCATGACAATAATTTTTTCCGCCCGAGTCCACGCGTGCTGATCTGTGTTCCTTGTGGGTCGACTCAGGTTGAGCGCCGAGCTATTCGTGAATCAGCCCAAGGTGCTGGTGCCCGTGAAGTATTTCTGATTGATGAGCCGATGGCGGCTGCGATTGGTGCTGGTATGCCAGTATCAGAAGCAACGGGTTCTATGGTTGTCGATATTGGTGGAGGTACTACAGAAGTTGCGATCATTTCTCTAAACGGGGTGGTTTATTCTTCATCGGTACGTATTGGTGGTGACAAACTTGATGAAGCTATCATTAATTACGTGCGTCGTAACTACGGGAGTCTGATCGGCGAAGCGACTGCGGAACGGATCAAAAAAGAGATCGGCTCAGCTTTCCCATCTGATGAAGTTATCGAAATTGAAGTGCGTGGCCGTAACCTTGCAGAAGGTGTACCTCGTAGCTTTATGCTAAACAGCAATGAGATACTAGAAGCATTGCAAGAACCACTTAGTGGTATCGTCAGTGCGGTGATGATTGCATTAGAGCAATCACCACCTGAACTCGCTTCTGATATTTCTGAACGGGGTATGGTGCTGACCGGTGGCGGCGCATTAATTCGTGGCCTCGATCGTTTGTTACTGGAAGAAACCGGGATTCCGGTGGTTATTGCTGAAGACCCGCTGACTTGTGTAGCTCGCGGTGGCGGTACCGCATTAGATATGATTGACATGCACGGTGGCGATCTGTTCAATTACGATTAACCTCCAATGACTCAAGTTATCCGGTTGGATGGTGCTTGCACCATCCCTGAGCAAATCACTTAATGAAACCTATGTTCACCACTTCGACATCACTACAAATACGGCTTTTTTTTGCTGTTGTGGCTTCCTTTACGCTCATTATTTTTGATTCTAAGTTTGATTCGTTTGTTAATATTCGACTGTATCTTAACAGCGCTGTGTCGCCATTAATTTATGCGGCGGATATTCCCAATGAAATGATAAAAGGTGTATCAAAATCAGTGATCTCTCGTCGGGACCTGCAGACGCGAGTTAAAGAGCAAGAAGAACAATTATTTCTGCAGCAAACACAGCTACTTGAATTTGAGCATCTAAAAAAAGAGAACCAGCGTCTGCGCGCTTTACTCAATTCCCCCGTACATGCTGATAATCGTAAATTAGTTGCTGAGATAATGACGGTTAATTCCGATCCTTTTTCCCTGCAAGTTGTGGTTAATAAAGGGGCACTCGATGGCGTTTATATTGGTCAGGCGGTACTGAATGAGCAGGGGGTGGTTGGCCAGATTGTCGATGTGTCCGCAACGACCAGTCGTATTTTACTGATCTCTGATGTGACCCACGGTATCCCGGTACGGGTTCAGCGTAATGATATTCGGGCTATTGCCAATGGCAACGGAGAACTAAATTCTCTCAGTTTGCCCTACGTGCCGCATAGTACCGATATTCAGGTTGGTGATGCGCTGGTTACCTCCGGCCTTGGCGGCGTTTTTCCTGAGGGCTACCCGGTTGCAACCATTACCGAGTTTACTTATCAAATGGGCCAGCCTTATGCGCGGGTAGAGGCAAAACCAGTGGTTTCACTCGAACGTATTCGTTATGTTTTACTTATTTGGGATGAGACGAATAGTGAACTTGAAAAAAACAATTTGAACACGATAACAGCTCCTGATGAGGTCGCGCTATGACTCCCGCTAACGGTCGATTTAAGATTGTTATAACCCTGATTATGGCGCTATTACTGACGATTTTACCTGCGCCTGATGTGCTGGAAAACTTTCGTCCCCACTGGCTACTACTGGTATTGGCTTACTGGTGTATGGCATTACCTTATCGGGTCAGTGTTGGTTACGCCTGGGGCGCAGGTTTAGTATTAGATCTATTATTAGGCGCGCCGCTGGGGATCCGGTCACTGGCATTGTCGATCGTCATTTATATTATTTCGATGAATCACCGGGTGATCCGTAATCTTTCTCTGTGGCAGCAGGCATTGATGATTGGGCTGTTAGTCTTACTAGATAAACTAGTGGTATTTTGGGCGGAGAGAATGCTCTTTGATGTTTCAGTCACACCTATGTATTTATGGTCAATTTTAACCACGATGTTAATATGGCCGTGGATATTCTTGATTTTACGTAAAATTCGTCGCCAGTTCGCCATAAAATAACAGATGAAACAACAAATGATTTATTTAGCTTCACAATCGCCAAGACGTCGCGAACTATTAGCCCAGATTGGGGTAGATTTTACTGTGTGTTCGGTTAATGTTATCGAGCAGCATCAATCAGGGGAGTCAGCCAGTGATTATGTGACTCGTCTGGCATGCGATAAGGCGCAGGCAGGGGTGATTGCGTTGAACAACGGCGCTTTTTCTGACGCAGGAAGTATAAAATTGAAAGCAGGAAGCATCGTATTGGGCGCTGATACGATAGTCGTCTATGCGGGACAGGTACTGGAAAAGCCAACTGATGAAGCGGATGCTATCCGCATGTTAAACTTATTATCCGGTAATGAGCATCGGGTGATGACTGCCGTTGCGCTAGCTGATAGAGAGCGCTGTTTAGTTGAGGTGGTGACAACTCAGGTAACATTTAGACATATATTACCCGATGAGATGCGTGACTACTGGTACTCAGGTGAACCCGTAGATAAGGCCGGCAGTTATGCTATTCAGGGACTCGGTGGGAAGTTTGTTGCTAACATCAACGGCAGTTATAGTGCAGTAGTGGGTTTGCCACTGATGCAAACCGAACAGTTAATTAAGGCCTTTATGGCCGCACAAAATAAATAGCGAAGGGCTAAATTATGGGTTTAATGACAGAATTATTAGTAAATGTTACCCCGAGTGAAACGCGCGTCGCTTTTATTGAGAATGGTATTCTACAAGAAATTCATGTAGAGCGAGAAGCAAAGCGCGGCATCGTGGGTAATATCTATAAAGGTAAAGTAAGCCGGGTATTACCTGGCATGCAAGCCGCATTTATTGATATTGGTCTTGAGAAAGCGGCATTCTTACATGCATCAGATATCGTACCGCATACAGAATGCGTCTCACCGGGCGAAAAGAAGCATTTTAAAGTGGCTGATATTGCCGAACTAGTCCGTCAGGGTCAGGATATCGTTGTTCAGGTGGTAAAGGATCCGCTCGGCACGAAAGGTGCCCGTCTGACTACTGATATTACGTTGCCTTCTCGTTATCTGGTATTTATGCCGGGAAGTTCCCATGTTGGTGTTTCTCAACGCATTGACTGTGAAGAAGAAAGAGAAAGATTAAAAAAAATAGCAGAACAGCATATCGATGAACTCGGTGGTTATATTATTCGTACCGCGGCAGATGGGGTGGGTGATAAAGAGATTGAACAGGATGTGTCTTACTTAAAGCGACTGTGGCGAAAAGTACTACAGCGTAAGGCAAGCAATCCAACCACAAGCATGCTTTATCAAGACCCTTCACTGGCATTTCGGATCATTCGTGATTTTGTCGGAGCGCCATTGGATAAGATCCGAGTTGACTCCCGTTTGGCTTACAGCGATCTATGTGAGTTTACTGAAGCCTATGTCCCCGAGCTATTTGGCGCTTTAGAGCACTATACTGGGGAACGGCCGATTTTTGAGATGTACGACGTTGAAAATGAAGCGAAGCGGGCACTAGATCGAAAGGTTGTTTTAAAATCAGGCGGCTATTTAATTATTGATCAGACAGAAGCAATGACCACGATTGATATTAATACCGGTGCTTTTGTCGGCCACCGTAATCTTGAAGACACGATCTTTAATACAAATGTTGAAGCGACCCAAGCGATTGCCAGACAGCTGCGCTTACGTAATCTTGGTGGCATTATTATCATTGATTTCATTGATATGCAAAGTGCGGAGCATAGACGTCGCGTGATGCAGTGCTTAGAGAATGCATTGAGCCACGATCGGGCAAAAACCAACACCCATGATTTTTCTGCACTGGGTTTGGTCGAGATGACCCGTAAGCGTACCCGAGAATCTTTAGAGCATGTGTTATGTTCAGACTGTCCTACCTGCGATGGCCGTGGCACTGTGAAAACGGTAGAAACAGTTTGTTATGAAATTTTTCGCGAAGTCATGCGGGTTAACCGCGCCTACGACGCTGATCAGTTTAATGTATATGCATCGGTCGCTGTCGCTGATCATATTGAAAAAGAAGAATCTCACGGCATTGCTGAGTTGGAATTGTTTATGGGTAAGCAGATTAAGATCTTACCTGAACCTATGTATCTGCAAGAACAGTTTGATGTGGTAATGATGTAACGTGATAACTAAGGGGAATTGGTTAAGAAGATGCGGTAAGGTATGTCTCTATACGCTCGCCGGTTTGGCAGTGTTATGCGCCGTTGCTATCAGCCTGTTACGAGCCAGTTTACCTTACCTGAATCAATATCATGATAAGGTGATTGATTGGTTGGTGGCCGATCAGGCTGTTAGCATTGAAGTCCAGAGTATTGATGCAGGTTGGTATAAGCTTGGTCCAGTACTGATCGTCAATACCCTGGATGTTAAATTTGATGCTAGTCTGCCTTATGATTTTGATGTTGAAAGGATCAAGATCAGTATTGATTTCTGGAACAGCTTGCTGGAAGGCAAGTTACTGTTAAATAACTTGATCCTTGATGGCGTACAGATCAAGTTTCCCCTCTCGCCCTTTGCAGAAACCGATGTTAATGACAAGGCAAGGTTAGCGACCCCTGAGTTAACTCAGTTTTTAGATATCTTTTTCCGTCAGTTGAGTCATTTCGAGTTAACCAACAGTAACCTGCGGGTGGTAAATCCAGCCGGCCAGGAAAAAATTATTCATGTGCCTGAACTGGCTTGGGTGAATGAAGGTAATCGCCACCGTGGTGAAGGCTGGGCCTACATTAATGATGATATGGCGGATAATAACCTGCGTATTATGATTGATGTCAGCAGTGAAAAAGATGATCTGACCGATGTAAGCGGGCAGATTTATTTACAAGCTGAAAACATGAGCCTGTCTAATTGGTTTGAGCGGGTTCTGTTCAAGCGTGAAGGCTTGAAGCAGGGCACGCTCAACTTTGAAAGCTGGATTAACATTGTTAACAACAGACCGACAGCGGCATTACTAAAATTAAAACCGTCTAAATTTAATTGGCAGCATGGCGACAACCAGCAGCGTTTTAATATTTGGGGTGGTTATTTGCAGTGGCAAGTGACGGATACTGGCTGGCAAATGGATAGCCGCGATCTTGCGCTTGTGACTAATGGTATTGTCTGGCCGCAGTTGGATATCCAAATAAGACAGCAGGATGATGATATCTTGCTTGCAAGTAACCAGATAGAATTATCAAAACTAGCGCCAATTGTCGCGTTGTCTCGTTACGTTGATGATGCCCTGTTTACGGACCTAGACACCCTATACCCGCATGGGTTAGTGAAAGATATCAAGATAAAGGTTCCTCTCCAGGATTGGACCAAGTTAAGCTATCAACTGCAAGTGGAAGATTTACAATTACAGACCTGGCAGGGCATACCTGGCTTTAACAACCTAGATTTAACGCTTTCCGGTACGCTCGGTATGGGCAAAGCAAGCATCGAAATGGATGACGCGGTACTTGATTTTGCTAACCACTTAGAGCAAAAAATCCGGGTTAATCGATTTGCGACGGATCTCTACTGGTACCGGTATGGCTCTGCAGAGCATTTTGAGGAAAATAGTCATGCCGCAATTCGTCCTGCGGGCATTGAGATCATCGCTGATACGGTTTTTATTGATACACCTGAATTGGTGTTAAAAAGTCAATTTCTACTTGATCTACCTGAGGCTAACAACGCTTTTTTAAGCCTTGCCGGTGACATTGAATTACGTGATGCAAGCAAAGCTTTTTATTATTATCCAACCGAGTATATGGGCGGAGCTTTAACTGATTACTTAAAGGCTGCGTTGCAAGCGGGTCACGCTGACAATGGTCAACTGCTCTGGTTTGGTGAGTTTGCCAATTATCCTTATGCAGCTGGAGACGGCATATTTCAAGCGCAAGTTAATGTGCTTGATGCGCAGTTTAAATTTGATCCAGAATGGCCAAGCTTGACTGATTTGCAACTGAACTTGTTGTTTCAAAATGAAGATCTGTTTATGTCATCACGCCGGGGTTATCTCGACACGGTAGTGCTGACCAAATTGGATGCACAGTTACCCACATTGGGTTCAGTTGAAGCATTAACCATTCAGGCTGAATTTGATGCCACGGGTAAGACGGCTAAATCATTGATTGATAAGAGTCCATTGCCGGCACTTGCCGATACCTTGGAAGCCATCCAGGTGCAGGGGGATGTTACCGGTAGTATCGATCTGGTTATTCCCTTTACTGATGCACAAGTTGGCGTTGCCGGAGAGATTGTCTTACAGGACAACCAAGTTTACCTGAATGACCTGGATTTAACACTTAACGAGGTCACCGGTAATTTCAGCTTCGATGATGTAGCGCTTGCATCAACACCTATCCACGCCAAATTGTTGGGGGAAGGGCTTGATCTGAGCTTCACCAGTAAGCAGAACAATGATGCATATCAGGTAAATATTGACCTGGCAGGGAGCTGGAACAGTAAACAACTGGTTGCGCAGGCCTTTCCTCACTATGCCTCCTACCAGTCAGGAGACGTGAACTGGCGTGGCGAGCTAAATCTGGTATTCCCAGACAAAGGGTTTAATTATGAACTTGATATTCAAAGTGATCTTAATGAATTAACACTGAATTTACCGCAGCCACTGGCTAAATCAGCGGGAGAACATTGGCCAACGACGATCTCTGTTGTGGGCAATGATAAACAGGCGAATATACAACTTGAGAGTGGAGAGTTGCTGTATTTTTCTGGTTTGATTAATTATGCAACGGCAGATATGGAACTGATCCAGTCTTTGGTACAAATAGGTAATACCGACGCCTTATTGCTCCCCGATGCCGCTAATGCGATTGTCGTCAATGTCGATGATTTGAACATAGCTGATTGGAAGCATTGGTATCTTGCTTTGCCGGATGATGGCATTCCACTTAATACTGCATCGGTACCCCTTTCGTCGGTGAAAATCGCCGTGTCCGAAACAATGTTGCAGCAACAGATGTTAAATAATTTAGACGTGACTGCAA
The DNA here is from genome assembly GCA_047628235.1 of Moritella sp. GTDB lineage: Bacteria > Pseudomonadota > Gammaproteobacteria > Enterobacterales > Moritellaceae > Moritella. The sequence goes on from JBLHPA010000005.1 coordinate 41,207, forward strand.
CGAAAGGCTACCGCAATTGGGGAATTAAACTCCAGTCCAGTCAGTTTAATGGCGAGGTGATCATCCCGGAGATTGGGGATGTTAATATTGATTTTGATTATTTATACCTGCCTGACTTAGCACTCAGTGGCCCAGACACAATAGATACAACCGCTACAAAGGGTGATAATTCATATAGCTGGCAAGCGATACCGTCATTTAACCTGAACTGCAGTGCCTGTATTTTGGGGGATATGAATTTAGGGAAAGTGTTTGCGTCGGTAACCAATGATGGTTTAAGCTTAAACTTAAATGCGCTGGATATCGATATGGAACATTCAACGTTGGCCGCAACCGGACGTTGGTTTACTGATCCTCTAGGGTCTCCTAAAACCCAGGTGCAAGGCCAGTTACAGACGAAAAGTATCGAAAAATTCGTGGGTGGACTTGGTCAGGTTAGCCCACTGGCGAATACGCCGGGGAATCTGGACTTTAGTTTATCCTGGCAAGACGAGTTATTTAATTTTGAGCCTGCATCACTTTCTGGATACGCCTCATTCAGTGGTAAAGATGGACGGATATTAAGTGTCAGTGATAAAGGTACCCGTTTCTTAAGTTTGCTTAGTGTGCAGTCTTTGGTGAAAAAATTAAGTCTGGATTTCAGCGATGTATTTAACGATGGGCTGCCTTATTATTCAATGAGTGGGTCGGTTAATATTGCGGATGGTCTCGTCACCAACGACGATTTTATACTTAACGCGAGTAGCGGTAAAGTGAGCGGATCCGGTACGATAGACCTTGCATCGGAGAAAATTAATTATGATTTGAGTTTCTTCCCGGATGTTACTTCGAGTTTGCCTGTGTTGGCCGCCTTTGCTGTTACGCCAACGACGGCGCTGGCGGTATTTGCGCTGTCGAAAATACTGGAACCTGTGGTTGAGGTTATCACTGAAATTAAGTTTGAAATTAGTGGTGATTTACAGGACCCTATATTTACCGAGCTTTTCCGCAATCAGAAAGAAATTAAAGTACCGAATCAGTTGATTGAATCAGTGGAAGCACAAGCCAATGAACAAGTGCTGAAACCCATTAAGCCGGGAGTGGAATAATGCAGTTGGTAGCGATACAGATGACATCAACGGATGATTTGGTTGCCAACCTTGCTGTCATAGAAGCCCGCTTGGCTGAAATTGATTTTTCACCAAAGCGAGAAAATGGTACTGAAGATGGGCATACTCTGGTATTACTACCAGAGAATTTCGCCCTGTTTTCCAGCACAACTGACTATTTTAAGCATGCTGAAAGGTTGGGTGACGGTCTTGTTCAAAGGCAATTGTCACAATGGGCAAAACACTATCAATGTTGGTTAGTTGCAGGCTCATTGCCTATTATTAGTGATACCGTGGGGCGGGTTTACAGTACTAGCTTGGCTTTTGATCCAAGCGGACAATTAGTGCAACACTATAATAAAATCCACCTTTTTGATGTTGATATTGATGTTAGTGCGAAGACTGATACGGCACGACTCGGCCAGCGCGAGTTATGTAAAGAATCATATAAAGAGTCAGACAGTTTTATTGCTGGTGATCAGGTGGCCACGTTTACCGCCGCCGGAATCAAGTTTGGTATGGCTATCTGTTATGACTTGCGTTTTCCTGAATTGTTTCGGGTATTGAGTGCAGCCCAAGTTGATATTCTATTATTGCCTGCGGCGTTCACTTACACAACGGGTCAAGCCCACTGGCTGCCATTATTGCAAGCGCGTGCGATAGAAAATCAATGTTACGTGCTTGCCGCAAATCAAGTTGGAATTCATCCTAATGGGCGAACGACTTGGGGTCACTCGGTTATTTTAGATCCCTGGGGGACAATTTTGGCACAGCAAACATCGCAGTGTGGCATTATCTGTTCCCGGCTAGACAAACAAAAGTTAGTACAGATACGTACTGACATGCCTATTTTACAACATGCACGCTTTACTGCGCGCTTGAAATATAAAGAGTAAAAACTCAAATGAAATTTGAACAAGTTGCGAACTCAATTTTACTGCCTGCAGATTTGAATGTGGAATATTTACACGGCACGCTGTCGTTATTGATGGACAATCAGCTGGATTATGGCGATTTATATTTTCAAGCGTGCAAGCACGAATCTTGGAGTTTAGAAGACGGTATTGTTAAAGAAGGTTCGTTTAATATCGAAAAAGGCGTTGGGGTTCGTGCTGTTTCCGGTGAAAAAACCGGTTTTGCTTATTCGGACGAGATCAGTGCGCAAGCGTTAACACAATCTGCACTCGCGGCTCGTGGCATTGCAGCTCAGGGGGGGGAGGGTAAAGTTAAAGCCTGGAGTAAACCGCAGGGCAGTGAAATTTATCAACCGCTGGATCCATTAGAAAGTATGGAAAGACAACGCAAGATTGCGCTGTTACATGAAGTCGATGTCTATGCTCGGGCATTAGACCCGCATGTAACCCAGGTAAGTGTCAGCCTATCTGCTGTTTATGAAGAAATTATTGTAGCCGCGACAGACGGTACACTCGCCAGTGACATTCGTCCGCTAGTGCGGATGAATTGCTCTGTACTGATAGAAAAAAAGGGTAAACGCGAGCGTGGTGGCGCAGGCGGCGGTGGGCGTTATGGTTTTGACTATTTTTTAGACGAATTAGATGGGCAACAACGAGCCTTCAGTTACGCAAAAGATGCGGTGCGTCAGGCCTTAGTTAATATTGAGGCGGGTGAAGCGCCCGCTGGTGCTATGCCTGTCGTGTTAGGCCCTGGTTGGCCTGGTGTGTTGTTGCACGAAGCGGTTGGTCACGGGTTGGAAGGGGACTTTAACCGGAAGGGTACGTCTGCTTATGCGGGAAAAATGGGTGAAAAAGTCGCTTCTCCACTCTGTACTATTGTTGATGATGGCACCTTGGCTAATCGCCGTGGTTCGCTCAATATAGATGATGAAGGCACTGCTACCCAAAATACGGTGTTAATTGAAAATGGTATCTTGAAAGGTTATATGCAAGATAAACTTAATGCACGCTTAATGGGTGTTGAGTCTACAGGTAATGGTCGCCGTGAGTCATTTGCTCATCTTCCTATGCCACGCATGACGAATACTTATATGTTGCCGGGCGAGCATAGCCCAGAAGAGATCATCAGTACTGTGGAGAAAGGCATTTATGCGCCAAACTTTGGGGGTGGTCAGGTTGATATCACTTCCGGCAAGTTTGTTTTTTCAGCTTCTGAAGCTTATCTGATTGAAAACGGAAAAATTACGACACCGATTAAAGGGGCTACCTTGATTGGTAATGGTCACGATGCTATGCAGCAAATATCTATGGTGGGTAATGACCTGCAATTAGATAAGGGTGTCGGCATATGTGGTAAGGATGGTCAAAGTGTGCCTGTTGGCGTTGGTCAGCCGACCTTAAAGTTAGACTGCCTTACTGTCGGTGGAACGGGAAGCTAACAACAGAGCTAACTACTGAGCTAAACACGAGATAAAATAAAGCCCCGTGCAGTGAAGCTAACACTAGACGGGGCTTTTTTTGGGGTGAACCTTATTGTTGTTCAAGGTTTATTTATCGCATAAGGCTTATTTTTCGAACAGCCATTAGCGACAGTGCGTATAACTATTAGGGTTATAGCCCCGCTATTTCACGTAGGTGTTTAAAGATTTCTTTGCCTGATTTTGCCGCTTTTTCTGGCTTTTCTGCCTTTATCTCTTTATTCACCTGGCGAATAAGTTGACGTAGTTTTTGGCGATCTGCCAATGGATATTTATCCATCAAGGTCGTGATCGCGGCATCACCACCGGCAATCAACTGATCGCGGACAACTTCAAGTTTCTCCAATTCAACGGTCATTTGACTGTATTTATTGGTGATCTTGTCATATGCCAGCTGAATGGGCTCAATCCCATCATTACGGATAAGCTTGCACAGGAATGCTTGATGGCGACTATAAGCATCTGTACGTACAGCAATTTTTCTTGATGTCACTATCGCTGCTAATATTTCCTCAGAAAGCGGCATTTTAGCTATTTCAGCTTTACTGAGTGCAGAAATCGCCAACCCCAATTCTTTGGTTCTTGCTATTTCAAGTTTGTTTTCAGCACGGCTTTGATATAGCTCGTCGTCTTCAGCGCGACGATAAGATTTCTCGCTGGTAATATTACGTTCTTTTGGGCTCATAATTTTCTTGTAAAAAACGATTGATGGGTTAATTGTACCAGTTTATTGTTAATTGCGCAGTTGCAGCAGGAAAATTTATAACAACATGGTATGCTTAATTCAGTATAACTTATTGAAACGAGCTCATGAACTTAAAACAGCAAATTACGTCGGAACAGAATAATCTGGAATTGGCCGTCGCCAAGGCGTTAGAGATCGCCAAGCAAGCCGGCGCGAGTGATGCTGAAGTCGCTATTTCCCGTCAAACTGGCTTGTCTGTGAGCACCCGTATGGGCGAGGTAGAAAATGTTGAATTTAACCATGATGGTGCCTTGGGTATTTGTGTGTATCGGGGACAGCGTAGAGGTAATGCTTCGACCTCTGATCTCAGTGACGCCGCTATCCAGCGCACGGTTGCTGCTGCCTTAGATATTGCTTTATATACGGCTGAAGATGAGTTTTCTGGATTGGCTGATCGAGAGTTGATGGCTTTTGACCCTGAAGATCTCGATCTTTGTCACCCGATCAAGATTGAACCTGAGTTTGCCATTAAACAAGCGAGCTTAACGGAACGTTTAGCGCTTGACGCTGATCCGCGCATTGTTAATAGTGAAGGGGCCTTTACCAGCCACTATGGTGTTAAGGTGTACGGTAACAGTCATGGGCTGATAAATGGTTATGCCAGTACTCGGCATAGCATGAGTGCTGTACTGATTGCCGATCAAGACGGTTTGATGGAGCGTGACTACGGCTATTCAATGGTCCGTGATTCGAGTCAGTTATGGACACCAGAACACGTTGCCCAAGAGGCGGTAAAGCGTACGGTCGAAAAATTGGGCGCGCGCAAAATTGATACCTGTAATGTGCCTGTTATTTTCCACCACGATGTAGCAAGTAGCTTGATGGGGCAACTTGTTATGGGGATTAGTGGCGGTAGCCTGTACCGTAAATCATCCTTTTTGCTTGATAAATTGGGTGAGCAGATTTTCCCTGACTGGCTAAATATTCAAGAGCGGCCACACATTAAAGGCGGGCTTGCTTCTGCGGCATACGATGCTGAAGGGGTGAAAACTAAAGATCTGAATGTGATTGAGCAGGGTATGTTAAAAAGTTACTTGCTGACTAGTTATAGCGGGCGAAAATTGGGTATGCAAACGACGGGACATGCTGGCGGCATTCATAACTGGAATGTAACTGGTAAAGGTGAAACTCTTGCACAATTATGCCGCCAAATGGGCACGGGTCTTTTGGTTACCGAGTTAATGGGTCAAGGGGTTAACATAGTGACGGGTGATTACAGTCGTGGTGCATCGGGCTTTTGGGTTGAAAATGGCGAGATCCAATATCCGGTACATGAAATTACCATTGCGGGTAATTTAGCGGATATGTTTAAAAACATGGTGGCCGTGGGTAGTGATATTGATGAGCGCAGCAGCATCTTGATGGGCTCGACGCTACTGGAATCGATGCAGATCGCAGGCAATTAAGCCTGGTAATATATAGATCTTTGGCAATGCATTGAAAAAGGCATGTGTTCCAGCTGGAACACATGCCTTTTTATTTGCGTTATGTCTTTAAATTAGTCCTTCGGGAACTATGAACCAAATACCAGTGTCGCCATACCCAAGAAAGCAAATAATCCCACCACATCAGTTACTGTGGTCAATGCCATTCCCCCCGCTAGCGCAGGATCAATGTTATATTTTTTCATCACAAGCGGGATCACCACGCCTGCTAAGCCGCCCACAGCCATATTGATAAACATGGCACCCCCAATAATCAAACCAAGGGATATATCGCCCTTCCACAGTGATACGATAATGGCAATTGAAACGGCCCATATGGCGCCATTGACAGCCCCCACTAACGCTTCTTTGCCAATTAACCAGCGGCTGTTACTGTCACTGATGTGGCCGACTGCCATACCACGGATCACCAGTGCTAAGGTTTGATTCCCAGCAATGCCACCCATGCTGGGAACGATGGTCATGAGGATTGCGAGTGTGGCCAATTGATCTAAAGTGCTTTCAAACATGTTGGATACGGAGGCTGCGGTTAATGCCGCGATTAAGTTTACACCTAACCAGAGTGTCCGGCGTTTGGTACTTTGCAATACAGGTGCGAAGGTATCTTCATCATCATCCATACCTGCCATACCCATCATGTCGTGTTCGGCATTTTCACGGATAATATCGACCACATCATCAATGGTGATCCGGCCCAGTAGTTTGCCTTCTGCATCAATAACAGGGGCTGAAATCCAATCATGGCGTTCGAATAACTTTGCAACTTCGGAAGTATCGAGAGTCGCAGGTAAGGTTTCCGCCTGACGATCCATGATGTTATAAATCTCATCATTGGGATCTGTTGTGAGCAGCATCGACAGGGGAACATCACCAATAAGTCGATCATCTTTATCCACCACATAAAGGGTATCGGTGGCTTCTGGTAATTCGCCCCGCAAGCGGATGTAGCGTAAAATCACATCGACAGTAACATCAGGACGTAAAGTGATGGTATCGGTGTTCATGATACTGCCCGCTGAGTCTTCCGGGTAGGAAAGAGCAGTCTCCAAGCGATGCCGATCCTGAGCATCCATTTGGTTGATCACTTCTTGATAAATGCTGTCCGGCAGGCTGCGCAGGATATTGGCAAGATCATCGGTATCCAGACCTTCTGTCGCTGCAACCAACGACTCGGTATCCATTAATTTGAGAATGCTAGTTTTTGCGTCCTCATTTAATTCATCTAAAATTTCACCCTGTAATTCAGGATCAGTCAAACGCCAAATCACTTTCCGGCCTGCTGGGGGAGATGATTCGAGTAATAAGGCGATATCACAAGGGGGAGTTTGGTAGAGCATACGCTTTACGTGAATAAACATACCACTTTCCAGTGCTTCATTCACTTTGATTAAACGTAGGTGTGTCGTTTCATGCTCCATTTTTTCTGGCATAGATGGTCCCCATTCTAAAAAACGAACAATGCTGAACGAGTGCGAGCATTGCTTGCCTAATCTGTATTGATAATCAGTACGAAAAATAATAAAACCTGATAAATTTGGTGGCTAATCGACTGGCGTTATTTTATGTATTTCTGTGTTTATTTTTTTCTAGTGTTTGATGACGCGTCTGAACTACACGATCTTGTAGTTTGAAATTTTTTGCCAGCTGCTCTGCAATAAAGACGGATCTATGCTGACCGCCGGTACAGCCTATTGCCACGGTGACATAGCTGCGATTGTTTTTTTCCAATAGGGGAAGCCAACTGCTCAGTAGGTTTTCCAATTGCCGGGTGACGGTCATTACTTCAGGTTGCTGACTGAGGTACTTGATCACGGGTTCATCTAATCCGGTGTAGGGTTTTAACTCCGGGATCCAATGAGGGTTTGGTAAAAAGCGTACATCAAATACGTAATCAGCATCCATAGGTATGCCATTTTTGAATCCAAAAGACTGAAATACTAAGACGAGTTCGTTGTTCTTTTTACCTAGAATACGTTCTTTGATCTGTTCACTTAATTCATGAATATTGAGTTCACTGGTATCTATTTTTAAATCTGCAAACAGGGCCAAAGGGCGCAATTGCTTTTTTTCAGTCTCGATGGCTTGGGATAAGGACAATTCATTTTTAGTTAATGGATGTAACCGCCTTGTTTCACTATAACGCTTGATCAAACTCGGCTTATTGGCATCGAGAAAAATGCTGGTTAGCGTGACTTTTGTTTTTAGTTCTGCCAGGATCTGCTGCAACTCTTCTGCTTTGCTGGGCAGGTTACGCACATCAATGCTTACGGCAACTAATTCTGTTTTATCATTTAATGTTTGTAGTAACTGAGGCAGTAGGGTAACTGGTAGGTTATCCACGCAATAATAGCCAAGATCTTCCAATACCCGTAATGCAATAGATTTCCCGGATCCGGAGTGGCCGCTGACTATCATTAGTTTCATACTTTGTCCTCATCGGCTGGCTGCGCAAAAAATAAGGGTTATTATCCCGCAATTAGGTCGGATATGATATGTTTTAATTGTGTCAAACAGATGAATATACCCGTGACCATTCCAAATGCAGAAATCAGCAAGTCGAGATATTCAAGGTTAGGATAGGTAGTCAGTGCAAGATGCGGTTTACCTAAAGGAAAAATGAACTCCCTCTAGGCAATTACTATTATCAACAAAATTAATGTTAGTAACGAAATTAATGCCGAATTAATTTCTCTTTATGCTTGATCACTTGACGATCGAGTTTATCGATTAATCCGTCAATAGCTGCGTACATGTCGCTATGTTCATGTGTAGCAAAAACCTCGCCTCCATTTAGGTGTATTTTTGCTTCTGCAATCTGGAGTAATTTGTCAACATTTAAAATAACATGAACGTTATTGATATGATCAAAATGACGCTCTAATTTGGAAAACTTGCTATCAACATAATCTTTAAGTGAATCGGTAATTTCTACATGTCGACCTGTTAAATTAATTTGCATATATGTCTCCCGTTCTGTTTATGTATGATAAAAATTTATAAAAGACTCTTACGCTGATTTGATGGTGGTATTTTCAACGCTTCACGGTACTTTGCGATAGTGCGTCTTGCAACCTTGATACCTTGATCCGCAAGCAAATCAGCAATCTTACTGTCACTTAATGGCTTAGCTGCATTTTCAGCGGCGACCAATTTTTTAATTAACGCACGAATTGCTGTGGACGAGCACTCTCCTCCGTTATCGGTACTGACGTGGCTGGAAAAGAAAAACTTCAGTTCAAAGATACCGCGCGGGGTATGCATAAATTTTTGCGTAGTGACCCTGGAAATAGTGGATTCGTGCATCTCTACTTCCTCTGCAACATCATTTAATACCATGGGTTTCATTGCTTCATCGCCATACTCGAAAAAATCGATCTGGCGTTGTACAATACTCTTTGTCACTTTAAGTAACGTTTCATTACGGCTTTCTAGGCTTTTGATAAACCACTTAGCTTCTTGAACATGAGTGCGAATAAATTGTCCATCGCTGCTGCTACGCGAAGTATTCGACAAATTAGAATATTCACTGTTCACTTTTAATTTTGGGACAATATCTGGATTTAATTCAACCTGCCACTGATTGTTTTTTTTCTTAACCAGCACATCGGGGATCACATAGAGACCTTCCGTCTGGTCTATTGTATTACCCGGCCTTGGCTCAAGACTTTGAATTAGTTGCATTATTTCTTTTAATTGTAGTTCTTTTAGCTTGGTCTTACGGCTCAACTGGCGGTAATCGCGATTACCTAATAAATCCATATGTGACAGAAGAATTTGTCTGCACTCTGTCAACCAGGGGGTGTCTTCGGGTAAATGCTGCAGTTGGATCAAGAGACATTCTTGCAGTGAGCGAGCTGCAACACCGATGGGATCAAAATGTTGAATACGTTTTAGCACCGCTTCGATTTCATCTAATTCGATGGTGCTGTCGATATTGTTGCTGGTATCGAGTTCACTACGCATGTTAACGCTGGTGAGTAAATCTTCACAGGTTTGGGTTAGATAGCCATGATCATTAATGCCATCTATAATGGTTATTGCGATGGCGCGATCAGTCTCCGTAAATGGGGTTAACTCCATTTGCCACATCAGGTATTCATGCAGGCCCTCACTGGTTTCACCTTGATACATTTGATCTAAACTATCGATACCTGCACCGCTACTACTACTGCTACTGTGACTTTGTATCTGAGGGGTGTAAACATCATCCCATTCGCTGTCAAGCGGCAGTTCTTCTGGCATTGACTCATTCGCTAATGCGTCACCTACCTCAAGCTGACTGTCATCGATTGTCGTGTCATTAGTCGATTCATTATTCTCTGTACTATTTTCTGTATTCGTATCTGTATCTGTATTAGTCGCGCTGCTTTCTGCATCGTTAGCAGTAGGTGTGTTGGGGTCTTCTTGTTCAAGCAGTGGATTACTGTCTAATGCTTCTTGGATCTCTTGCTGTAACTCCAAGGTCGATAATTGTAATAATCGAATGGCTTGCTGTAACTGTGGCGTCATCGTCAGAGACTGACTCATACGAAGTTGTAATGATGGCTTCATCTAGCTACTACTCTCTCTTCCTTAATGCTACATACTCATCAATATCAAACTATATCTATCAATATCAAACTATAGTCGGAATTGATCTCCAAGGTATACTTCTTTTACTTTTTCATTGGATAAAATTTCCTCAGAGGTACCTGAAGCAATTAAATTGCCATGACTCACAATGTAGGAATACTCACAGACATCCAGCGTCTCTCTTACGTTATGATCGGTGATTAACACGCCTAAACCTCGGTCTCTGAGGTGTTGAATGATTTTTTTTATATCACCAACAGAGATAGGGTCTACACCAGCAAAGGGTTCATCTAGCAAGATAAATTTTGGATCTGCAGCAAGTGCTCGGGCAATCTCAACACGACGTCGTTCACCCCCAGATAAGCTCATACCCAGGTTGTCTCGAATATGGGTAATATGAAATTCTTCTAACAGTTCTTCTAATTTTTCTTCTCGGTCAAACCGAGTCAGCTCAGAGCGCAATTCAAGGATCGCCATGATATTTTTACTTACCGATAGGCGGCGAAAAATAGATGCTTCTTGAGGTAAATAACCGATCCCCTGTTGTGCCCGAATATGCATAGGCTCATGGGTTAATTCTTGGTCATCAATGAAAATTTGGCCATTATCACGTTTGACCAAGCCGACTACCATATAAAAAGTGGTTGTTTTACCTGCCCCGTTGGGCCCCAGTAAGCCAACAATTTGGCCTGATTTTACTTCCAGGCTAACATCTGAAACAACTTTACGTTTATTATAACTTTTTGCCAGATGTGATGCTTTTAAACACGCCATAATTGACTCATTTTACTCTAGATTGTCTTTGGTGTTTTCAGGGGTAAAAATAGTGATCACCCGATCGGTTTCTTTTTTGCCACTCACGGCAATCATCTCTTGTTTATCAATTTGGTAGATGATTTTATCGCTTTTGACCTCACTATCGGCTTGGCGTAATCGCGCGTTACCTGACAGTGTTAATCGTTTTTTGCTTAATTCATAGCGAATTTCATTGGATTCCGTATTGATTTTTTTACCATCATCAAGCTCTTGATAAAATGTGGCGGGCTGACCATTGGCAATCATCACTTCAGTGCCTGTCTCGCCAGTGCTGAGCACAGTGAGTCGGTCTGCATGAATCAGGATCGAACCTTGAGTAACGACCACATTATCATAAAAAACCACTCTATTCTCTTTAATAAACACTTCTTGACGTTTGGCATTAACAACCACATTTTTTTGAAAATCAGACTCTAATGCAAATGCGGAACTGCTCATAAGTAATGTCAGAAGTAGAGCTTTATATTTTTTTATCATGGGTATAAATCGCTTTTACTTGCTTAAGGATTGTCATATATTTGTTATTTAAATTTCCTTCAAGTCCGGTCCCAGTTTGGTTATATAGGTCACCTGAAATCGTTATTAGCTGATCGCTTTGGATTAAACTTTCTTTAAGATCTAATTGCAAATATGTTGTCGTGATAATATCGATATAATCGTTTTTCACCATATTTTTAATCACAACATCTTGGCGTAGTGTCGCGGTGTCATCATTGCTGAAGACGCCCTCATTAGCCTGGATCTTCCAAGTCGCCTTGGCACTCTTGTCATAGAGAATGATAACGGGGTTGGTGAACATTGTCATGCCTAACTCGCTATAATGTTCCATATGATCTGCAAAAATGCGACGTACAATTTTCCCGTCACTGCTGTATTCCACACTGCGTAATATTTCTGCTGTAAAATCAGGCTGATATTCCGCTGATGTAGGTTTTATTGCTTGCTCATCCGGGGATAAAAAGCGCCAGATGCCAAGGGAACACAAAAACAGGATGATGATCCCCCAGTTTTGTCGTGTCATACCGAAGTGCCCTGCGCCTGTGCTAAGAATCCTTTTGCGAATAAAATCAAGTCGGTTAGTTCTCTAACCGCGCCAAACCCGCCACGAATCGAGGTGTTAAAATCGGCACTTTTTTTCACTAACGGATGCGCGTCTGCGACCGCAACACTCAGGCCACAGCGATTCATTACCGGTAAATCGATAACATCATCTCCAATATAGCCCACCTGTTCTGCTGACAAGCCGAGCTTATCGAGTAGCATAGTGAAGGCTACCACTTTATCATCTTGGCCTTGGTAAATGTGCTGTACACCTAAGCCTTGCATGCGCTTGGCGACTATGCTTGATTGTCGCCCTGTGATGACGGCTACTTCGATGCCTGCATTGAGTAATGATTTCACCCCAAAACCGTCGCGAGTATGGAAGGCTTTTAATTCCTCGCCATCATTTCCCATGTAAATACGGCCATCAGAGAATACGCCATCAATATCACAAATTAGTAACTGTAATGTTTGTGCTTTATCCAAAATGTGTTGCTGGACTGGGCCGTATAAAGTCTCGATCATTTTATAATACACCTGCGCGTAGTAAGTCATGCATATTCAATGCACCAACAGGTTCATGTCGCTCATTGACCACAATTAAACCGTTTACTTTTTTATTTTCCATTATCGCAAGGGCTTCAGCTGCGAGAATATGTTCACTAATAGTAACACAACTTTGAGTCATTACTTCACTGATCGGGGTTTGATGAATATCGATGCGAGCATCTAGAATTCGGCGCAAATCGCCATCGGTAAAAATGCCAACTAACTCATCACCAGCAGTCACCGCCGTCATTCCCAATCCCTTGCGTGAAACCTCGAGCAGGGCTTTGGAAATTGTTTCGGTTTGTTGCACACAAGGAATGTTTTTGCCTTGATGCATAATATCGGAAATTCGTAATAAAAGTTTGCGACCTAAACTACCCCCTGGATGCGAGAGGGCAAAGTCATTAGCCGTAAACCCCTTGGCTTCGAGTAGCGCTACCGCTATCGCATCGCCCATAACCAAGGTCGCAGTGGTGCTTGAGGTGGGCGCTAAGCCCAGTGGACAGGCTTCTTGTTCTACTTTACAGCATAAGCTTATCTGCGCCTCACGGGCCATCGTCGAGTTGGTATTACCCGTCATAGCTATGACTGGAATGCTGAGCCGTTTCAGTACCGGATATAGCGCTAAGATTTCATTAGATTCGCCGGAGTTAGAAATGGCGATCACCACGTCTTCTCTTGCTATCATACCGAGGTCGCCGTGGCTTGCTTCACCCGGGTGAACAAAAAACGAAGGGGTACCGGTACTGGCTAATGTTGCCGCTATTTTTTTCGCAATGTGCCCGGACTTACCCATTCCGGTAACGATCACTTTACCTTGACAGTTGAAAAGCAATTCGCAGGCAGCGGCAAAGTTATCATCAATATATTGACTTAACTGAGCAATGGCATTTTTTTCAATATCGATCACATTGAGTGCACTTTGACAGTAGTTAAACTGAGTCGACATAGTTACTTCCTGATAGAGTTAATGTATTAAATACTTTGAAAAAC